>DJVJ01000004.1 GCA_002441135.1 Caryophanales bacterium UBA6259 | reverse complement strand
TATGAGCTGGATTGGTCATCCGTTGATTGGAGACGAGTTATATGGAGGAAAAGTAGGTAATGGTTATCTAAATAGACAAGCCCTCCATGCTTATCAACTCAGTTTTTTTCATCCTGTTACGAATGAATATTTATCCTTTCATGCTGCTTTACCAGCAGATATGCAATCCTTCTTATATCTTCATTTAAGCTAGCTACTTCGTTGTTCCCTAGAATATTTCATTTTATACTTGGAAATACTTATAGGGAAAGGAGGGATATGACATGACTAGACTGTCTCTAATCCTTGTAATTATCGGTGCTTTAAATTGGTTATTAGTAGGCTTATTTCAATTTGATTTGGTTGCATCCTTATTTGGCGGTCAAGATGCATGGTTAAGTCGCGTTGTTTACACTTTAGTTGGATTAGCCGGAATCTACACCATTTCATTATTATTTAGAGATCGAGCAGAAGTATAAAAAGAGCCTAAGGAGAATATCCTTAGGCTTTCCTATTGGGACAGTATAAGAGGGGGTGTTTACCCTTTAGTATATTTAGAAGTTGATATTTTTGTGACTATTATTAAGAAACACTTCTATAATTAAGGAGGAGTATTATTGAAATCCGTCCCTATATACACCCATATTTTTAACTTTTTAATAAAATTTTTATCTTTTAGTATGATATTTATCATCTTGAATATGCTTAACATAATTACGTTCCCATTTATTCTTTTAATAGCAATTCCTTTTTTCTTTACTCTGGTTGGCGTTTTTGCAGATTGGATTGTTGTTCCTAAGCATCATAATCTACCTTCTTCATTTATGGGAGCTGTCTTTATGGGAACTATTACTTTTTTTATCCCTACCATTTTTAATGTAGGTCATGTTAGTTTTATAGGAGCTATTTTCGTTTCTCTTTTTTTAGGAATCATTGAAGCTACACTACATCGATTGATTGTAAAACCTTATTTAGACAAAGCGTAAAATATATTCTAATTCCACTTTTCTGCATATTGATATTTTCTATATTTAAATGTATAATAAGTATGTATTTAACCTAAGGGGGAATTTTTAATGGAAGAACGCAATGGCGTAGTTACTTTTGCAGGCAATCCTGCTACATTACTTGGACCAGAAATTAAAGTAGGAGATAAAGCTCCTGATTTTACAGTAGTAGATAATGGATTACAACCTAAGACATTAGCTGATTTTCCGGGTTTAAAATTAATCAGTGTTGTTCCATCTTTGGATACTGGTGTGTGTGATGCTCAAACTAGACGCTTTAATCAAGAAGCATCCAATCTTGATGCTACAATTTTAACCATCAGTGTTGATTTACCTTTTGCACAAAAACGTTGGTGTGGAGCAGCAGGTATTGATAAAGTAATAACATTATCCGATTACCAAACCATGTCCTTTGGATCTGCATATGGTACATACCTAAAAGGATTACGATTAGAAGCACGTGCAATCTTCGTTGTAAATGAAGATAATATTGTTACCTATGTGGAATATGTAAAAGAGGTAACTGATCACCCAGACTATGAAAAAGCAATTGAAATGGTTAAAGCATCTGCAAAAAGCTAAAGCACCCAATTTGGGTGCTTTCCTTTTTTTAGTTAAAATTCATCTGAAATTAGCTATTTAGTTTAAATTTATTTACCACTTCTCTTAATTCCTCTGCCATATGAGAGAGCCCCTCTGCTGATGAACCAATCTCTTCCATTGATGCATTTTGCTCTTCTGAAGCTGCAGCAATTGTTTGAGTATGTCCTGCACTTAATTCTATTAACTGCTGCATCTCTTCAATTGCCACAACAACTTGGTTAACATATTGATCCATTTCATTTGCAGCACTCAGTGTTCCTTCACTGGTTTGTGCCACGTTATTAATCGCACTTAAAATTTCATTAAATGCATCGCTTGCAGTTTTAACTACCTCTATACCCTCTTTTACTTCTTTGTTTCCTTCTACCATTGAATTTACTGCCATTATCGTATCATTTTTTATTTCCTGAATCATAGTCATTATACTTTGTGCTGCACTGCCTGATTGTTCTGCTAGTTTTCTTACCTCATTAGCTACAACAGCAAAGCCTTTTCCATGTTCGCCTGCTCTAGCAGCTTCAATTGCTGCATTAAGTGCAAGAAGATTAGTTTGTTCCGCTACACTAGTAATTAAGGTCACAATCTCATTAATTTTTTCAGATCGTTCATTCAGTTTCGTAACAACTTCTACAGAACGTTCCATTGAATTACCGATTAAATTCATTTGATTTATTGCTCCATCAATTACTGTTACTCCTTGTTGAGCAACGCCGGTAGTTTGCATGGCCGCTGAAGCTGCTTCTTGTGCATTTTGATTAATATGATTAATTCGTTGGTTAAATTGTTTAATATATTCTGCTGTTTTTTGCATTTTTTCAACTTGGGTATCACTTCCGACAGCAATTTCCTGCATTGTAATAGTAATTTGTTCAACTGAATTCATCGTTTGATCTGCACTAGCAGCCAACTCAGTTGAAGTACTTGCTACCTGTTCTGCACTCAATTGAATATTTTTAACTACTTCTCGTAAATTGGACTGCATATTTTGAAAAGCAACAACTAACTGACCAATCTCATCTTTATTTTTAATGCTCAGGATATCCTCTGTTAAATCTCCTTCAGCCATCTGATTAGCAAATTTTGATAATTGCTTTACAGGCTTTGATATATTTCGTGCTATAAAAATTGCAATAATTAACGCAACAATAATACCGATAGAAATTGTGGTTAAAACAAATCCTTTAATTTTTTCAACACGATCTTGACTTGCCAATTGACTTGCTTCTATATCTGATTTTACCTTTTCCATTATATCGTCCATTTTTTTAGAGACGGCTTCCTCAAGCTTTCTATCCATTAATCCAGTAAATAGAGACATATTATCTTCTTGAATCGCTGCTACCATTTGCTTTTCTACGTCCGTATAATTCTCAAATATTTGCTGTAATGTTTGAAAATCCCCTGTCAGCAATTTATAATTACCACCTAATGCTTCTCCTGTAGTAATTAATTGTTTTAATAGGTAAGAAGATTGGTTATTTAGGACTTCAATACTTTCTACTAACTGATTCTCTTTTGAAATCCCATATTTCTGAACCAAATTAAGCTCTTCCATAATTAATGATTGTAATTGTTGTGCTTTAAGTAAGTAATCAACATCTCTCTCCAAAATGTCCTCGTAATTATTTTGTATTTGTGTTATTTGATAAAATGAAAGCCCACTTACAAAAGAAAGTCCTAATACAACGATTAAAAAGCTGAAGATCAGTTTTTGTTGAACAGTTACGTTTCTTTTAGACTTCTTTTCATTTTTACCATTCTTAACTTTCTGTACACCTAGAGATTTATCCCTCTTTATACTTAGAATATTAATAAGCTTTGAGAAATACTTCTTTACTTTCATCATCACTACTCCTTCTTTGTTGTCACTTTCGACATTTTCTTTTTAATTTTGATATAATTCTGCAAATTAATCGATTATCCTTCCATTTGTTTCTATTTTAAAAATAAAAGGACTAAAGAACCAATCTAACCTGGTTCTTTAGTCCTATCTTCAGAGTCGTTGTCTATGTAGTAAAGTAATTATTCTTCTTTTGGTAATTCTGGTTGATAAACAAAGATTAAACTAGCGGTTGATGTTTCTACAACTGCAAGCATTGCAAAAAAGGATGCAAATACATTAAATACTTTTTTCACCATTTTTACCCCCTTTTATTTTTAAACTCCTATCAAATACTCGGTCTATAAATTTAAAAAAAGATATACCCAAAGGAGTTAATGAAAAAGTCTGCAAAAGGATGCCTGATGATGAATAAAAGACAAGATTCCAATAATTTGTGGTAATTAGATAAGAATGGAAAATGTGTACAGTAAAAAGAAATGTGTAGCTTTTAAGTCGAAATGATTTATGCTTTTCTATAGGAATCGGTCTATTGCTTGCACTTGATGGAACATAAAGAAAGATGATTATTATACCCATAATTAAAACTAAATAAATAAAAACCAAACTAATAATGGTTGATAAATTGATTAGTTTGGCTAGTAATATTGCTGGAACTAGAAATAAAATTGTAGAAGTGAAAAGACATCGATAATACGTAGATAAATGAACTCCACCTGAAAATATTCGAAACAAAGCAAATGTAAAAGCAACAATCATCATTTCTAGCAAAACATCAAAAAATAAGGAAATGATAACGAAAAATAAAATCTTTGACAGAACACTCAAACTAATCTCAATCCCATAGCGAATGTAATCTTTATCATTTCGTTCTGCTTTAGTGGCAAGTATATTAGCTAACCAATAAGAAATCCTTGTAATCAAATTCATTCCACCTTATAAAGGAATTATGATTGTAAACGAAGTCTTTTCTTTTGATGAGCTTACCTTAATTTTACCATGGTATTTGTCTACTGATTTTTTTACAATGGCTAAACCGTATCCACTATTAGTATTCTTTTTCTTTGTAGAAAATCCTTCCTGAAAAAGAAGATCTAATTTATTTTTATCAATTTTAGGACCATTGTTAATTATTGTAATGATTGCCTTATTATCTTGTTTATCCCATTGTAACTCAATATATGGTTTCTCTATTTTTGCTTCTGTTATTGCTCTAATTGCATTATCTACAATATTGCTAATAATTTTTACAATATCATAGCCTTTAATTGATGAAAAAGTATCCTGTGTATTCACTTGGATTTTTAATTCAATATTGTTTGATTCTAGTTCATTGAATTTAGAATGTAAAAAAGCACTAACTGGAATATTTTTTAATGAAATCACTCTATTTACTTTGGTTATATTGACTACTAAATGCTGTAAATACTCTTGTAAATGGTCATACATTTTTTCTTGAGACATCCCATAAAGCACCTGAATATCATTTATATAATCATGTCTCTCACTTTTTAAGGTATGAATTAAACCCTGCATATTTTCTTGATAGGAATCTTCAAATTGATTCAACTCTAGATTATGCTGATAATTCTTGTATTTAATTATATGGTAGATTAACACCACATCAAAAATTAGCAGTAATAGACTGATTAGTGGAATTCCTGAAATTTCAAATAATATTCTTCTCTCAGCACCACTGGTTTTCTCAATATAAAAAGCATAATTTAAATAAACAATTAATAAGATTTGTCCAATTGCTGATACGATGATGAACATCCAATATATGTTAGATCGATTGGCATTATTTTTTTTTCGTTTAAATATTGTATTAAAGCTCCAATTCTTTTTTTGAAATAATATTATCCCGACTATTATTGGAATTAAATATAAATAGGTAATTAGTGCTTTTAGATAAGGTGTATTTACAATCGTTTCTATATTTACAAAAGGTGAAACCATTAAAACAACAATAATTTCACTGATGATTAAACTTAAAAAAGTACCCAAAAACATTACGATTGAGCGAAGCCAGCTCTCTTTTAATAGAAACTTATATAACAAAATGCTTAAAGAATAAGTGATCAGTACTCTTAAGTCTGGTAGAAAATCAAACAGCCACATCACATCAGAAAGAGTAGCTAGTAAAATCCCCCCCAATAATATTTTTGTTTTCACTTCATGAAAGCGATATCCAATTAATATTGCTCCCCATAAAACGACAATCATTGATTCTGGTATAGTAACAAAAAGATAATTGATGAAGGCCATGATGTTGCAGTCTCCTTTTTAGTTTCTTTTCTTTGAATAAACAATTCTATATGAAGCTTTTATTCCCCTGCACAAATTTCGACATTTTTTTACTTTTTTTTATTAATTCGTTAAAGAAACTCTCTTTTCTCAAAAAAAAAAATAAGTCCGTAACTTTTGGTTACGGACTTATTATCTCGATTTATTAAAATCAGTTCGTAAAGAATTTTTTGAAGGAATGAACGGTTAATTGACGATTTAGATCTGCGATAGAAGTGGTTAATGGAATGCCTTTTGGACAAGACATTACACAGTTTTGAGAATTACCACAGTCTGTAATTCCGCCATCTCCCATAATTGCATCTAAACGCTCTTCCTTGTTCATTTCTCCAGTTGGATGAGCATTAAATAAACGAACCTGATTGATTGGAGCTGGTCCAATGAATGAGGATTTACTGTTTACGTTAGGACATGCCTCTAAGCAAACACCACAAGTCATACATTTAGATAGCTCATATGCCCATTGTCTTGTTCTCTCAGGCATTCTTGGTCCAGGACCTAAGTCATAGGTACCATCAATTGGAATCCAAGCCTTAACACGCTTTAATGCATCAAACATTCTACTTCTATCTACTAACAAGTCACGAATGATTGGGAAAGTACGCATTGGCTCCAAACGAATTGGTTGCTCAAGCTTATCAATTAATGCACTACAAGATTGTTGTGGTTTGCCATTGATTACCATGGAGCATGCACCACAAACCTCTTCTAAACAGTTCATTTCCCATACTACTGGAGTAGTAGTTTCACCCTTTGTATTAACGGGATTCTTTTGAACCTCCATTAAAGCACCAATAACATTCATATTAGGACGGTATGGAACCTTAAATTCTTCCGTATATGGCCTTGAATCAGGGCCGTCTTGTCGACTAACAATTAAATGAATTACTTTTTCACTCATTTTATTGTCTCCTCCTTCGATACAGCATAGTTTCGAAGTCTAGGCTTAATTAAAGAGACATCAACATCCTGATAATCAAACTTAGGACCTTCAGGAGTATATGTTGCCATTGTCGTCTTTAACCATTGTTCGTCATTACGCTCAGGGAAATCTGGTTTATAATGGGCACCACGACTTTCATTACGATTTAATGCACCTAATGTAATCGCACGAGCCATTACTAGCATACCTTCTAATTGACGAGTAAACATGGTAGCCTGATTGCTCCATTTTGCAGCATCGGACATATTAATACGCTTGTAGCGCTCCAATAATTCTTGAAGCTTTAGATCAGTTTTTTGTAGACGGTCATTATAACGTACAACAGTTACGTTCTCAGTCATAATAGTACCTAACTCTTCATGAAGCTTATATGGATTTTCGTTACCGCTCATGCGAAGGATACTGTCATACTTATTTTGCTCTGCTTTCTTCTGATCTTCAAAGTATTTGCTTGAAACATCAGCAGCAGATTTTTTAAGACCTTTAATGTATTCCACCATTTTTGGACCAGCAACCATACCACTATAAATAGCGGATAATAAGGAGTTAGCTCCTAAACGGTTAGCACCATGATATTGATAATCTACTTCTCCTGCAGCAAATAAACCTGGGATATTGGTCATGTGATCATAATCAACCCATAATCCACCCATGGAATAGTGCACACCAGGGAAAATTTTCATAGGTACTTTTCTTGGGTCATCTCCTACGAATTTTTCATAGATTTCCATGATTCCACCAAGTTTGATATCTAATTCATGTGGATCTTTATGTGATAGGTCAAGATATACCTTGTTTTCTCCATCTACACCTAACCCTAAATCTACGCAAACGTGGAAAATTTCACGAGTTGCGATATCACGAGGGACAAGGTTACCATATGCAGGGAACTTTTCTTCTAGGAAGTACCAAGGCTTACCATCCTTATAAGTCCAAACACGTCCACCTTCACCACGAGCAGATTCAGACATTAGACGGTTTTTGTCATCTCCCGGAATCGCTGTTGGGTGAATTTGGATAAACTCTGGGTTTCCGTAAACAGCCCCTTGACGATAAACAGCACTAGCTGCATATCCAGTATTAATTACTGAGTTTGTGGATTTACCAAAAATCATTCCAAGACCACCAGTTGCTAACAATACTGCATCAGCAACAAAAGTATGTATTTCCATGCTTCTAAGGTCTTGTGCCACAATACCACGAGCTTTACCCTCGTCATCTAATACAACAGATAAAAACTCCCAATGTTCATACTTAGTAACTAATCCAGCTACTTCCCAACGACGAACTTGCTCATCTGTTGCGTATAATAATTGTTGGCCTGTAGTTGCACCAGAAAATGCAGTACGATGATGCTGAGTTCCACCAAAGCGACGGAAATCTAAAAGACCTTCAGGAGTTCTGTTAAACATAACACCCATACGATCAAATAAGTGGATAATACCAGGTGCTGCTTCTGCCATTGCTTTTACTGGTGGTTGGTTCGCTAAAAAGTCTCCACCATAAACAGAGTCATCAAAGTGAATCCAAGGAGAGTCACCTTCACCTTTGGTATTTACTGCTCCATTAATACCACCTTGCGCACAAACAGAATGAGAGCGCTTTACTGGTACTAATGAAAATAGATCAACGTGAACGCCAGCTTCAGCTGCCTTAATGGCTGCCATTAATCCAGCTAGACCTCCACCGACAATAATTATTCTTTGACTACTCATCTTCTCGCTCCCCCCTAACCTATAAATGCGAATAATGCTGAAATTGCAACGATAGATACTAGAACAAAAACTACCATCCATACGATACTAGATAATCTTTGAGCTCTTGGTCCAATAGTAATTCCCCAACTTACTAAGAATGACCACATTCCATTACTAAAGTGGAAAATAGCAGAAACTACACCCACAATGTAAAAAATCAATGAAAAATCATTGGATAAAATACTAGACATCATGTCAAAGTTAACTTCTTCTCCAAAGAACTTTTGAGCGCGAGTTTCCCAAACATGCCATCCAACGAAAATTAAAGTAATAATTCCTGTATATCTTTGAAGCATAAACATTACGTTTCTAAAAAAGCTATAATTTCCTACGTTATTCTTCGCTTGAAAAGCCACATATAGACCATAAACAGCATGATAAAGTAGTGGTAAGAAAATAATAGCGAATTCTAGTACATAAAGGTAAGGCAAGCTTGCCATAAATCCAGCTGCATTATTAAATGCTTCTGGTCCTCTTGTAGCCATATAGTTTACAGTTAAATGAATTAATAAGAATACTCCAACAGGAATAATTCCTAATAATGAATGCAACCTGCGATTGAAAAAATGTGAAGTTGCCATGGAAATTCGTTCCCCCCTTTTTAGATTAAAAAAATCTTCAATCTTAAAGCCCTTCCTTCCTCCTACCCCTAGCCCCCTTTTTCTCTTTTTAAATTTAATTTAAAACAAATCGGCTTCAAAAAGAAACCAAAAAAAGGAACATTTTTGTCCAAATTCATTGTAACGCTTACTTTTCCAAATCGCAACAAAGATATAGAGCAGAATTCCTCTGTTTTTTATGAAGAAACCCTGTTATTTCAAGGATTTCGGCCATTTTTTAAAGATTTAGAAAAATTTTTGTTATTTAAGAAAAGGCCTATAATAGAAAAATGATTCTTTTTCTATACAATAGACCTTCTACTTTTTTCGTTTTCATTCTATATTCTATCAATCTATGTTTATAATAACTATTCTGTAATAAGTTATAAAATCCTTTAATTTATTCTCAATTTTTTATTTATTTACTAAGCTTCCTTCAAGATGAAAGGATTCATGTAAAACCATTACTGCCTCTAGTGCCTGTTCACTTGGAACTAAACAGGATACTTTTATCTCAGATGTACTAACCATGCGGATAGGAATACCTGCTTTACTTAAGATATGGAACATTTCTGCTGCCACACCAGGGTTGGAGATCATACCTGCACCAACAATGGAGACCTTTGCTAGATTTTGATCGAATTTTATTTTAGTATTTGTTGAACTATTATTTTCTAATATTTGTAATGTTTCCTTTAAATCTTTATTGGAGATAGAAAATGAAACATTGATTTTATCTGCATAATAATCACTAGTAACAATCATATCTACATTGATACTATGATTAGCTAAGGTTTTAAACAAATTAGATAATGTTCCTAATTCATTATCTAAATCAATCACTTGCACACGAGCTACATCTAAATCGTGAGCTACACCTGTTACGACTTTAACACTTTCCATTTCTTTCTCCTCCTTAATAATAGTCCCCTCTTTATTAATAAAACTAGATCGTACAACCAATCGAACATTATGATTTTTTGCATTCTCAACCGCTCTTGGATGTAAGACAACAGCCCCTAAGTTAGCCAATTCGAGCATTTCGTCATAGCTGATTTCATTTAACTTTTGAGCATTTTTAACCACTCTCGGATCAGAAGTATAAACGCCCTCAACATCTGTGTAAATCTCACATAAATCCGCTTCAATAGCAGCAGCTAATGAAACTGCACTAGTATCAGAGCCACCACGACCTAAAGTGGTAATTTCTCCTTCTTTGCTTATTCCTTGGAAACCAGCTACAATCACAACTTTTCCCTGTTTCAATTCATCGATTATTCTTCGATTTTCAATATTCTTTACTCTTGCCTTCCCGTGAATAGATTCCGTAGTTATTCCTGCTTGCCAGCCAGTTAAAGAGATTGCAGGTATACCTAAGCTATGTAATGCCATTGTTAAAAGAGAGATGGATACCTGTTCTCCTGTTGTTAACAGCATGTCAATTTCTCTTGGTGAGGGGTTCGAGGTAATTTGACTAGCCAGTTCTAACAAATCATCAGTACTATCTCCCATTGCAGAAACAACGACCACAATTTGATTTCCTTGTGCATGATTACTTGCAATAATTCCTGCTACTCTTTTCATTCTTTCAACATTCGCAACAGAGGAACCGCCAAACTTCTGAACGATAATTCCCATAATAACGCCCTCCACTAATCCCTAATTTTGGATAAAATAAAAACAACAGGAAATTCCTGTTGTTAAATACAGAAAGTCCTCATTCCTAATACCCGATAGTCCTCCACTATTTACTAGGCATAAATAGTGACAGTTCTACACCTATTCGATGTAGCCCCAGCTATAGCCTCTTCGAGGATAAGCTATGCTTCGGCGAAATTCCCTTTTTTCTAATATCATAAAACCTCGATTCTCCACTAGAATACTAATGAATTTCGCAACCCCTACCTCACTTTTAGGAAGCGAGGTAATTATTTAATTTTTTGTATTATAACATACAATGATTTCTTTTTGTGAAAAAATAATCAATTTTCACGAATAAATTTTACCTAATTAACGTATCACTGTTCTGTTGTATCCTTTGGATCATTTTGACCATTTAAGGTATCTAAAATTGTACGAGCTAGCTTATCTCCAATTCCAATTTCCCGAAATTGGTCAATGCTTGCTTCTTTTATTTTTTTCACGGAGCCAAAATGCTTTAATAACAGCTTCTTTCTTTTATCTCCAATCCCTTGGATCTCATCAATCTGTGAATAAAGCAAACTCTTCTTTCTTGTTTCACGATGAAAGGAAATCGCAAATCGGTGGACCTCATCCTGGATTCGTTGAAGCAAATAAAATTCCTGACTAGTACGATCTAAAGCAATTGTTTCTAATGGATCACCATATAACAGGTCTGCTGTTCGGTGTTTATCATTTTTTTGTAAGCCAGCTACTGGAACATACAACCCTAATTCGTTTTCAAGCACATCTCTAGCAACACTAATTTGCCCTTTGCCACCATCAACAACAATTAAATCAGGTAAATTTAACCCTTCCTTCAATACCCTAGTATATCTCCGACGGATAACCTCTCTCATCGTGTCATAATCATTTGGACCTTCTACCGTCTTCACTTTATATTTTCGATAGCTACTTTTATCTGGTTTTCCATCAATAAAAACAATCATCGCTGATACAGGATCAACTCCCTGAATATTTGAGTTATCAAAGGCTTCAATCCGATGTAAGGTTCCTATTTCCAGTAATTCACCTAAGCGTTCAATCGCTTGAAAAGTCCGTTTTTCACTTTTTGCTTCTATTTGGAAGCGCTCTTCAATCGCTATTCGAGCATTCTCTTTTGCCATCTCGATTAGCTTTCGTTTTTGTCCTCTTTTTGGTTGATGAACCTTAACTTGTAACCATTCTTCTAGTAATTCAGTATCAATATCCTCTGGCAACAGGATTTCCTTTGGAAGCACTGGATTTTCAAAATAAAATTGTGTAACAAAGGACATAAAATCCTCTTCCATTGTATTATGATATGGAAAGATAGAAACATTTCTTTCCATTAAATTTCCTTGTCTCATAAAGAAAACCTGTACACACATCCAACCTTTATCCACATGAAAACCGAAAATATCTCGGTCTGTTCGGTCACCTAAGCTAATCACTTGTTTCGACATAATTGCTTCAATATCCTGTAGTTTATCCCGATATTCCTTCGCTCTTTCAAATTCCAATCTTTCTGCTGCTTCGTTCATTTTTTCCTTTAATTCTTTTACTACTTCTTCAACATCCCCTTGAAGAAAACGGGTAATTTTTTTTATCATTTCTTCATAGGTTTGTTCTTCCACTGTATATTCACATGGACCCAAGCATTGATTTAAATGATAATACAAACAAACACGCTCTTTTAGATTTTTACATTTCCTTAATGGATATAACTTATCTAATAAACGTTTTACTTGTTGTGCTGCCCCTGCGTTTGGATAAGGTCCAAAGTATTTTGCTTTATCCTTTTTCACTTTCCTTGTAATTTCTAATCTTGGATGCTCATCCATGGTGATCTTAATATAAGGATAGGTTTTATCATCCTTTAGCATAATATTGTATTTTGGACGATACTTTTTTATTAAATGATTCTCTAAAATTAATGCCTCGATAGGAGAATCGGTAACAATATATTCAAAATCAACAATATCATTAACAAGTCTTTGTGTTTTAGCATCATGCGTTCCTGTAAAATAAGAACGAACTCTGTTTTTCAATACCTTTGCCTTACCAACATAAATAATTTCCCCAATTTCATTCTTCATTAAATAGCAACCGGATTGATCTGGCAAAACAGCTAACTTTTCTTTAATAATGGTGTTCAAAGTGATTCCCCCCTTCCTTTTTCATTATACAAAAAAATCCCCTTACACAACATAAAGGGAAAGATTATATCGATTTAAATATATGGCTTCTGCAGTTTTGCAGAAGCCATAGACTCATTGTATTTAAATTAAAGAGTTAAATATTATAGATGTTTGCTTAATGTTGCCATTAATTGTGGCTTTGGTTGGAAGCCAACAATTTTTTCTACTGGCTTACCATTTTGGAATAACATTAAAGTTGGGATACCCATGATACCATATTTTGCAGCAGAAGCTGGGTTATCATCTACATTTATCTTTGCGATTGTTAATTTATTTCCAACTTCTTGATCAATTTCTTCAAGAACAGGTGCAATCATCTTACATGGTCCACACCATGGTGCCCAAAAGTCTACTAACACGGTACCTTTATCTGTACCTTCAACCTCTGTTGTAAAAGCCTGATCTGTAATATGAACAATTGCCATTTGAAATTTCCTCCTTCAAATTAAAAACTTAATACACAAGTTACAGTATACCATGGGTGGTATACTTAATCCAATACCCAAAAAATATTTTTCGCTTTTTCAAGCTTTTTTACTCCTTTTTAACCACCCGGACTTCGGTCTGGATCATCTGGAGATAAAATTCTTGGCCTTTTATTTTTATATGGCATCGGCGAGCGAACAATGATGTCTAATAATGCTTTGCCATTAAAAGGAATTAGTGGCCAGAGATAAGGCGTATCCAATGACTTTGAAAATCCTAATAATAGTAACCAACCAACTATGCCTATAATAAAGCCAATTGGTCCTAATAAAAAGATAATAATCATTAAGGCAATTCTTATAATGCGGTTTGCTAAGCTCAACTCATAGCTTGGAGTTGAGAAGGTTCCGATGGCAGCAATCGCCAAGTAAAGAATAACTTCTTTCGTAAACAACCCTACATCCACAGCCATTTGACCTATCACAATTGCGGCAACCAGTCCCATTGCGGTTGCTAATGACGATGGAGTATGTATCGCTGCCATTCTTAAAACATCAATACCAACTTCAGCCATCATAAACTGCCAAAAGATGGATATCTCTCCTGATTTCTCAGGTCCTAAAAACTTTAGCTTTTCAGGTAAAAGAGAAGGATTGGTTACCACTAAAAACCATAGTGGTAATAATAAAACAGAGCTAATCATCGCTAAAAAACGTACCCATCTTAAATACGCTCCTACGATAGGCTTTTGCCGGTATTCCTCTGCATGCTGGACATGATGAAATAACGTGGTTGGCGTAATCATTACACTTGGTGATGTATCCACATAGATAAGAACATGTCCTTCTAAAAGATGTACAGAAGCAACATCTGGCCTTTCTGTAAATCGTACCATAGGGTAAGGGTTCCAATGATTAGGAAATAAATATTCTTCTAAGGTTTTTTCTGCCATCGGGAGTCCATCAACATCTATTGCTTCAATTTTTTCCTTGATTAGCTCAACCAATTCAGGATTCGCTACGTCTTCTATGTATGCAAGGGCAATATCGGTTTTCGATCGTTCTCCAACCTGCAGATATTCCATTCTAAGTGAGGGGTCTCTTACCCTTCTTCTTGTTAATGCAGTATTGAAGATTAATGTTTCTACAAAACCATCCCTTGAACCTCTTACAACGCGCTCAATATCAGGTTCTTCAGGCCCCCTTGCAGGATAGGTTCTTGCATCAATTAAAATTGCTTGATTTTCTCCTTCAATTAATAAAGCAAGAGGTCCTGAAAGTACTTGTGAAACAATTTGTTTTATATCATCCGTTGCTTCTACTTCTAAATAGCCAATATGCGTTTCTAAGAGTTGCTTCAATGTATTAGGAACCAATTCTTCTCGTGGTAGCAATCCTAAATGCATCATTAGCTTATTCATAATGTCGTCTTTAGCTAACCCATCAATAAAATACAGAGCGAACTCTTTGCCACCATAATTTAGCTTTCGATAAATAACATCAAAGCTTTTATCTACAGCTAAAACTTCATTAATCAGTTTTACATTTTCGTGTAAATTATGGTCTAATTTTTTGCCCTCAAAAGGAATTTTAGTCACTTATGAAAATCTCCTTTCTCATTTTAAACGATAATGAGTGACTTGCCTCATTAATAAAGTTGCCAAAATAGGAAGGCTGCCAGAAATCAGTAATAGATAACGTATTGCTTCTTTTCCAATGGAATGCATTAGAAATAAATAGATAGCAATTGTCAATATTCTTCCTATATTTAATCCAATCTCTCTTAATACGATATATTCGCCTCTAAGGCTTACACTTTTTTCATTTTCACCAATCAAATCAAAAACAATTGTAGTTAATGGGATAAAATATAAAGGAGCAAAAATACTTGTTCCCACTCCATAAACCATTAAAGTAGTAAAACTTGTTTTTAAAAAAAGAGGGAAAAGAACCAAAGACATCATCAAAGAGCCAATCATCATTGCTTGTTTACGCCAATTTTTTCTCATCCATCGCCCAACGAAGTAATAGGTAATAAGTGAAACCCCAGAAATAACCGCGGTATAAGTTCCTAATGAAAATTCATTTCCAGTAGAAATGTAAATTAAAAGACCAATTAAAAAAACAATTGCTCCTTCACGTCCTCCTTGTGATATCATTGCTAGAAAAATTCGACGCCAATTTTGATTGTGAATGGTTTGATAAACAACCTCTTTAAACATATATTTTCCTTCTGATTTACGTTTGTAAAACATAAAACTAAGAATAACTGCCACAAAAAAGACAATGAGTGAGATTAAAAAAACTTTTTGATAGCCAGCAGTACCCACTTTCGTAGAAAGAAACCATCCAGATAATAAAGGAGCAATCATACTCCCTAAGGAAGTTACTAGACCATTCATTCCATTAAAAATATCTCTATTATCAGGTTCAGTAATTTCAAAATAAAGAACATGATAAGCAAACCAGTAAAATCCTTGTCCAATCCCTAGTATCCAGCCCAAAATCCAATAATAATTAGTTGCTTGTTTATTAAAGAGCAGCACGACAAGATAAAATATTGCTAGAATCGCTACACCAAGACGTAAAAGCAAAACGCGATCCATCTTTTTAGCCAGCCTGCCAGCGATTACAAAGGTGATCATCATCGCTAAAAATTGATATAGATTGAACCAGCCAATCAGAAGAAAATCCTTTTTTAGCTTCCACAAATAAACATTAACAAAGGTACTTGATAAAGCATTAGCAAGTGTAAATAATGAGCTAATCAGTAATAGCAATTTAGCATCTTTATTTAAATGCCTTGGGTGCTCTAAGCTCATTCTATGGTGTAGCTTTTGATTGTTTTTTTGTAACAATATACTTCACTCCAAATAAAGGAACTTACCTCGAACTTACTTCATAACTCTCCTTTTAAAATAGTCTTTCCTAAACATAAAAAAAATTGCTGGTTTTTTAACCAACAATTTTAAGTCTTCCTAAATAGAAGGGGAACCATGTATAGATTACCGTTTTAATTCTACGATGGAGACTCCTGAGCCCCCTTCACCAAATGCTCCTAGCCTCACTTGCTTTACATGGGCATGCTTTCGAAGGAAATCCTGGATTCCTGTCCTTAATGTACCTGTTCCTTTTCCATGAATTATAGATACTTGTCCATATCCTGCTAAAAATGCTTGATCAAGATAACGATCAATTTCGATCATCGCTTCATCCACACTTTGACCACGTAAGTCTAGCTCTGGTTTAACAAAATCAGTACCCTTCTTTACCCCAGTCATTACAATGGTTTGCTGAGCATGCTTTGTTTTAATTCGTTCTAAATCATCCTTTGCCAGCTTCATTTTCAAGATTCCAATTTGGACAGTATACTCCTTTTCACCGACTTGATCTAAAATTGTACCTTTTTGTCCCAAGCTTAATACTCTTACCTCGTCTCCTACTTCAAGCTTTTCATTTTTCTTTGGTTTGATGACTTTTTTGGTTTCTACTTCAGGAACAGCATCTTCTAATCGCTTTTTCATTTCGATTAATCGATGTTCTTTAATTCCAGCTTTTTCTTCAAGGGCCATTTTTCTAAGCTCAGATATAATATCCTCTGCTTCTCTTTTTGCTTTTTTCACTTGAGCTTCTGCCTTCATTTTTGCTTCTTCTAACAATTGCAGTCGTTGATTTTCAAAGGTTATCATTTTATTTTCTAATTCTTCTTTTAAAGTCTCAATTTGTTTTCGTAAATTTTCAGCCTCTGTTTGCTCCTTTGCAGCTGTTTTTTGACTCTGCTCTAATGAAGCAATCATTGATTCTACCTGCAAATTGTCCTCACTAATTTGTTCCTTGGCCTTAATAATAATCTCCTCAGATAAACCTAGACGTTTAGCAATAGCAAAAGCATTACTTCGACCTGGAACGCCGATAAGTAATCGATAGGTTGGTCTTAATGTTTCAACGTCAAATTCAACACTCGCATTAATTACTCCTTCACGATTATAGGCATACGCTTTTAATTCACTATAATGGGTAGTGGCTATAACCGTTGCCCCTGCATTTTTTATTTTTTCTAGGATAGAGATAGCAAGTGCGGCTCCTTCTGTAGGATCAGTACCTGCTCCTAATTCATCCAATAAGATTAAACTATTAGAATCCATCTGATTTAATATTTTGATGATATTGGTTAAATGACTAGAAAATGTACTTAAGCTTTGTTCAATACTTTGTTCATCTCCAATATCCGCAAAAATAGCATGAAATAGAGCGATTTCACTCTCTTCTTCCACCGGAATATGTAAACCTGCTAAAGCCATAATGGCTAAAAGTCCAATTGTTTTTAAGGTAACGGTTTTTCCTCCAGTATTGGGGCCTGTTATTACTAGTGATGTATAATTTTTACCTAGCTCTACATCAATAGGAACAACGTCTTTGGCATTAATTAAAGGATGTCTTGCTTTTTTGAGTTTAATATAACCTTTGGAATTTAATGTTGGCATTGTGGCCTTCATTTCGGTTGCAAGCTCTGCTTTAGCTTGAATAAAATCAAGAAACCCAAGTTGATCCTGATTAACCTGTAGCGCATCTACCTCCACTTGTACCGCACTACTCAAGTTTCTTAATATCTTTTCAATTTCTTTTTCTTCCTTTAACTCATATTCACGTAATTGATTATTCATTTGTACAGCAGCTTGTGGTTCTATAAATAATGTTGCACCAGATGCTGATTGGTCATGAACCATTCCACCAAAAACACCACGATATTCCTGTTTAACAGGGATAACATAACGTCCATTTCGAATGGTTACGATGGGCTCCTGTAGCATCTTTTGATATCCAGGACCTTTAATCATCTGATCCAGCTTTTCCTTAATTCTTGCTTCTATCGTTCTTATTTGATTTCTAATTTTTTTTAGTTCAATTGTTGCGGTATCAACAATTTCACCATATTCATTAATACATTCATTTATTTCCTCTTCAAGTGGAGATAATTCAGAAATCGCATCAATTTGATCCATTAAAATTGGAAACGCATGATTTTCATTCGCCTTCTGAATAAAGCGCTTTACTTTTCTCCCTGTCAGAATCGTACTTGCCACTTCTCTTAGTTGCCCAGCTGTCAATATTCCTCCAATTCTTACTCGTTGAAGATAGGCACGTAGATCAAAAATCCCCCCTAAAGGCATATTTCCTTTTAATCGTAATAAATCAACGCCTTCTCTGGTTTCTTCTTGAGCCCTAATCGCCAATGATTCAATTGTAACAGGGCTTAGCTGTTCTATTCTTTCTTTACCTAATCCACTAGCTGCCTTCGCTTTTAATCGTTCTATAATTTTCGGAAACTCTAATACACTTAAGCTCCGCTGATCCATTGATATTCCTCCATTCACTAAAAAAAACATAAATTGGATATTTTGTATAAAACTTAATCGTTTGTGTGACAATATATAGTATATCTTATTACATCTATTCTATCATAGGGAGGTATTTTAATGTTAAGACATATCGTTCGCTTTGTTGTCGCCGCTTTAGTTTTAATGTTTGTTGGTTTTTTAGTTCCTAATTTTGCGATTAATGGTTTTGTTAATGCACTACTAGCTGCTTTGGTTATTGCTATTCTTGGCTGGGTTATTGAAGCCTTATTTGGAAAAGATGTTTCCCCGTATAGCAGAGGTATTGTTGGATTCCTTGTAAGTGCTCTCGTCATATACGCCACTCAGTTTTTTATCCCTGGTATGCGAGTGACGGTAATTGGAGCACTGCTAGCAGCTTTAGTTATAGGTTTAATTGATTTATTTGTACCAATTAAAAGTAAGTTTGCGAAATAGTTTTTTCACTAGAGCATTATTTACCAATATAGTATCATTTTTTTTTGGACATTCTATTCTCTAGAAGGTGAGGTGAATAGGATGACCGTTGGCACACAGTTTCAACAAGCTATTGCAAGTGCACAAAGTGTTTCTGCAAGTCTAAAATCCTTTGCACTTGAAACACAGGATCAACAAGCTAAACAGTTATTTAATTCTTTGTCGCAGAATATGGATAATACGATTTCTGCTTTACAAGCACGATACAACTATATCCAATCAGAAGAACCTCAATATAAACCACAATAATACAAAAAGCGCTCCTTGATGGGCGCTTTTTGTTTTTTAACTATACATTAGTCTGTTCTTTTTCAGGATATACAAATAATCCAGCCACACCTACTATACCTAATAGTAAATAAAAAATTTGCTCTAAGGTAAAACCAAAATAAACATGAATGCTTATATCGAAAACACTTAAAATAATTAGTCCTGTTCCTAGAGATAAATAAAAAGCAAAAATATTAATTTTGTCTTGCTTCTTGCTATTCATCCAATAAAATATAACCAAGTTAATTCCAATGAATACTGCTTTATACCAGTTAATAGGATGGTATAAATATTGGGATTGATTTTCTAAACTAACCCCGGTAAAGAAGGTTGTTGTTTTGCCAAAATCCAATATAAATAAATGATAAATGAAAATTGTTATTGACAAAAACACCCATAACAAACGAATAATTTCTAAAATACGGTAATTCCCCTTCATAACTTTATAAACAAGGGTTATGAGTGCAAAGATAATAGCCAGAAACAAACTTATAGGTGAACCAGAAGACCATAAAAGCATCTCTGGATTTTGAATCAGCTGTTTAAATGCAATAAGTCCATCCCCAAATTTATAAGTTAAGATAAATACAATAAAAGCAGTAATAATAATATCAGACCATTTTTCCTTTTCCCATCCTGATTTCCTTGCCATTTTTTCTGTGATATAAGTAGCTAGGAGAACACCAGCAGCAGCTATAATCCACGCTGCTGGTAATTGTAGAGGACCTAGCTGAAAAACTTGATTTGCATCCATATGTTAGTCCTCCAATATTTTCTCAAAATACGATTCCATTTCGGAGTTTGTTAGAATCGCTCCTTTTTTTCTTACTTTTATTACTCCATTTTTATCAATAAAAATACTTGTTGGAATACTGTCAGCCCGGTATAGCTCTGCTACCTTTCCATCATAATCAAACAAATTAGGCATTTGGAAACCACCTTGCTTCATAAAAGCTAAAGCTTCTTCCTTGGTATCATTAAAGGTAAGATTTACACCGATAAATTCAATCTGATCTCCATATTTTTGATAAAACTCTTGAATAATTGGCATTTCCTCTTTACATGGAGGACACCAAGAAGCCCAAAAATTAATAAATACAGGCTTACCATTATACTGACTTAAAGAAACTGAATTTCCTTGTTCATCTTCTAAGGTAAAATCTGGTGCCATAAATCCTTCATATGGTCTAGAATCTCTTTGCTGTCCTGTGCTTCCTTGATTAAAATAGAGCACTAATCCGACCAAAACTACAATAACTACAATACTAAGCCATCCTTTTTTCATAATTACCCTACCTTTATGTAGATTTTTTTAATACTATCTCTTTATATGTTTTTACCAATTTTAGTGATAGGTTGTCAACTATACAGGCTTCGAATAAAAAAAAGACTATTGTAGTAATGCACACAATAGCCTCAATCGAAAGATTATATTGCGTTCTCCATTGCAGTGATAAGCTTTTCTTCAATTATTTCAGCAACTTTATTTAATTCCTCATCCTCCATCAAGCCAATTAACAAGGATGGACGAATAAGTCCAATCTTTGTGTTTGTAGCTTCCTCTGTAACAACGATTTTACATGGAAGAAAGTAGCTAGCCATTGGTTCTAAATCTAAAATTCCAAAAGCCTCTTCAGGATTACACACTTCTAAAATCGTTATTTTTTTCTTGAAAGGAATATTTTTTTCCTCCAATTTTTTATGAATATCAAATTTCCATAAAACACCAAACTTAATTTCCTGTAAACTTTTTTCTAAATCTGATATCACCTGTTCCACATTCTTTGATGAGCTCATGGTGACATGAAATTGGTTCTTTTCCATCAATAAGACCTACCTTTTCTAGGTTAATTTTTTACTTTATCTTTTTCGATTTTATATTCGTCTAAATGTGCTGCAATTATTCTCAAAAATAACTATTTACTTTTTTTTGGAAAAATTATATAATTCATTTACAGTTTTTTATCTTTTATTAAATTTCTAAATCTTCAGAAGGAGGTGTGTGTCATGGAATACAACAAAATGATGATACTTAATCTATACCCAAAAAGTGAACACTTGACACTACCCCTTAAGGTGATTGTAGCCAATTGACCATTTATTTTTATCTTTGGTTTTGCAAAGATAAAATTATAGATTCAATAAGGTAATTCATCAATCCATGGGCTAGTGATAACCATGGTTTTTTATTGCCTTTTTGCAGAAAATATACAAAAAGCCATGGCCAACATGGTTTTTTTATTTTTATTTTAATTGCTTCAAACAGAGAACGGGGGGAAAAACAAAGTGAGTATTTTTAAGGATTTAATGTGGTTTTTTAAACTAGAAAAAAGAAATTATTTAACGGGAATCTTTTTATTAATTATTGTTTCATTAATTAATCTAATTCCACCATATATTGTAGGATTATTTGTTGATGAAATTAAAGTGGGAACACTAACCATACTAAAGGTCATCCAATATGTAGGAATCCTTATTTTAGTTGGTATCTTTTTGTATACTTTTCGCTATATATGGAGATTAAAAATTTTTGGCTCTGCAGTCAAACTAAGTTACACACTACGTAACCGTCTATACCAGCATTTTACCCAATTATCTCCACAGTTTTACCATAAGCGAAGAATTGGCGATCTAATGGCCCATTCAACAAACGATATCCAAGCAATTGAGGGAACAGCTGGTGAGGGCGTTTTAACTTTGGTTGATTCGATTGCTATGGGTACACTCGTTATTTTAACAATGGCAATTACTATCAGTTGGAAGTTAACTCTAATTACCTTGATACCACTACCTTTTATGGTCTGGTTGACCCATTATTATGGAAATTTAATTCATGACCGTTTTTTCTTGGCACAGGATGCTTTTTCTCGTTTAAATGAAAAAGTGCAAGAAAACATTGCTGGCGTTCGTGTTATTAAAGCGTTTGGACAGGAAAAAGAAGAAATTGAAGAATTTAAAGTACAATCTGCGGATACGGTAGAAAAAAACATTGCAGTAGCTAGAGTAGATGCCTTATTTGATCCAACTATCCAATTCATTGTTGGAATTTCCTTCTTTTTAGCTATTTCCTTTGGCTCCTATTTTGTATTTCAAGAACGACTAACAATTGGACAATTAACCTCATTCACTTTATATTTAGGTCATTTAATATGGCCAATGCTTGCCTTTGGTTGGTTATTTAATATTGTAGAAAGAGGAAGAGCTTCCTATGATCGTGTTGTAGCTCTATTAGCAGTACAGCCTGAAATTAATGATAAACCCAATGCAAAACAGATAAAACCTTCCGGGGAGATTAACTTTAATATTCATCAATTTTTCTATCCAGAAACAGAAATACCGACTCTAAAGCAACTACATTTTAAATTAAAGCAAGGAGAGACCCTCGGAATTGTTGGAAAGACCGGTAGTGGTAAAACAACGTTAATTCGACTGTTATTACGAGAGTTCGATATCACTGATGGGGATATTACTATTGGTAACGAATCCATCTATAACTACAAATTAACCTCATTGCGTTCTGCAATTGGTTATGTTCCACAGGACCACTTCCTATTTTCTGCCTCCATTGCTGAAAATATCGCTTTTGCCAAGCCAAATGCAACGGTGGATGAAGTTGAAGCGGCGGCTAAAACCGCTGCAATTCATAAGGATATCTTACGGTTCGAAAAACAATATGAAACCATTGTTGGCGAAAGAGGAGTTACCCTCTCAGGAGGTCAGAAGCAACGGATTTCCATTGCAAGGGCATTACTGATGGATTCTGAAATTCTAATTTTAGATGATGCCTTGTCGGCTGTAGATGCCAAAACAGAAGAAAGAATTCAAAAGGCATTGAAAGAAAACAGAAAAGATAAAACAACCATCATTTCAAGCCATCGTTTAAGTGCCATTCAACATGCAGATTTAATAATTGTTCTTGAAGATGGAAATATTATCGAGTCTGGAACCCATAAAAGCCTAATGAAAGATGATGGTTGGTATAAGACAATGTATCAAAGACAACAACTGGAATCTCAAATAGAAGAAGGAGGGGAAGAGAATGAGTAATGTTGAAAATCAGGAAATTATTTCAAAGGATAAAATCTTTCGCCGCCTTCTATCCTATACAAAACCACATATTAAACCATTGGCAATTGCGTTTCTTGTGCTTTTATTAGCCACAGCTGCTGATGTAGTTGGGCCAATCCTGATAAAAACATTTATTGATGACTATTTAACACCAAGGGTTTTTGATTGGAATTCGATTACTATTTTAGCCGTGAGTTATCTTTTATTACATTTTATCTCTGTTAGCTTTAATTTTTATCAATTGCTATCTTTTCAAAGGATTGCATTATGGATTGTTCACAAGCTTCGGGTAGATATTTTTAGTAAGGTGCAATATATGGGGCTGAATTTTTTCGATAATACACCAGGTGGTAGCTTAGTTTCCAGAATTACCAATGATACTGAAGCAATTAAAGATTTATATGTCAGTGTTCTATCTACCTTTGTCCAAAACATCGTTTTTTTAATTGGTATAATCATCGGTATGTTTATTCTAGATCCACAGCTAGCATTTTATTATCTAATTTTTATACCGATCATTTTCTTAATCATGAAAGTCTATCGTCATTTTAGCTCTAAAATATTTCATGTAACGAGAAAAAAAATCAGTCAATTAAATGCTAAACTAAATGAATCCTTACAGGGAATGTCTATAATTCAAGCAATGAATCAAGAGGAAAGACAAAAAGGGGAATTTAACAAGATTAATCTTGCACTTAAAAACTCACAAATCAAACAGATAAAAATCAATTCTTTATTAGTCAGACCTGCTGTTGATTTAATTTATATCTTGGCTTTAAGTATGATTCTAAGTTTCTTTGGAATTCGCTCCTTTCAATCCCCTATAGAAATTGGAGTATTATATGCCTATATTAATTATTTGGATCGTTTCTTTGAACCAGTCAATATGATGATGTTTCGTTTAAGTCAATTTCAGCAAGCAATTGTCGCAGCAGAAAGGGTTTTTGGGATATTAGATGATCAACGAGAAGCTCCTACAAAAATAGGAACTCAAAATCCGGTTATTGATGAAGGTTTAATCGAGTTTGATCATGTAACATTCTCCTATGATGGAAAAACCGAAGTCTTAAAAAATATTTCTTTTACAGCCAGACCCGGTGAGACGGTTGCACTTGTTGGCCATACAGGTAGCGGAAAGAGTTCCATTATTAATCTTCTTCTTCGTTTTTATCCAATAAAAGAGGGAGAAATTAGAATAGATGGCGTACCCATTGAAGAATATGATAATGAGGAATTAAGAAAGAAAATTGGATTGGTTCTACAGGACCCCTTCTTATTTGTAGGGGATGTAGCTAAAAATATTCGATTACACAACCAACAAATTAGTGTTGATCAAATAAAGGAAGCAGCTGAATTTGTTCAAGCAGATCAATTTATTAAAAAACTTCCTGGACAATATGATGAACCCGTTGTAGAAAGGGGTGCCACTTTTTCAAGTGGACAAAGACAATTAATTTCGTTTGCTAGAACCATGGCAATTCAACCAAAAATTCTAGTATTAGATGAGGCGACTGCTAGTATCGATACAGAAACTGAGGATGCAATTCAAATCGCGCTAGAAAAAATGCGTAAAGGAAGAACTACGATCGCAATTGCTCATCGATTATCCACCATACAGGATGCAGATCGAATTCTCGTATTACATCATGGGGAAATCGTTGAAGAGGGTACCCATCATCAGCTATTAGCTAAAGGTGGTCTGTATCACAAAATGTACTTGATACAGCAAGGCGGACTTTCTTTAGAAAAAGAAATTAATTCATAATTAATTCCTAGATATTTCTATAATAGTAAAGAGGACTTATTTATTAAGTCCTCTTTTATTGATTGCTAAAATATATTATTTTGCTTCTTGCATTACACCAATTAGTAGATCTTCTACTTTTGCTGCTAACTTACTCCATTCTTCCTTCTCATAATGATTTAGAAGGTAAGTTGGCTTTGGCATTCTGATTTTTACACCTGTCTCATCTTCTGTTACTGTAAATTTACATGGTAAGAAGATTGAAATATCAGTACCTAGCTCTAGAATTTCATATGCTTCATCAGCATTACAAATTTCTAAAACACTAACTTTTTTCTTAAAATCATATCCTTTAGCAAGAATATTATTGTGGATATCAATACGTGCTACAATTTTAAATTTGATATTTTTTAGTGCAGTATCAATATCTTCAATTAGTTTTTCAAATTCCTTACCTGATTCAACCACATACTCAAAATGTTTCATTTACTCCCGCTCCTTATCTTTTCTTTATAAAAATTATTTTATAGGTACAAATCCTATTTTACATTATCTTGTTTTAAGTAACAATTGTAATGCATCATTTATTATTTTTTCTGTATCTTTTTCATTACCTTCCTTTTTCAAATCCTCCATCAAACAATGATTCATATCCAAGCCAACAACATGGACCATTGTTTTGTCTACAGCACCCCTGATTGCTGAAAGCTGTGTGATAACATCATTACACTGCTTCTCGTCCTCCATCATCTTGAGAACACCGCGAATTTGTCCTTCAATCCTTTTTAAACGATTTTTAATTTCTGAGGGATACTCCAATTTAAGCACCTCCAAGACCAATATGAACATACCCTATAAGGTATATTATAACCGATTACCTTTAGAAGATGTTATTTTTTCTTTTTACTATTAGAATATTCCTCAAAACGTTGAACATCTTCAGAATGCCCTACAAGTACTAATATATCCCCTTCATTAATTTGATCATTAGCTTGAGGTGCAACATTTAGCTTTTCATCTGATTTAATGGCTAATACGGTACATCCATATTTCGCTCGAATATCTAATTGATTAATCGTTTTGCCGATAATTTCATCCCCTACTACAATTTCCACGATATTATAATTAGGGGCAAGCTCTATATAATCTAATATATTAGGAGTAATTAACTGATGTACTACTCTTTCTCCCATATCTCGTTCAGGATAAATAATTTTATCAGCACCAATTTTTTCTAATACTTTTCCGTGAAGTTCATTTTGAGCTTTTACTACAATAGTCTCTATTCCTAATTCTTTTAAAACTAATGTAGTTAAAATACTCGCTTGTATATCTGCACCTATAGCAACCACTACCACATCAAAATTACGGATTCCTATTTTCTTTAAGGTGGCCTCATCCGTAGAATCGATTTGCATTGTCTGTGTCGTATGGTTTACCATCGCCTGTACCTTATCTTCTTTTGAATCAAGCCCTAGCACCTCATAACCCATATCATACAATGTTTTTGCCAAGCTTGAACCAAACCTACCTAATCCGATCACTGCAAATTGTCTTTTCGCCATCGATATTGCTCCTTTTTAATTAGAAAAAGCTTGGCTTTTGCCAAGCCATTTTAGGCGCAGGCAAAAGGTTAGCTGCTCTTATTTCGGATAGGAGAACTTTATACTTTTCCTATCCGATTAGAAAAGAAAAATAGCTTCATCACTGAAGCTATTTGTATTATTCAAATTGTACTTTACTTTATTTTAACCAGAAAAGTCAACTGATTATTCTATTGTTTATATGAAACTTTCATTCCATAAATGATAAAGCGTTTCTGTTAAATAGGGAGTAAACTCCAAAAGGTAAGTTGAAAAAAGGGATCCGTATACGTATTGATGAATAGAAGTATTGGGCATTACAGAAATTACATTTAAAAGAATAATTAAAATAAAAACCATTTGGATAAATCCAATGATACCCCCAGAAAAACGATTGACAATTGCTAGTCCAGGTAAACTCGCGATTTGATGAAGAATTGCTCCTCCAATATTTAATATCAATTTTGTTCCTAAGAAAACCAATACAAAGGATAAGGCATTGTAAAATAAGTTAGGCAACTGAAATGCCTCTGAAAATCGATAAATTGTAGACTGACTAAAGCTAGGAGTAGGAATTAAGTTTTGCAAATATGGGGTTACCATACTAGAAAATTGATATGCCATAAATAAAGCGATGAAAAAACCTAAAAAATGAATAAGTTGCCGAATTAATCCTAATTGAAAGCCTCTAAGAATAGCACCCGCAACAAGAACTATAATTATCAAGTCGAGAAAATTCATCCGATCACCTACTTTTCTTTTTCCTGTTCCTCTTCTTCAACCAATCTTAATAATTCTTCATATTCCTGCTTTAACCGGAAATATTCGTCAGCAATATTAACGGCTGTTAGTACAGCGATTTTTGCTGTATCTAGCCTTGAATTTGATTCAGCAATTTGTCTCATTTTATCATCGACATGACCAGCAACCATTCTCATATAATTAGAGCTTGCTTTTCCAACAATTTTAAACTGTTGCCCATAAATAACTACATTTAATTTGTTTTTTGGGTCATCTTGATTCACAAAGGCTCCCCCTCGGGTTAGTTTAAGAAGTTTATCTATATCCAAAATAGTTCGTCAGTAATCATTAAATTCCTTCTCATAAGTATAACATATAGGAATTCACACGTTAATTCTTTTACTATTTTAGAAATAAGAGCCTGTACATATACAATAGCATAATCTCTTTAAGTTAACATAAGGCTATTGGTTTAAACCAATAGCCTTATAATTCCTACTATTTTCTTAATTCTGCTTGATAGTTTGTAACTAGAGCATCTAAAATTTTATTATAGACTTTAGTTACTTCTTCATCAGTTAAGGTTTTCTCTTGGTCTCTGAAGGTTAAAGAGAAAGCAATGCTTTTCTTATTTAATCCTAGCTTCTCACTTACATATACATCAAACAATTGAAGATTTTCTAAAATTTCCCCACCAGTAGTTCTAATGGTACGAATAAGTTTATCCACTTCTAAATCATAATCCACCACAACCGCTATATCACGCTGCATTGCAGGATATCTTGGTAAAGTTTTATAATTAATCTCCGTATTCACTTGATTCCATAAAGCAGTAAGATCCACTTCAAAAGCATAAGCTTCTGTTAGATCATATCGATCCTGTATCTCAGGATGAATTTGACCAAGAATACCAATTGCTTCTCCTTCTACAGATATCGCAGCTGTTCTTCCAGGATGAAATCCCTCAACTACTTTTGGTTGATATTCAGCATCATTGATTCCTAATTCGTTTAGTAGATTTTCTAGGATTCCTTTTACATAATAGAAATCAATCGCTTCATTTGACTTTTTCCAATAGGTTGGCAGGGCACCTGTAATTAATCCCGCGATAACCATTTTTTCTTTCGGAAGCGCTGTAAGGTGTATTTCGTTAGATAAGAAAGTAGTCCCAAGCTCATAAATACGAATATCTGGATTATTATGATTCACATTATATTGAGCTACCTCTAACAAATTAGGGATAATGCTAGTTCTTAAATATTTTCTTTCCTCACTTAGCGGCATTGATAGTGTTATTGGTCGGAAGTCTGTCTCTTCAATTTTTACAGTTTTTAATTGTTTTTCACTGACAAATGAATAAGAAATTACCTCTTGTAAACCAGCGCCCTCTAATACATTTTTTATTTCTCTACGAATTTTTTGCTTTTGTGTTAATCCACCTTGAACATATACCCCATAAGGTAATGTTGCAGGAATTTGATCATATCCATATAATCGAGCAACCTCTTCAATCAGGTCAATTTCTCGGGAAATATCTTGTCTTCTAGTTGGCACTACAACATTAAATTCTCCATCCTGCTCTTCAATGCCAAATTTTAATCGCTCCATAATACTTTTAATCTGTTCACTCTCTAGATCGGTTCCTAGCATTTCATTTACTTTGGAGGTTCTCAATAAAATTCTTGTATCGGATGGCACTTCTTTTTTGTCTTCCACAATAACATCGACTAATTCTCCACCAGCTAGCTCTTTAAGTAGTTGTGCTGCTCGGTTTAGTGCACCATATATCCGATTAGGATCTACCCCTTTTTCAAATCGGAGACTTGCTTCGGATCGTAAACCTAACTTTTTTGAAGTCCTTCTAACAGAAAAACCATCAAAATAAGCAGACTCAAGCAGGATTTCGGTTGTCTGCTCAGTTACCTCACTATTAGCAGCACCCATTACTCCAGCAATTGCAATCGGCTTTACTCCATCTGTAATTAAAAGCATTTGATCATCTAAGCTTCTTTCTTGATCATCTAAGGTTACTATTTTTTCCTCAGGTTTTGCCAAGCGAACAACTATTTTTGGTTGATCTAACTTTTTATAATCAAATGCGTGTAAAGGTTGGCCATACTCTAGCATTACAAAGTTGGTGATATCAACCACATTATTAATTGGTCTTATTCCAGCGGCGATTAGACGGTTTTGTAACCATTGAGGTGACTCCATTACTTGCACGTTTTTAATCAATCTTGCAGCATAATGCTTACATGCTTGCTCTGCTTCAATGTCTATCTGTACTGGATGCTGATTAGACACTCCATCACCAATTTCATTTTCAGGGATTCGCACATCTCGATCCAAAATCGCTGCCACTTCATACGCAACACCCAACATGCTCAAACAATCAGAACGATTTGGAGTAAGATCTAATTCTAGAACGTAATCATCAAAACCCAATACCGGTTCAATCGAACTACCAATCAGTGAATCTTCAGGAAGCACTAAAATTCCTTCTGTTTTGTGTTTTGGAAGTAATTTATCATTCATTCCTAATTCACTCGATGAACAAATCATTCCGATGGATTCAACGCCACGAAGCTTTGCTTTTTTAATTTTTGTTCCATCTGGAAGCTTTGCTCCAACTAATGCAACTGGCACCTTTTGTCCTTTATCCACATTGGAAGCACCGCAAATAATTTGTAACGCATCTTCTTCTCCTACATCTACCTTACAAATACTTAATTTATCTGCTTCTGGATGTCTCTCTCTTTCTAAAACATACCCAACAACCACTTTATCTAAAGCGACATTTACCTTTTCTACTACATCAACAGCGATTCCACTATTGGTTAATTTTTCAGCTAATTCCTGTGGACTAATATCATGAAGATCAACATAGTTTTTTAACCACTGATAAGATACATTCATTTTTTTACCCCCTATACTCGTTTAAACTGTTTCAAGAATTTAAGATCATTGGTATATAAATTACGAATATCTTCAATACCGTATTTAATCAATGCAATCCGATCAATCCCTAATCCAAAAGCGAAACCAGAATATTTTTCAGAATCATAACCAGCATTTTCTAATACTTTTGGATGAACCATACCAGCGCCAAGAATCTCTATCCATCCTGTGTTTTTACAAACCCTGCAACCGTCACCACCACACATCATACAAGAAACATCCACTTCTGCACTTGGCTCTGTAAACGGGAAAAAGCTTGGTCGAAGTCTAATCTTTGTATCCTCTCCATACATTTCACGAGCAAAATTTAATAAGATTCCTTTTAAATCACTCATTTTTATTCCTTTGTCTACAACAAGACCCTCAATTTGAATAAATTGATGAGAGTGTGTTGCATCATCATCATCTCGTCTATAAACCTTACCAGGGCAAATGATTTTAACTGGAACTTCGCCATTTTTATTGAGCATCGTTCTGATTTGCACTGGAGATGTATGAGTTCTCATCAAGATTTCATCAGTAATATAGAACGAATCTTGCATATCTCTTGCAGGGTGCTCTTTAGGTAAGTTTAATGCTTCAAAATTATAGTAATCCGCTTCAACTTCTGGGCCCTCTGCAATCTCAAAACCCATTCCAATAAAAACATCTTCAATTTGCTCAATAATTTTGGTTAATGGATGACGATTTCCTTTTAATGAAGGCTTTCCTGGAAGGGTAACATCAATTTGTTCAGCTTTTAGTTGCTGCTCCATTTCCTTCCCTTTTAGCACTTCTTCTTTTTCTGCAATTTCCTTACCAATGGTTTCTCGAACATCATTCGCTAATTTACCAATAATTGGCCTTTCCTCTGCACTTAATCCTCCCATTCCACGTAATACTTCTGTTAATGGTCCTTTTTTACCTAAATACTTAATCTTTATTTCATTAATTTCTTGCATTGTCTGTGCTTGGCCTACTTCTTGTAAAGCTAAGCTTTGCAATTGCTCTAGTTTTTCCTTCATGAAAATACGCCTCCTTCAATTTTTCATTTTAAATAATGCGAACAAAATAAAAAGACCTTCCATCCCTGTTTTAGGGACGAAAGGCCGTGGTACCACCCTAATTTAAAACAATTATGACACAAAAGCTATGTATCAAAATCTGTTTTATCTTTCTAAATTTAACGGTTTTACCCGTGTTCTCCTACTAAACATTCAGAGACCTGCTCCAGAGTGAACTTCAATAAGTTTTTCTTAGAAATGCTTGCAGTCTATGGCATTTCCTCCCTATAAGAAAAGTACTTATTTACTCTTCTCTATCTTAGCATTTAATATGAAAATTCATTCTTTATTATAAACATGGAGTACCTATGAATTCAAGTCTATTTTATCAAAACTTGGTTTTGTCTTACTCTCTCATACAAAATTAGTGTAGTTGCCATAGCCACATTTAATGATTCTGCTTGTCCTTGCATTGGAATGCTTACCATTTTATCTACACTTTCTTTGCGACTCTCTTCAAGACCATTGGCTTCATTACCAACAAGAATTGCAATTTTCTGTTTAAAATCCAAATCAAAGTAAGATTGAGTAGCATATGGACTTGTTCCTATTACATGGAATCCTTGTTCCTTCAGGGTAGGTATAATGCTATCTAAACTACCTGAGGTAATTGGCAAATGGAAGATAGAGCCCATCGCGGCACGAACCACCTTAGGATTATAGAGATCAACGGTTCCATTGCCAAGAATTATACCCTCGATACCTGCAGCATCTCCTGAACGAATTATTGTGCCAAGATTACCTGGATCTTGAATTTGATCAACGAGTAGTAGGAAAGAAGGATTATCTTTTAGTAGGTCCATATGGGTGATATTCTTCTGTTTAATAATCGCAAAATAACCCTGTGGTTGTTCCGTATCTGTTAGCTTTTCAATAATAGTAGTACTAAGAGAGTACATTGCTATTTTTTGATTAAACCCCAAAATTCCGTTAAATATGTCTGGCATGGGTTTATTCTCATCCATCATCAATGAATAAATTTCTTGCCCATTTTTAAAAGCTTCATCAATTAATTTCAATCCCTCTAAAAGAAAAAAACCTTGCTCATTTCTTCCTTTTTTTGTTTTGAGCTTCTGCCAAGCCTTCACTTTGGGATTTTTGACTGAATTAATATTTTCAATAGCTGTATTAGGATTTTTCATTCATTACAAACTCCTCAAACTTTCTTAAATCTTTATTATGTCCAACTATCACCATTATATCCCCATTTTTTATAAAATCAGTCGCCTTTGGGGCAATATTGATATCATTATTGTTTTTTAGTGCCATAACACTGACACCAAATTTTGCACGAATATCTAATTCAATCAGACTTTTATTAGCCATTTTTTCACTTGCAATAATTTCCACGATGCTATAGTCCTCAGAAAGCTCAATATAATCTAAGATGTTAGGTGTTACTAAATTATGAGCTACCCTTTGTCCCATATCACGCTCTGGAAAAACAACCTTTGAGGCGCCAATTTTATAGAGAACCTTTGCATGTAACTGATTCTGTGCTTTTACTACAATGGTTTCAATTCCTAAGTCTTTTAAAATTAACGTGGTCAAAATACTGGCCTGAATATTTTGGCCAATTGCCACAACTACCACATCAAAATTTCTAATACCTAAAGATTTTAAGGCAATTTCATCAGTAGAATCCGCTTGAACTGCATGAGTTACTTCATTAACATTTTCTTGTACTAAGGTTTCATCAGAATCAATCGCAAGTACATCATAGTTTAATTTATATAAAGTTTTAGCAACACTTTGTCCAAAACGACCTAAACCAATTACTGCGAATTGTTTACCCATTTGGGCTCCCCCTTCATCCATTCTTTCGTTTATTATACCACACTTAATTTTTTTCATGGTTTAAAACCTTTATGGACATAATAAGTTACACGTAATTCTATTCCATTTTTAAGGAGGAGTATAGGTGGATTTAGATTTAAGGCAAGCTGTACTACAAAATATAAAAAATAAGTCAGAAGATCAATTAAAAGATATGGTTGAATCTGCAATCGAAGAGCATGAAGAAAAAACCTTACCTGGACTAGGCGTTTTATTTGAAGTGGTCTGGCAAAATGTTGATAATAGCACCCAAGAACAATTAATCAAAGCATTAAGTAAAAATATTTGATAGCTTGAAATTAGAAAAGCTTGACTTTTGCCAAGCCTTTTTGGCGTAGGCGAAAGGTTAGCTGCTCTTATTTCGGATAGAAAAATTATATACTTTTCTATCCGATAAAAAATACCTCCTAGTTATTTGGAGGTATTTTTCGTTCCAATATAAAAATTTCTTATTTAAAGGTTAACTCTTTAACTGTTTTCTCATTTAAACGTTTTATAACCTTAACTAATAATTCAACTGCTTTTTCAAAATCATCACGATGCAAGATTCCAGCATGGCTGTGTATATATCTTGTTGCAACTCCAATAACTAAAGAAGGTACACCTTTACCATGAAGGTGGAATCTTCCAGCATCAGTTCCTCCGCCTGCCAAAGCTTCATATTGGAATGGAATATTTTCTTCTTCTGCGACTTCAATCACAAAGTCTCTTAAACCACGATGTGGTACCATACTTGCGTCAAATAATAAAATTTGAGGTCCTTTTCCCATTTTACTTGCTGCTTCATCAGGACTAATTCCTGGTGTATCTCCAGCAATACCTACATCAACAGCAAAAGCGATATCTGGTTGAATCATATTTACTGAGGTTTGTGCACCACGAATTCCAACTTCTTCTTGTACGGTTCCAACACCGTATACGGTATTCTCATGCTTCTCATCTTTTAAACGTTTTAGTACTTCAATAGCAATAGCACAGCCAATGCGATTGTCCCACGCTTTTGCCATTAACATATTTGGATTTTTTAAAACGGTGAATGGAGAAACAGGTATAATGGCATCTCCAGGTCTTACCCCAAATTCTTCTGCTTCCTCTTTGCTTGAAGCACCGATATCAATAAACATATCTTTTTTCTCTACCGGCTTTTTCCTAGCTTCAGGAGGTAGAATATGTGGAGGTTTAGAACCAATTACACCGATTACTTCCCCTTTTCTTGTTTGGATAGTAACACGTTGAGCAAGCATTACCTGTTCCCACCAGCCACCTAGTGCTTGAAACTTAATAAAGCCATCATCAGTAATACGAGTTACCATAAAAGCAACCTCATCTAGGTGTCCTGCGATTAAAATCTTAGGACCAGTAGAACCCTTACGTGCAATCAAAGAACCTAAATTATCAGTATATACTTCATCCGCGTATGGCTCAATATACTTCTTCATTACTTCTCTAGCAGGTGCTTCACTTCCTGGGGCACCAGGTGCTTCTGTTAATTCCTTAAACATTTGTAATGTTTGATCTTCCACTATGTATGACCTCCTCTTTTAATAGGATAAGTATATCCAATATTATTATACAGAATTCTTATGCAATTTAAAACAATTTCGGATAACGAAGTTTGTCTACGGTAAATAGATAAGAAAAAGTGCTATCTCATAATATTGAAATAGCACTTTAAAAATTTCACTTTATATATACAAATTAATGAGCTTTGCTTTCTTGCGCTGCCTCTTCTCCATTGATCTTTTTAATTCTTAACACTTTTCCTAAAATAAGTGCAATAGCAGCGACAAAAGCACTGAATAATGCTCCCATCTTAGCAGATCCTTGAATAATTGGGTCTGTAAATGCTGCGCCAGCAACGAAAAGAGCAACTGTTAATCCTAACGCGGCAACAACCCCAGCTAAGAATAATTCTTTCTTACCCATGCCAGTTGGTAATGGGAAGCCAAATAATGATGCTAAAGAGCCAAGAGTAAAAATACCTATTGTTTTCCCTGCAAGTAATGCAATAAATACCAACCAAGTTGCTGTTCCAATTCCAGATAATTCTACACCGGCATTGGATAAACCGAACATGAAAAGACCAAAATCTACGAAAATTTTCCATTCATGCTCAAATTTGATTAAAGTAGAATGATTATCTTCCTCATCATCTTCAAAAAGCTGTCCTGGAGTTTTTGGTGTATGAGGTAAAAACGGGATAATAAAAACTAATGCTAATGCTGGATGAAGATGAGCATTATATAATCCTACCCAGCTTAATACTCCACCAACTAAAATATATGGCCAATAATTTTTTACTTTCATTTTTCTAAAGATGAATGCTGCTGCTACCCCTGCCAATGTTGCCAATAACCAGATTGGCTCAACTGGATGTAACGGATCTGGATAAAAAATAGCAATAATTACTAAACCAATCGCATCATCTGCAATTGCTAATAATAGTAAGAAGGAAACTGCAGGATGTGCTGTACCAAATACAAAACGTGCCACTAACCAAGCTAATGCAATATCAGTTGCTGTCGGTATTCCCCAACCATTTGCAAAATCAGGTCCACCAATCATTGCATTTAAAAGAAGATAAACACCAATTGGTCCAAGCACCCCACCTAATGTTGCTAATAATGGATTAACCGCTTTCTTTAATGGATTAAGCGCTCCACCTTTCATTAAGCTCTGGGTAATTTCTACTGCTGCAATAGCAAAGAATAACACCATAAAAATATCATTAACTAAAAAGTGGAAATTTTTCCCTGCGAAAATTTCATTATGAACCAATGCATGATAGCTATGTGGCTCTAAATTTGCCCATAATAAAGCAACAACAACACCAGCAATCAAAGGGATTGAAAATTCTCTTAGTAAATTCACTGTTTTGTTCATACCTTTAACCTCCCATACACTTTTTTTATTTATTGTAAACGATTCAAACCCACTAAATAAGTTTAGCCCTTATCTTTTTTGGTGTCAATTTGTTTAATCTTATTACAATAAAAAAATAATAAATTGACAGTAAAAGGATCGCTAATTTAGCGATCCACATAGAATCTATTTTGATTTGACACCTATTTTAATATGGCCATGGATAGGTATGAACGCCAGCCTTTAAAATATAATGTCTCAATACAAAACCACCAATTATCACAGAAAGTGCTCCAATAAAAGCAATTCCTGAGACATAGCTTCCAAAGAATAACCATCCTCCCAAAATTGCTGGTACAACTAACCCAACCAATACAAAACCATACAGAAAAGGTTTACTTTGTTTTAAAATCCCTAAGCCTAATTGTGCCTCTACTGGTCCATTCTTGATGGTTTCTAGGTAAGAGAGACTAATCAAAATCAGAAGTAGGGATAATCCAAAAATGAATCCCCAAAAGCCTTTCTTCATTCCCTCTGAAAAATAAGCACTACTCACTAAAAGTAAATAGGAAAACCCAGCGCTAAAGCTTGTTAAAAAGAAAACCACTGGTAAGGCTGGTGAATGCCATAAAGGTACAGAATTAAAAGAAGATAATAATCCACCTGAGATTATTGGAAACAGTATTCCGGCTAATACTGCTAATCCCCCAAGTAACCACTGAACTGAACTTAAAAAAGTGGTTATCCCTCCCAAGGTTCCTATTTGATCAGATAGTAATGGTAATACAAACAACAGTCCACCACCAATAACTAAGCTAACTAAAATTACATCCCAGGAAATTCCTGAATGCTTCCAATTTACCAATGAACGATATGCAGCAAATGGTCGTAGTAGCTCAAACAATACAAGAACAATTCCTGCAATAGCCATCGATATAATGGCACTTAGGATGGCAACCACCACCACTGTTTCATTTAAACCCATATAATATAGAAAAACACCAATCGTCACAAGAGCGCCTGCCAATCCACCGAAAAAAAGATAAACTGCTAATGGCCATTCATACGCTTCTTGAACAACATATTCCCGATCATTTACTTTTATATTGTGATGACTCATATTGCTCCCTCCTTCCTACAAAATGTAGAATACCTTTGGCTTAGTACCTAATTCAGGACGTAGTGGCTTTGCAACACCAGCAGATACTAGCTTTGCTACTTCGCTGTTTGGATCATCTAAATCTCCAAAGACCCTTGACTTTTCTGGACAGGTACTGACACATGCTGGATCCATTCCTTGGCCAACCCGATCATAACAAAACGTACATTTATCAACATGTGGAACTAAATGCTGAGATAGCTCCTCACTATATAATTGCTTTGCTTTTGCTACATTTTCTTGAGTATATACATATCTGGCATCATATGGACAAGCAGCCATACAAGCTCTACACCCCATACATTTCTCATAATCTACAAGAACAAATCCATCTTTGGTAACAAAGGATGCTTCTGAAGGACAAACCTCAACACAGGCTGGCTCCTCACAATGCATACAAATCGTTGGAACAAATTGTCTGTTTGCCTCTGGATAGGTGCCAACTTCAATATCTAACACCTTAGTTCGAAATTTATTATCCCAAAAAGGGGTTTGATTCTCAATACTACAAGCAGCAGAACAGGCATCACAGGCAACACAAGTGCGAAGGTCCATTACCATTCCATAACGGGCCATTTAAATCCCCTCCCCCTATTGTTTCACTTTTACGGTAAATTCTTGTGAACGATAACCAGCCACCAATGGTTCCACATCGTAAGGCACAAGATCTCCTAAATTGGTTCCTACTCCTCCAGAGACAGATAATTGCCCCTCTTTATCACTTCCAAATGCAGAGGATAGATAAACAGTATCTGGTCTAACTAGCTCTGTAAGATGAACCTTTGCCAATGTTTTCATTCCCGTGTTAGTATTGGTGATTTCTACGATTTTACCTTCATCTATCTTCAACCTCTTCGCTCTAGACTGATGCATCCACATATTAATATGGCGATTCTCTTTCTTCTTTGCTAGAGACATTAAAATTGCATTATTTGCATTTGTTGAAGCATAGGAAACAAGGGGAACCTTACCATAAATGAAATAGAAGGTATCATCCGTTACATCATCTCCCATATTTGGCTTGATATAACGTATAAAAGGATCCCAGTTTGGCATATAACCACTCTGCTCTACAAAACTCGCAAAATATAGGCTGAAAAATTCTAATCGGCCTGTTGCAGTAGGGACAGGTAAATCTCTCGGAATGCTAGCATGGTCTAATAAATGATCAACACCTTCTAGAACCAATACTCCTTTTTCCCTCAACTCAGCCTCTAGAGCAACAGCTGATTTTCCTAGAAGATTTGCATAATGATCCATAAATACTTTACGTAATGCTTTAGTATAGGTTTGTTCTCCTCTTGCTGCTTTTTCAGTTTCTTCCTGTAAACGTTCTTCACTTACTCCAGAAAGCATCGACATTGCAGACATCACTTTACTTAGGTTACCATTTCGCTTTGCTAACTCTAAAAGAATATCTGGAACATCCTTTGTATCATACATCGGTTCTACTGCTTTAAATCGAGTTGTTAATGTCAAATCCTGAGCAGGCCCAGCAGCAAATAAGAACGGCTCTTCACGCTCAATATACGTAGAATTCGGTAATATGACATCCGCATAACGAGTAGTATCTGATGGAAGTACATCAATCACCGTTACTAGCTTTAAATTTTCATGGGATAACATATCACTCCAGCGATCCTTAGGGAAGAAATGCTTCACAGGATTTGCCGCATTCATTGTTAAGGCCTTTAATTGATACGGCTCTCCATTCCATTGAAGGGTTCCTTCAATGGCCTCCTTAAACCCATATTCTGTATAAGCAGGGAACAGTACTCCTGGTCTACCTTGTTGTTTTTCCTGCATGGAATATGCAAAAGCTAATGCCGGCTTTTTATTAGGCCACATTTCTGGATTAAAGAAAAATTCCCCCGCCGTTAATGGGAAGAACATACCCGGTTTTCTAAAGAGCGGTACGTCCTTACCTTCTGCTTTTGCTTTCCAAAACTCAACAACCTTCTCCCGATATTCGCCAGCAAAAATCCAACCACCCTTTTTATCAATCCCACCAAGCAATACTTGAACCATTGCTTGAATACGACGAGTCTGAATGGTATTGTCATACCGAGCACCATGCCAGCCTGGGTCTACTAATACTGGACGAGTTAAGCCCATCTCCTCCGCAATTCTTGCAATATCCGTACTTTTAATTCCAGTCTCTTTTTCCGCCCAATCTGGTGAATATTGCTCTAATTGTTTTTCCATTAATTCAAAAAATGTACTAACCTTCATCCCATTTAGCTCTAAGCTTTCTGGTGTTTTTAAAGAAGGTACAATTTTATTTCCATCGATATCTACCATATTTGTATTGCTGAAGCCAGGAACCTTGCGAATCTCACCGCTAATTTCATCAAATACATAAAGAATTTCTGGCATGCCTTGTGAATTAGCCTCCATCATTGGCATAACCATACCATTCTGCTCAAAAGCTAAATGAGGTAAATTGGTATGACGAACAATAAAGTCTTTCTCATATAAATTCTTCTTTAATAAAACATGCATCACCGCTAAGAAGAAGGCCATATCCGTACCAGGCTTTATTGGTAGCCATTCATCCGCCTTTGCAGCCAGTTCAGAACGCCTTGGATCTAATACCACCACTTTTGCGCCACGGCGTTTTCCTTCCGCAAACCGAACCGCTCTTGAAGTGGAAATTCCTGCGACACCAGAATTCGTCATGGAGAATAGCATATATTTCGCATTTTCAAAATCAGCCAGTACTTCATCATGAATATTGAAATTTCCAGTTACCATATCTGTTCCTAAGTGACCACTTGCCACACAATGCTGCATTGGCGAGGCAGAGATATTTGGTATTCCTTGGCCCATTGCCATGGATACGGAAATTGGCATATAGAATACACATGCTGTCCATCCACCTACTAACGCCTGTTCATATGGTTTGATATCATGTTCTTTCATTTTATTTGAGATGTAATCAAAGGCCTCTTCCCAGGTCGCTTCCCGAAATGCCCATTCTCCTCTTTTACTACCTTCCACTCTTATAAGAGGTGTCTTAATTCGATCTGGATCATACGTTTGATAAACCCCTGCTTGCCCTCTTGCACAAGCTTTACCTCGATTTAGAGGACTATCTTGATTTCCCTCAATTTTGACTGCTCGACTTCCTTTACTTGTCTTTTTTACCGCTACTTTGACATTGCAGACGGTAGAACAAAAATTACAAATACTTGGCACCCATTCTGTTCCGTTACTGGCAGTATGCTGTGAAAAGCTCTCATTTGAGGTACTCATGTTCCTACTCCCCCTTACCATTAAATTTCGCTGCTATTACTTTGACTAACAGAGAATCAAACCATTGATCATCTCCTTTACTTTAATAGCATCATGTCCATTCATTGTAATGTGACGAATTTCACATGATTTAAACTAGAGAAAAACTTGTCCTAATTCAGTTCTTAGATACATTTTTCTGAAATTTCTAAATATTCAATTTATATAATTATTATAAAATAAAAATTAGTATAATATGTTAAATTAAATGTTAATTTTTTGTGAATTTTTTTGTACTTAGATTATATAAGCACTGTTTTTATAATAATAACTCACGTAAAAAAATCCTGTAGTATTCACTACAGGACTAAACAGTTACATTTAATGCTTATTCTAAACCAAAGCCATATAAAAATTCGGTGTGCTTGGCGGATTATAATAAACAATTAATAAGGTATCCCCTTTTTGTATTTCTCCTAATTGAAGATATTTAGCCAAATCATATGGGATTCTCTCTAGCATTACATGCTTATGAATATTGGTTTCCTTTAATTCTAGAGCTGCAAATTCAGAGCCAATTTGTTCTGGTTCAATTACCAGCTTCTTCATAAATGTCATTTGCTCTGATTTCGTTAAACTGAAATCCCACCAAGTTTTACGTGGCTTATGTTTAAAGTTTAAGAAATAATCTAGTTTCATTAAACTCATAACAAATTCTAAATTCATTCCATTCTTAGTTTCCAGAAATTCTTGTAGCCTTTCAAATAATGCTTCTAACTGATGACCAATTCGATTGTAGCCCTGCCCACTCCAAAATTCTCCGAACTCTTGAAAGAAATCAAATGGAGAAGCGAACTCATTATTGATTAAATAGTTTATCGTATGATCCATCCGATGGTCATTCCAATACTTTTCTAAGATATCCTCTACCTGCTTGATTCTAATTACATCATCAAAGCTTAATACATGGTTTTGTAATATTTCATATGGGGCTTTATCCATATAGACATAGTTATACTTTTTAGCTTCAAGCCAGATAGGGGTACCTCGTAACATCTTTAGAAAACCCAACTGTAGTTCCTCAGGTCTTAATGCAAAAACATCATTAAAGGTTTTTCGAAATGACATATAATCCTCTTCAGGAAGTCCTGCAATCAGGTCTAGATGCTGATCTACCTTTTTACTATTTTTGAATTTCAAAACCGTATTTTTTATCCGTTCAAAATTTTGACGGCGATTAATAAGTGAATTGGTATATTCGTTGGTGGACTGAATACCAATCTCAAATCGAAATATATTAGCAGGGGCATTATCCACTAAAAATTGAATCACATCATCCTTCATTATGTCAGCTGTTATTTCAAATTGAAAAACGGTATCCTGATGATTATCAATTAAAAACTGAAAAATCTCCATTGCATATTTTTTATGGATATTAAAGGTTCGATCCACAAATTTAATGGTTTTTACACCGGACTGGATAATCCGTAGCAAATCCTCTTTTACCCGTTCTATAGAAAAATAACGCACCCCAGTTTCAATAGAAGACAAGCAGTAGGCACAGGAAAATGGACATCCTCGACTTGCTTCAAAGTAAACAATTTTATCCTTTAAAGAAGCCAAATCCTCTACTTTATAAGGTGTTGGAATCGTATCAAGAGTAAGAGCAGGTCTTGATTTTGTAACGTGATAACGCTCCCCTTCTCGATAAGCAATCCCTAAAACTTCAGCAATTGACAATTCTTCTTTGATTGCCTTTAAAAGATGGTTTAGCGTTTCTTCCCCTTCACCAATTACAATATAGTCAATCTCCTTTACTCTTTTAAACCAATAATCCAAGTCATAGGAAACCTCTGGGCCACCCAAAATAATTTTTATATTGGGCAAGACTTTTTTTATAAGCCTGACTAATTCGATGGTTTCTTCGATATTCCAGATATAGCTAGAAAACCCGATGACATCTGGTTTCTTTTGATAAAGATCATTTAGAATATTGGTAATTGGCTCTTTTATAGAAAACTCCATAATTTCTATTTGAGGAAAATCTTGCTCACTATATGCTTTAAGATAACGTAAAGCTAAGGAGGAATGAATATATTTGGCATTTAATGTTGTCAAAATAATGTTCATCGATCATCTTCCTTTATGTAGCAGAAAAACACCCATATATATTGGGTGTTTTATCTAAAATTAAATTTATGCGTTTAATTTTGCCTTTGCAATATTAACTAGATCAGCAAACGCTTTTTCATCGTTAACTGCTAAATCAGCTAACATTTTACGGTTAATATCAACGCCTGCAACCTTTAGGCCATGCATTAGCTTGCTGTAAGAAAGTCCGTTGATACGAGCAGCTGCGTTAATACGAGCAATCCATAATTTACGGAAATCACGCTTACGTTGACGACGGTCACGGTAAGCATATAATAAGGATTTCATAACTTGTGCATTTGCTGTTTTAAATAAACGGTGTTTAGAACCGAAATAACCTCTTGCTAATCTTAAAACTTTTTTACGACGACGACGACTTACATATCCGCCTTTTACTCTTGGCATATCTGTTCCCTCCTAGATTCCTAGATCGTATCAGTATTATAGATAAGTTACTAATTGCTTAATGCGTTTTTGGTCACCTTTGAATACCATTGCTGATTTACGTAATTGACGACCACGCTTAGAAGATTTGCTCTCAAATAAATGACTAGTGTAAGCATGACTTCTTTTTAGCTTTCCAGAACCTGTTTTCTTAAAACGCTTTGCAGCACCGCGGTGTGTTCTCATTTTAGGCATTTATTATTCCTCCATTCTTTTTATGACTGACTATTGTTTAGGAGCCAAAATCATAATCATATTTCGACCTTCTAATTTAGGTCTACGCTCAACAATAGAAATTTCTTCTGTTTCTTTCGCGATCCGCTCTAAAATCTTTTCACCAATTGATTGATGAGTAATTTCGCGTCCACGGAAACGAACCGCACATTTTACTTTATCTCCAGCATTAAGGAACTTAATAGCATTGCGCAATTTTGTTTGGAAGTCATTTTCTTCAATGTTTGGAGTAAGTCTTACTTCCTTCACATTAATGACTTTTTGCTTTTTGCGAGCTTCTTTTTCCTTTTTTCCTTGCTCATATCGGAACTTGCTAAAGTTCATAATACGGCAAACTGGCGGAGTTGCTGTTGGAGCAATATTCACCAAATCAAGATTTTTCTCTTCGGCTAGCTTTAAAGCCTCCTTAAGAGCAACAATCCCGATTTGTTCACCTTCTGCACCAATCAAACGAACTTCCTTCGCACGGATTTCTTCATTCACTGAATAATCTTTGTTAATAACCTGCCACCTCCAAAAAATAGTACCTACATAAAAAACAAAATAGAAAAAAAAGTGTAGGCACTTTGCGCCCACACTATTTTACATAGTTGTATAATAATTATTAACCCATTGACCATTATCAATAAGGTGAGAAGCGGGCGCCTCTACTTTGTTATTTTATAGTTGGATTATTAAAATCACTAATAAAGTTTATCATATCATTATTCTCATGTCAAACAATATAGCAATTTAATAAAAAAGGTGACATAAGTAAAACAACTTTTTCATTATATCACCTTTCATTTTATTTTTCCATACCTTTTTTGAACTTTTAAATTCTACCAACAAAACGGAAATCTCTAACCAACCCCGGCATTCCAGGAACCCAATTAGCAGGGATTCCTAACCCTGTTTCTCTTCCATATTGAAGCCCCTGAATGATTCGAATATGTTCATAAATGTTTCTTCCAACTTCTCGAGGATAAATAAGCTTAGTGGTGACAATTCCCTCTGGGTCAATGAAAAATGTTGCTCGATATGCAGCTCCTTTCTCTACATCGAGAACCCCATATGCTCTGGAAATTTGCTGATTACGATCTGATGCCAAAGGATATTGTACTTTTTTTGCTGATGGGGAAGTTTCAGCAAATACTTTATGTGCATAAACACTATCCGTGCTTATACCTAACACTTCTACCCCTAATTTTTTAAACTCCTCATATTGGTCAGCAACTGCTGCCACTTCAGTAGGTCAAACAAAGGTAAAGTCACTACTATAAAAAAATAGCATCACCCATTTGCCTTTATTTAAATAGTCGTCTAATTTGATTGTAACCTGTTTTCCACGATAATATGCCTCTGCTTCAAATAATGGCGCTTTGTCATCTCGAGTTATTTCTTTAGTACATTGCACTAGTTTTTGACAAGCATCATCTGCTTTATCCACTTTATCTAAGTCCTTATTTATTTCCATTCCTGTTCCTCCCACTATTTAGTAAATAGACTAAATCCTATTTTAGGATATGTTCATTACTTCAATAGGTGAAAAGAATATCCCTAAAGCAAAGAATTGCCTTAGGGATTAGTTCAAAACAATTATTTTATTTCATTATTCATTACGAGTTTTCTTTTCAATCTCTTCTTTAATTTGGGTAATTACTGCTCCAATAGACTGAGCACCCAAATCCCCATATCCACGTTTACGAACAGACAAGGTACCTTCTTCTACTTCTTTATCTCCAATAACTAACATATAAGGAACCTTTAATAATTGTGCCTCACGAATTTTATAACCGATTTTTTCATTTCTTTCATCAAGCTGTACACGAATACCAGCCTCCTGCATTGCTTTCATTACATCTCTTGCATAGGAATGATGTGCTTCTGCAATCGGCAATAATTTAACCTGCACTGGTGCTAACCATGTTGGAAATGCTCCGGCAAAATGTTCAGTAATAATACCGATAAAGCGATCAATAGATCCCATAATAGCACGGTGAATTACAACTGGACGATAACGCTGATTATCTTCTCCAACATATGTTAAATCAAATTTTTCTGGCATTTGGAAATCAAGTTGAATCGTCGCTAATTGCCAGCTACGCTTTAGAGCATCTAAAATATGGAAGTCAATTTTTGGTCCATAAAATGCACCATCACCCTCGTTTAAGTGGTATTCCATACCTAATCCCTCTAATACATTTGTTAAAGCAGTTTCTGCTTGATTCCACAATTCATCAGAGCCCATGGAATCTTCTGGTCGAGTGGATAGCTCTACTTTATAATCAAACCCAAACACACCATAAATATTATCAATTAAATCAATAACACCTTTGATTTCTGATTCAATTTGATCAGGACGAACAAAGATATGAGAGTCATCTTGAGTAAATGTACGAACTCGCATCATACCATTTAACGCACCAGATAATTCATGACGATGAACCTGACCAAACTCTGCAATTCTCATTGGTAGATCACGATAAGAGTGTAATTGGTTTTTATAAATTAACATATGTCCTGGGCAATTCATTGGTTTTAAAGCAAATTTTGTTTCATCTACTTCTGTAAAGTACATATTTTCATGGTAATGATCCCAATGACCTGATTGTTCCCATAAACGCTGATTCATCATTAATGGGGTTTTAACTTCTTTATAGCCTGCATCTTCTTGAAGCTTGCGAGAATAGTTTTCTAATTCATTGCGGATAACCATCCCATTTTCTAAATAGAAAGGCATTCCTGGCGCTTCCTCAGAAAACATAAATAAGTCAAGCTCTTTACCTAGTTTACGATGATCTCGCTTCTTGGCTTCCTCTAACAAATGCAAATACTCTTCTAATTGAGTATCCTTAGGAAAGGATGTTCCATAAATACGTTGAAGCATTTGACGGTCAGAGCTACCTCTCCAATATGCCCCAGCAACACTTAACAATTTAAATGCTTTTAGCTTACCTGTAGATGGTAAATGCGGTCCGCGACATAAATCAAAGAAGTCACCTTGTTCATAGATGGAAATCTGAGCATCCTCAGGTAGGTCATTAATTAACTCAATCTTTAAATGATCGCCTAGCTTCTCAAAAATTTGCAAAGCTTCTTCACGGGAAACTTCCTTACGCTCAATTTTAATGTCTTCTTTGATAATTTTTTTCATTTCTTGTTCAATTTTAAATAAATCCTCTGGGCTTAGTGTCACCGGGATCTCCATGTCGTAATAGAAGCCATCCTCAATCACTGGGCCAATTCCAAACTTTGTATTTGGATATAAGCGATGAATGGCATGTGCTAATAAGTGAGCAGAACTATGTCGATAAACCTCAAGTCCATCTTCACTTTCTAAGGTTACGATTTCAATTGTTGCATTCTCTTCAATTGGGCGGTATAAATCAACAAGCTGATCATTGACCTTACCTGCAATCGCCTTTTTCTTCAGACCGGGACTAATTGAACCTGCAATATCTGCAGTGGTTGTACCCTTATCAAACTCCTTTAAATTTCCATCTGGAAAAGTAATTTTAATTTTATCCATCTGTACCACTCCTTATCTATAATGTTTAATTAAATACCTTAAAATGGCAATAAAAAAACACGAGCATCCGAAAGGGACGATCGTGTCGTGGTTCCACCCAATTTTAGCTTTGTTCCAAACAGAACCATTCCCCTTTTATTAGGGCTATGTTTCTGCAAGCACTAAGCTCTCTTCATCGATAACGGGATATCCCGGCAATGGATACTCATTAAATGTTATTTTCCCCATTGCACTCAAAGGTGGTAAATAATCAATCCGGAATAAGAATCTTTCAGCCGAGGATTCCTTCTCTAAAAAACCGATATTTGAATATTCATGTCCTTTTCATCATTTTACAGCAATATATAATTCGTATTATAAAAACCTTAAAGATAAAAGTCAAGCTACCTTTTTATCTAATCATTTAACACTTTTCGTTCACCAGTTACTAAATAAATAACACTTTCACCGATGTTCGTAATATGGTCACCGATTCGTTCTATGTATCTTGCTGCGAATCCCAGCTGCTGACCTTGATTAATAACTGTCTTATCTTCAATCATTAGCTCCATTAATTCATTTAGAATATCTTTATACGTATGGTCTATCGTATCATCCAATTGTTCCAATTGTTTGGCTAATTCTATATCTTCACTAATATAAGAATCAATACCTAATCTTAACATTTTCTTTGCAGTTTCCGTCATTCGAGGGATATCAATTAAAGGCTTGATTAAATTCTGCCCTTCTAAACGTTTTGTTACCTTCGCAATGTTTACAGAGTAATCTGCAATCCGTTCTACATCACTTGTTATTTTAATCGCAGATATTATTTTCCTTAAATCCTTAGCTACAGGCTGTTGAGTTGCAATAATTTTAATAGCGAATTCATCAATTTCAATTTCTAAACGATCAATCTCATCATCTAAATCAATAACTTCTTGAGCGAGCTTACCATCTAAGGTTCTTAATGACTCTACACTGTTATGAAGCGCCTTTTCTACTAAACCACTCATCTTAAGCAGCTTTTCTTTTAATTCTTGTAATTGTGAATCATAGTTTTTTCTATTCATTTAAATCTCCTCCTTTTCTCATTTTTAATACGCGTATCATTTATTACCATATTATATCAAATGCAAACAGAAACCTATTAATGAATTAATCAACCAAAACGACCAGAGATATAATCCTCTGTACGTTTATCCGCAGGTCTAGAGAAAATTGTTTCTGTGTTATCAAACTCAATGACTTCACCATCTAGAAGAAAAGCGGTTTTGTCTGAAATACGAGCTGCTTGTTGCATGTTATGTGTAACAATAATGATAGAATAGTTGTCCTTAAGCTCTTGTATCAGCTCTTCTATTTTAAGAGTTGATTTTGGATCTAATGCTGATGTAGGTTCGTCCATTAAGATTACATCCGGTTCAACCGCAAGACTACGTGCAATGCACAGACGTTGTTGTTGGCCACCAGAAAGACCATATGCGTTTTCATGAAGTCGATCCTTTACTTCATCCCAAATTGCAGCCCCACGTAAGCTTTTCTCTACTACTTCATCCAATATTCTTTTTTCCCTAATCCCATGAATTTTTGGTCCGTATACCACGTTTTCATAGATAGATTTAGGAAATGGATTTGGTTTTTGAAAAACCATCCCTACTTTTGTTCGTAATTCCTCCACTTGGAATTTAGGATCAAAAATACTTCGATCACGATAATTGATGGTTCCTTCAATTCTAACCGACGGTATCATTTCAACCATTCGATTTAATGTTTTGATAAAGGTTGATTTTCCACAGCCAGACGGCCCAATTAATGCTGTTACATCGTTTTCTTTAAAATCAAAGTTTATATTTTTAAGCGCCTGATCTTTACCATACCATAAATTTAGATTTTCCACGTGAAATACTGTATTTTTTGGCACTATATATCCCCCTCATAAAATATTAGTATCTTTTTTGAAATTTATTTCTTATCACAACTGCTATTGAATTCATTACAAACAAAATAAGTAATAAGACAATAATCGTAGCTGCAGCTAAATTGCCATATTCTGCAACAAGTGCAGAGTCAATTGTCCAATAATAAACCTGCATCGGTAATACAGTGAACTTATCTAGGATATGATCAGGAAAAGGGATTAATAATGCTGGTATTCCGATAACAACCAATGGAGCAGTTTCTCCAATCGCTCGAGAAAGTGATAATATAACCCCAGTTATTATTCCTGGTAATGCTGCAGGTAAGATTACCTTCTTCACAGTTTGCCATTTTGTAGCTCCCATCCCATAGGAAGCTTCTCTTAAAAATTGAGGAACAGCACGAATAGCTTCTTGACTAGCAACAACAACTATTGGGAGTACTAAAAGTGACATTGTGAGTCCACCAGCTAATACGATATTTCCTAAGCCAAGAGATCGTACAAATATTGTAAGACCTAACAAACCAAAGACAATGGATGGCACACCTGCTAAATTAGTAATATTGGTTTGAATGAAGGACTGAAGACGCCCTTTTTTAGCATATTCCTCTAAATAAATTGCCGTACCCACTCCAAGAAAAATGGTAATTGGCGCCACAACAATCATTAACCATAAGGTACCAAGGATGGCTCCCATAATACCCGCTTTCTCAGCATAGGTTGATAATTTTCCTGTTAAAAAAGGATAATCAATCCATCCTAAACCTTGAGATATCACTCGATATAATAAAACAATAAGTACGATTAACCCAAACAAAGTAGATAACATGAAGAGATATTTTGCTATGTTATTTATAGACAAACGGTAAGTCATTTTTTTTAGAACTTGATTGGAGTCCACATATTTCATCTTAGTATTCCTCCCTAAATCGACGAGAGACATATTGTGCTATTAGATTCATAATTAAAGTGAAAACAAATAATGTCATTGCAACCGCATATAAGCTATAGTACAATGTTGAGCCTGCTGCTGCTTCACCACCAGTTACCTCAACTATGTACGCTGTCATGGTTTGCATGGACTGAGTAATATCAAACGTAAAATTCTTAGAGCTTCCACTTGCTATAGTCACAATCATAGTTTCACCAATTGCCCTAGATATCGCTAACACAAAAGAAGCAACGATTCCGGAAAACGCTGCAGGAACTACAACCTTCCAAGTAACCTCAAGCTTGGTAGCCCCTAAAGCTAAGGCACCCTCTCTCATACCATTAGGTACAGAGCTCATCGCATCTTCCGATAAAGACGCTACTAAAGGAATAATCATAATCCCCATTACTATACCAGGACTTAAGATATTGGTTGGCTCTAAGCTAGGAATAATTGTTCTTAATAAAGGTGTTACAAAGGTAAACGCAAAAAAACCATATACAATCGTTGGAATTCCAGCAAGTATTTCTAGTATTGGCTTTAATAATCTTCTTACTTTATCAGATGCATATTCACTTAGATAAATAGCTGACATCATCCCAATAGGAATTGCAACTAACATAGCAATTAATGAAGACAATACAGTTCCTGTAATTAGTGGTAATACACCAAATTTCGCATCATTTCCTAACGGCTTTAATTCTGTACCGGTGAAAAAGTCGAGAAATGGAACATTTTTAAAAAAGGAAATCGTTTCTGTTAGTAATGTTAAAACGATACCAATGGTTGTTAGTACAGAAATAACAGCAATTAGAAGCAAAAAGGTTGGAATAAATTTTTCTGTTATTTGATGTACACTCAAAGAACGTTTATTTTGTTCTATTCTCTCCCTTATACTTTTATTCTCATTGTTTGTTTTTTTCATTTACACCAAACCCCTCTCATCCCTGCTTCATCCAACACAAGGCTTCAGTCTGAAAAACAGCTAAGAAGATGAGCGTATTATAGTTACTCATCTTCTTAACTTTTATTCAATTCAACTTATTAATTCATTTTAGATTTTATTGTTTTAAGCCTTCTAAATAAGTAGCCAGTTCTTGATACTCTGCGTCGCTTAATGGTGCAAATCCAGTTACCTTAGCTGCCTCACCAGCATTCTTCATTACATAAATTGCATAATCTAATACTTGTGGTTGTTCTTTTGCATGATCAACATTGAGGTAAGTGTAAACTGCTCGAGTAAATGGAGCATATGGGCCATCTTCTTTAATTGTTTCAATGGAAGGAGTTACTGGTCCATTTCCAAAATCAACTGGTACAACATTGATTTTATCTTTATTGCTTTCATAGTAACCATATCCAAAGAAAGCAATCGCGTTTTTATCTTTAGACACCATATCTACTAGTGTAGAATATTCTTGTTGTAGACTAACATCATTTCTAAGGGCTTGCTCATCAAGAATTGTTTCAAAGAAAAACTCATAAGTTCCGTGGTTTTCGTTAGGGCCATATGCCTTAATTGGTTCATTAGGGAATCCTGCTCTTACATCAGACCAATTCTTTTTATTTGCACTAGCAAGGAAGATATCAATAACTTCTTGTTGAGTAAGGTCTTTCGCCCAGGTATTTTCTTTATTAACAACAATGGTAATTCCGTCTAGAGCTAATTTCAATTCTTTAACATTTAAACCAAGCTCTTTAGCTGTCGCTTCTTCTTTATCTTTTATTTTACGAGAGGCATCGTTAAAGTTTGTTCCATTTTCTTTTACTAGGAATTTTTTAAATCCAGCACTTGAACCAGACCTACTTACTTCTACTGAAACATTTTCTTGTTCATTAACCATGTAATCCTCAGCTAATTTAGCCATTAATGGATAAACAGTACCTGAACCATCAATTACAACACTACCTTCTAACTCTGTGGCTTCTCCGTTATTAGCACCTTGTTCGCCGTCGTTATTTCCACATGCTGATAGAGAGAATACAAGAGCAATAGCCATTAAAATTGTTAGAATTTTTTTCACTTGTTGATAACCTCCTAGAATTAATTGATTGTCATTTCTTCTTACAGGTTTAAATTTAACATCAAATTATTAAGTGAATATTAAGGAGTGATAAAGAAATGTAAAGAAATTGTAAATCCGAGTCATTCATTGTTTTGAGGAATTGTTAATATAAAAGTAGAACCCTTTCCTAAGTCACTTACCACATCTATCGTTCCCTGATGAGCTTCTGTTAAATGTTTAACAATAGATAAACCTAAACCTGTCCCACCATTTTCTCGTGATCTAGATTTATCTACCCTATAAAATCTCTCAAAAATTCTTTTTTGGTCTGCTTTTGCGATCCCAATTCCAGAATCCCTAATCGAAATAAAAAAATCTTTGTTGTTGTTTAAAGCGGAACTAATAATAATATCTCCTTTTTCTGGTGTATTTATTATTGCATTATCCATAATATTAATTATAATTTGTGATAGCTTTCCCTTATCTGCTTCAATCCAGAAATTATCAGCCACATGATTTGTGACATTAAGATTTTTTATATTAATTTTGTGTTGTAAGGTAGAAATTATAAAATCGATAATTGGCTTCAAAAGAAATCTTTCTTTTTTTAGTTCAATATTTTTTTCTTCTATTTTGGTAAGATCTAATAAATCATTTACTACTCTTAGCAATCGATTACTTTCCGATTGAATAATTTCCAAAAATTCAATTAGGGTCTGTTTATCTTCATAAGCTCCATCAAGCAGTGTTTCGGTAAATCCACTAATTGAAGTAATTGGCGTTTTCAATTCATGGGAAACATTCGCCACAAAATCTCTTCTCATTTTTTCAACGGTTTTTACTTCAGTAATATCCACTAATATTACTACAACCCCAATAACTTCCTGTTTTTTTTCATTTCTCATTGGAGCAAAGTTAGCCTGAACATTTTTTTTATCCGGATAATATAGTGTTAATTCTTTAATAATGTTTCTCCCTGTCTTAAAACATTCTTCAATACTGCCACTCATTTCAGTATGCCTCGCTGCCTCTATATGACTTTTCCCTAGCAACTCTTTTTTTTGATAACCTAAGATTCTCTCTGTTGCTTGATTTACGAGCACAATCCTTTTCGAATGATCGACAAGAATGATGCTATTACTCATATTTTCAATTACACCATGTAAAACAATATTGGTTTCTTCAATTATTTTTAATTGTCTATCAATCGTTTCTACTAATTGACTTATGGCACCCACCGTTAAAAAGTTATTAGTATCTCCATTTTTAGAATTTAACCTTCGAGGAAGTTGACCTCTATTAACAATTTTATCCATTGTTTTGTTTATATCCTGTAATGGCTTTAGTGCTTGTTTTGAATAATAATAAACACCAAAATAGAATACAAAGAAGAGAATCAATAGTTGCCACATGTTTTTATGTAAAAAAGTGACAATCAAACTTTGGTCCAGCTGTAGGTCCTTTTTTAAAAACAAATAAAACACTAGAAAAAAGAGAAGTGAAAATAAAAGGTGAAATAAAACCATTCGGTGCAAATACTTTTCTCTTAGGAAATTCATATTGAGTCACCCCTGTTTAGGTTATATTGTTATATTATTACAGTTTAGTTACTGTTTCAGTATAAACGTAGTTGATAAAGTTTAGTTACTGCTACAGCAACTTCAAGTTTAGGTAGGGATAATTGAAGATGACGAAGATGTACATTTTTATTGGTTTAAAGACCCGGATAGAAATCGATTAGAAGCTGTTAATTTTTAAAGTGATATTTGGGTAAAAAAAAAGGAATTTCCTTTTCAGGAAATTCCTTTTATGTAAATCATTTAATTTTTTTAAAAAATGGTGCCGAGGACCGGACTTGAACCGGTACGGTAGTCACCTACCGCAGGATTTTAAGTCCTGTGCGTCTGCCAATTCCGCCACCCCGGCAGGACTATTATATGGAGCGGACGACGGGATTCGAAC
>DJVJ01000044.1 GCA_002441135.1 Caryophanales bacterium UBA6259 | reverse complement strand
AAGGGGAACCTTTAGCGCAATACTACACCGCCAATGGCCAAGTTCTAGCGAAGCAAATGTTTGGCTTCCATGGCAGAAAACAGGAAGGCTATGAAGGCAACATTCGCACCCGTGGTGGCCTAATGTACTACCAACAGGATGCTCTAGGCAATGTAATGGATGTCACTGATCATATTGGTGATACCGTAATGAAGTATCGCTATGATGCCTTTGGTAATCTCTTTACCCAAATGGCAGCACCGTACAACACAGTAGGTTTTACAGGTAAATCCTATGATGCCAAAGCAAGCTTAATGGATTATTCTGCTAGATGGTATAGCCCTAATTATGGTAGATTTATAACTGAGGATACATTCTTTGGTTGGATGGATGAACCACTTAGCTTAAATAAATATAGCTATGTTCATAATAATCCAATTAGATATATTGACCCTACAGGTAATGCTGCTGAAACACCAGGAATTGGTGGAGGTGGTTCTGATCTCACATACCTAAGAGATGTGCCACTATATATAGATGGTGTATATAGCAAAAAAGTTGAATTATGGAGTAATGGTACAACATATTTTTCCAATGGAACTTCAGTTAGAAGCTACTATGAATCAAGAGGATATACAGTTAAATGGAATGACGGTGTATATGTCTATTCACCTGAAAGCAATGATCCACCATCAAGTGGAGGCGGTTCTAGTGGGGGAGGATCAGGATCCACTGAACTAACCACGAAGGAGATAATAGATCAAAAGAATGGTGTTTTTGCCAGTTCTGCAGGAAACATGCCAGTTGCAACTAAGACGGGTAAAGTTAGTAATAATAATTCAACGGAAATTGTACATACAGTCTTAGACGTTTTAGGATTAATTCCAGTCCTGGGAGAGCCAGCAGATTTAGTAAACGCTATTTTTTATACAATGGAAGGTAAAAAGTTATTAGCTACATTATCCCTTGGCAGTACAGTACCTATTGCTGGATGGGGTGTAGCAGGCGCAAAGCAAGTACTTAAGCATGGCGATGAGGTAATTAGTGCTGTTAAGGGATTGGGTGAAATCGCAGAGCAAGCATGGAAGCGTGGAGATGATTTAGTAGATGGAATGAAGCTCCATACTGACGATGCACTCGATGCCGCTGAAGATTTCCTTGGTCAAGGTTATAAGGATTTGGGAAATGGTAGATATATGTCCGCAGATGGAACGAAAGTAGTTAGAATGGGAGATAGCGATATTTTAGGCAAACATGGTGGTGGAGCACACATGAACTTTGAAACTTTAGTGCCAAATCCAGATAAGCCAGGTAAAATGAAAGTAGACACAAACTTACACATTTATTTAATAGGAGAGTGATAAAGTGAAGAAAATCGACGTTGAAATTCCTGAATATGATTTGCAAAAGGGTGTTCAATATAGTTGGGAAAACAATTTTGAAATTCAAACAGAATTAGGTGATAATGCTATTGTGATTAAAGCGAATAAAGCAGGTCTAAAATCCTTAGCATATCAACTTTTAACTTTAGCAGATGTACCTGACGATAAACAAGTTCATTTACACTATGATGTCATAAACTCATTAGAAGAGGGTTCAATTGAGCTAATTATTGAAAGGATTTAAAGTTAGTTTGAGTAGGGAGATGTTAATATGTCTCTCTTCTTTTTTTTATGGGCGGGGTACCCTGTGGTTTATTTTTGGGGGTGTTAGTGTAAAAAGAAATTTATATTATTACTGATATGAATTAACAAAAGGGGCCAGGCCCCTTTTTACATTTTTTTCAAAATAAATAACGATGACTATAACAACATAAATGAAGGGATATTAAATACTTCTCCATTAATTAATTGTTTATAAATTAGAAATCCACTTTTTTAAAAGAACTAGCTATCTTTAATATCTCGTCTTTCGAAAAGGGTTCTTTCGGCTTATTGTTTTGATCTGAATAAGAGACTTGTAAAATCAAATCATATATACACCCTTCATCTTCCCAAGAAAACATTTGCATTTTACCATTATTCAAGTAAAGAGCTTTTTTTCCATTAAAGTCCATCATATTTTCCTCTGAATAATGGGAATAGGATTTTAAAGACACACTTTTACCAATAATTGATGGATCTGCTATAGTTACTGATATCACCTTACCATCGCCTGAGTAATAATAAAAAGTCGGTAATCTAACATTTCCTTTCTGTACATATGAAAAATTATCCACGTTAAATGGTAGATAAGTAGGTAGCTTTGCATTTCTGATTTCATAGAACAATTGTCCCTTGTCTGAAAAGCTTGATTGTTGGTTATAGCCTACAGATAAAGTAATAATTATTAGGATAAGAATTAATACAGTCATATATCTTTTCATTTAAGATACCTCCTAAGTTTTGTTGTGCTAATATAATTTTATCATATTTTTTGTTTTATCCTTGAAATATTTCTAAATAATGTAAGTAAGGTTGTTTATAGGGTTACAGGGTTTATTAAACAATCGCGAGGAATAGAAGATAAAGTGTTCAGTATGAAATAATACAGCAGAAAGAGTTATATGCATAAAAAAAAGTCAGTTATATGTATATAAAATCGGATGAGGTAGAGTACCTATATCAGAAAGGCCAATATAATGCTTTGTTATCTGCATATCCTAATTGCTATATGCATAAAATGGTGATAAAATTATGCATATACTTTTGAAATAGGTAGGTGAGAAAGTTGAAGGAGTTTAATTATAGAGAAATTGATAGCGATTTAATGATCCCTGAGATCATGAATTTGGTTTCTAGGATTCATGAATACAAAGGTAAACAAGAACTATTTATGAAGGCAAAACTAGACATACTTGAAGCAATGCTGGAAGTTGCAAAAATTCAAAGCACAGGGGCTTCAAATCGTATTGAAGGAATATTTACATCAGATGCAAGGCTTGTAGAATTAGTTTCAAAAAAAGCAAAACCCTTAAATAGAGATGAAGAAGAAATTGCTGGATACAGGGAAGTTCTTAATACAATACATGAAAATTATAATAATATTACTTTGAAATCAAGTGTCATTTTGCAGCTGCACAGAGATTTATATAGTTTTCATCCGTCCTCTAAAGGAGGTCGGTATAAGAACCAAGACAGTATTATTGAAGAAATAGATGAAAATGGTACTCGCAGAATTAGATTTAAGCCTTTATCCGCCTATGAAACACCAGAAGCGGTAGAAAAACTTTGTGATGCATATCATGAAGCTATTAATGAATGTAAAATCGACCCTTTAATTCTCATTTCAAAATTTGTATTAGATTTTCTACTCATTCATCCTTTCAATGATGGGAATGGAAGAATGAGTAGGCTCATAACACTATTGCTTTTATATCAACAAGATTATATCGTAGGGAAATACATCAGCCTTGAAATGCTTATTGAAAGTACCAAGGAAAGTTATTATGAAACACTTAAAGCGAGTTCGCAAGGTTGGCATGAAAATAAAAATAGTTATCTTCCTTTTGTGAAGTACTATCTTAGTATTTTATTAAAAGCCTATAAAGAATTCTCTGAGAGAGTTGAAGTTGTAGCTATAGATAAGATGAGTAAATCTGAACGGATTAAAGATCTTTTTGACAAGAAGATAGGGAAAATTTCAAAGCGTGAAATTGCAGATATTTATCCTGACATCAGCGTTACAACCATTGAAAAGGCACTTGCTGATCTGCTCAAAGATGGATACATCAAGAAGGTTGGATCGGGTAGAGCAACTGCATATATTAAAAATGAAAAGTTGTAAGAAAAATTAACAAAAATTAACAAAAATTAACAAAAGGGGCCTGGCCCCTTTTGTTAATTTTTTACATTCAAAAGATAAATATCGTAAGAAATGCTATAATAGCAGCCGTAAAAATATATAAGTAAGCCTCTTGTAGATTAGGATAGGATATCTACAAGAGGCTTATTGTTACTTTGATATGTTAATTGTTTTGATTATTCAACCATAGATAAAAACCTTTTAGACAATCAGTAGAACGATTTGGCTTTATAATATTTAAATTTTAACCGTCACATCATTCAAGTTTAACAGATACACTTTAACTAATGTAGTATAATGTAAATTAGTTATTTTTTTCTAAAAATAAGTGTTGAAGAGTCTTACGAAGAATATGAGGGAAATTGATGTTAAAAGAAATAATTATAAGCTTAACTGACAATATACATGAGATTGGTCACCATGGAAGTGTAGTGGACCATATGATGGATTCGGTGTCGGGAATGGGGCATCGTATTAAGCATGGCCACGATATGCAAGGATTAATTGAAGCCTATCAATTGGAAGGAATTGACGGTATTGGGCTTTGGTTCGATCATATGTTTAAAGATTTTACCTCACCCCATGGAATTCCTCTTCCTTTTTCTGAAGCAATAATTGAGATAACAGGTATGGAAATGGATAATGCGATTGACTGGTTAACTCTGAATGCTTCGGATGTCATTGAGTTAGGAGTGCAAGAGGGTGCATTGTATCTTTTTAGAAATAATAAAAAGGCATACAATACAACGCTTCTGATTGGTTCTTTTATAGGGTTTGTTGATGATAACCCATCGATTATTATTGCTAATACGATGCATTATTTGAAGCAGTTAAAAGACAATAACATGTTCCTCCCTATATTAAATCCTTCATTTAGATTTTTGTCTAAAGCAAATTCCGTTATGACAAAAGTTTTTATTGGTACTGCTATAGCTAATGTTGGATTAGGTTTAGTGGGAGTGAATCTTTCTGAAATGATAGAAAACACAGGGGAAATGATTGACGGTCTAGATTTACTAGATATTTCTACCACTATTGCAGACATTGTTGATGGAGCGGCGATGTTTGGACTAGGAATTTTAGCTTCAAAAGGGGTTAAAAAAATTGCAGAATCGATTAATAGAGAATCTGAGATTGTCTATGAGCGAAATAGAAATATCGTGTCTGCATATGATTCATTAGTTCAGCAACTAAAAAATCAGCTGCCTAATAACTCAACAATGATGTTAGTAGATTATTTACAGAAAAATGGACAATACCCAAAAAGATATTATTTAGGTGATGGCGTATGTTAGGGGCTTTTTTGCAAGCAGCAAAAGGCGTAATAGATAATGTTAGCTTAAAAGATAAAAATAGAAAGTTGGAACAAATACTAGAAGTTTATTCCAATCCGAGCAATATCATAAATGAGATAGAGGATCCTTTTGATAGAACTATGTCTATCAACCAATTGATCATGGCAGAGTATATGTTGGAGAGATTAGCGCAAGAAAAAGATATAAACAAGATAAAAACACTCTGGGAGAGGGCCAAAACAGCAATGAATGAGAACATTAGTAATATAGAAGAGGAATTAAAAAAACAAAAGGCTACAAAATTAGATATTGCACGTTTAATTACTGGCCTTTCGCAAATGTCTGGTGAATTTGACAAAGAGCTTCTATCCCTGTCCAACTCATATGATCAAGAAGCTAATCATATTAAAAAGCTAGAAGAAAGAGTGGAAAAACAACAAACTCAATATGAAGCAATGCAAAACAATAACGAAGAAAATCTAAAAAATACAAAGAATGAGCTTAATAGCGCGATAAATAGATTAAATGAGGATTATCAGTCGAGCATTCAGAAGTTGAAAAATGAAAGTGAACAAAACGTTGAAAAACTGGAGAAAGAACTAGGGTTTATTCATGACCAATTATCCAGCAATATTAGACTGCTAGAAGAAAGTCTAGAAAATCATCAAAACCAATTAGTAGAAGTTGCTAAACAAATCGAAGGCCGAATTATACTCCTACAAAACGAACAGGAAGAAACAACTAAAAACCAGAAGAACCTAATATTAAAACTTACAATTCCGCTATATATAATTGTGGGGCTGTTAGTCGCTTATTGGATCTATAAATAATAGAACCATGTAGCCTCTCCTATTTTTTTAGTGAAGCAATAATTAAAAAACTCATATAACACAATCCTGCTAAGCCAGCAAGCCCGCTAAGCCGAAAAAATCGGCCAAGCGGGTATTTATTTTGCTTAAATATAGAGAATGTAGTAAATGCAGGTAGAGTATGGCATTTCTTCATAAAGAAAGTTCGAACTGGTTGTGTAAAAGACCTACAAACCACCTTGTCGTTCTTTAAAGATAGAGATTAGCACCAATGTCCAAGGAAACATCATAAAAATTGATATAAGACCATAGGTAATAGCGAATATTTTACCAGCTTCTGGTGGTGTTATACCAGAACTTATTAACATTATCGGTAAATTGGCAGATAAATAAGGCATGATTATGGCATGGAGTAAGAAAATTGTAAATGATGTTAATGAAAGGATTGCAACTTTTCTATTTTTTTTGAAATGCAATAAAGATAAGAGGATACCAATAGAAAAGATTATGATTAGAGGCAAGCTTGTCAAGTAATACATTTTTATTTATTCCCTTCCTTCGTCAAGAATTCAGCAGCGTATAATAGTTTTAACTTTCGTTCCTTCATCTTATTATACGCTAATAGTAACTTTTAGTGGTTATTTTAATCACATCTAGTTGTTTTTTCACTTATCCAAGTCTCCTATTTTTTTGTGATAGATTCGTATATTTTTGTGAAAGATCGTCAATAATGGTGATAACAAGTGATATAGGAGGGATTCTTTTTGTGGGGCACAGGTAGAAAACGGACGCAATTAGGCGAGTGGTTAGATCGAAAAGGATATAAACAAGAGGATTTAGTAAAAGCCTCTAAAGTGAGTAGAAATACAGTGAGCAAGGTTTGTTCGGATACAGAGTATACGCCTAGTACTAATGTGATGAAAAAGATTTTAGTTTCACTTAGGGAGATTGATCCAAGCATAAAAGCAGATGATTTATGGAGGTTGTAATTTAGAAGAAAATAAGGAAATGAAAATAGGAATTGAGTGGGAGGGTTATAAATGACAGTGTTGAGTAGTCAGGAGCTTATTATTTACGAAAGATGGTTAGCATTATTAGCAGCAATTTTGTATAACGAGGAAAAGGAACTAAATCTTTAAAATCCAATAAAATAAATGCTAAGCCGATTCCCCAAAAATTAGTGGGGAATCGGCATTTTTTATGCAGTACAATGATTGCCAAATAAAATATCGAAGGTGTTCGATAACTTGGAATTACACATTATCCCACCGCCATTTTTCTCTTGTTTCTCTTAATTTATCTTTAAATGAATCAAACAACGGGGATCATCATAAGTCAAGTCAGATAGCTTTGATTTTACCTAAGATAATCGTTGTTTTATTTAGCGAGATACGGTTATTATTAAAAAAGAATGTTTGTATCACAATTTAATCTTAGCAAAAAGAGAAGATTTTGATAGAAAAGGAAGGTAGCTAATGAATAAACTATTGGACTACATCATATCCCTCACACAACTTCAGGGTTTAATCCATAAAGAGAAGCTTCTTGAGATTTACAACCTGCAAAACGAAGTGCAGGCTACTATTGAAGAGGTTAGTATCTTACTGGAAAATCTACCGGAATATTTAAAGGAAAACTTCGTCTATTCACATCATGATTATTTTGTACATGAAACGATTATGGAATTTGATGAGTTTGATATTCAGCTTATCCAACGTAAAGGTAAACCTTTCTACATACCAGATAAAAAAGAGCTACTTAAGTATAAAGAAGATGGTTATTTTGAAAAAAACAGTCAGTATAAGAAGCTATTAAGCTACGTGTTAAAGAATCTTGTTCATGGAGATAAAGAGCAAGCGGAAAGTCTCTGTGAGGATGTCCAAGGGTTTTGCCAGGTAGGATTTAAAGTTCAGGATGTTTTTAAGACATTCAATCATTATGAAATCAAATTTAAGGATGAAAAGCAGATTCATGAAGTGATGCAACTGGTAATGGATCTCGCGAACAACACTAGAATATGGGAAAATAATGGACATACCCCTCAAGAAATATTTGAATTACAAGAAAAACCAAAATTGAGAAAGCTTCCAAAGGAACCTTTTGATTTTGGGGGTGGGGATTCTAATGTAATTGAGTTTAAATCGCAGGAGAAAATTGGCCGAAACGATCCATGCCCCTGTGGTAGTGGAAAGAAATACAAAAAGTGTTGCCTGAACAATCATTAATGTTAAAGTGAATAAGGAAAAATAAAGCCCCTGTGTACTGTAAAATGTACCCTATAAGATAGACGCTTAAAAAAGTCTCTTATTGAGGTGACCTTAGAAAATTAGAGTTTTATATTAAACAGCTAATGGCTGCTGGTGTAAATCCGGTATTAAATTGGATTAATGATTGCCAATAATGAATGCAGAATTGATTAAAGAGTAGAATAAAGGACTAATTAAAAAGGGCCGACAAAAAAGGACTGACCAATGTCAATCCTCTACAGTTCACTTTCGAATTTCTCAGACATATATCCAAATAATTGTGGGTATGTTTGAAAGTATTCGATTTCTTTAATACGAGTAGGAGTAGGTGGATGTGTGGAAATCATTTGGCTTAGCCAAATAAAGAATCCTCGCTCCTTTTCCGATTCATAAATATAGTCTTTAACGTTTACATTATATGAGAGTTTTTTACCTACAGCTAAAGTAACTAATGCTTGGACACCTGCTGCAGCATTTCCTGTATAAGCGACAGCCATTCGATCACATGTAAATTCGGCAGCCCTTGAGTATGCATCACCTAGAAAGGGCGTCCATAAGGCCGGTAATATGAATAATTGCTTCAGTACATGATTCCTTTTTAGGTGTGCCAATTCATGAGCAATAACAAATGCCAATTCTTCTTCTCGGTTTTCTTCATTTAATTCAAAAATGCTTGAGTAAAGAATGACAAAATTACGGCCAAAAAATCTTGTAGCGAAAGCATTTAGAAAACCAGCAGATTCCATAATATAAACATCTGGAATCTTAACAATTTCCATTTTCCTAGATAGTTCCATTACTTTCTGATGAACGTCAGGAAATTGATTTTCCGTAAGTTTAACTGCATTACTTCGAATATATGCAATAGAAATATAATGAGGAATTAAAGTTAATAAAAGACCGATAACAATATAAATGATGCCGAAAATAGATAAAAATAAAGCAAGATAAGTAAGCAGACTAATTACAACCGCTAAGACGAAATAGGTATTTTCTTTTTCATGGATTAATTTTGAGTTCATTGAGAATACCTATTCTAAGCGTTCTTTAGTACTTTAATTTCTTGAATAATCTTTGACTCAATATCATCATTTAACTTTCTAACCGTTTTATTGATCAGAAAAGCATCGATAATCGTCCAAATACCAAGTCCACCAAGTGTTAAAGTCATAAGAATGCCAGTACCAATCTTCCCGAAATAGTAGCGATGTCCACCAATACCACCAAAGAAAAACCATAATAACCATGCAACAGTTAGTGATTTTTTCTTTTTATCCATTTCTGTAGATAATATTTGTAATTCTTGCCCTGTTAAATCTTGTTTTGCAATTAAGCTAGACATTTATAAAAAATTCTCCCTTCCAGTATATAATTATATGAATTGCTACATTAGGATTATATAAGGAATAAACATTATTTACAACAGGAATATAGTGTTTATTATTGGAAGTTATTTTGGGATATTTTTTCGGAAAATTCATTTATAAGATTTCAGCAAATTATAAAAATGGTATCGAAAATTATCCCAAAATTTATGATTGGTGCTATTGGAGTAATGTTCTTCATGATCGACATCATTTTTTCGCTAGGTTGGAGACTTCTCGCCAAAAATATTCTAAACGATACAGCAGAATACCATCTAAATGAGTTTTGCAGGAAAAATACTCGTTTTAGAGAAATTCATATTATACTCAGTCTCTTAGTGAAAATGACACTTAGATTGAATATGAATATAGAAAGTCATTAGTTCAATTTGAACGTTGAGGTAGATATGTCTAAGGTTTTCACGTAAATTTCACTTAATATTTAATAAGAAAAAGTGAATATATTGAAGGGAATGAAGATTATGAAGGCTGTAGTCCAAAATGAATATGGAGGTACAGACGTACTTAGGTATACAGATGTTGAAATACCCAAAATAGGAGAGAACGAGGTCTTAATTAAAGGAGTATATTCGAGCGTTAATTATGCAGATATAAAAAAGCGTTTAGGAAATAAAGGAACAAATAATTTTCCCATGACTCTAGGATTGGACATTGCAGGAATAATTGAAGAGGTTTCCCCTAATTCACAGCTTTCAAAAGGTGATAGAGTAATAGCTTTTCCTAAAAACGGTTCATACGCAGAATATGTAGTAGCAAATGAACAATTAGTTTTTAAAATTCCAGATAATCTTTCATTTGAACAGGCTGCAGCAATGCCAACTGTCTCAATTTTATCGTACATTCTATTATATGAAATTGGACAAATACAAAAGTCTGATTGCATTGTTATACATAGTGCTGCTGGCGGAGTAGGTTCGATGCTCGTACAATTAGCTAAATTAACTGGAGTTCATAAGATTATAGCAACGGTTGGAAGTAAAGACAAAGTAAATTATGTAAAGAAATTAGGGGCTGATGTAGTATGCACTTACGATACATTTACAGAAGAAGTTTTAACGCAAACAGATAATAAAGGTGCAAATATTATCTTTGATTCAGTTGCTGGTGATGTTACAAGCATGAGTTTAGATTGCTTAGCGTTATATGGCACACTTGTACAATTTGGAAATAGTAGTGGTAAGGCTGGTATTTTTAAGACAAGTGATGTTCATAGTAGCTGTAGAAATATTAAGGGGTTTAGCTTAGGCACAACAAGAAAACATAATCCGGAGCGATTAGCACCTGTTGCAGAAAAAGTTATAGAACTATTTGAGTCAAAACAAATCTCTCTCCCGATAGCACACATTTTTAATTTAAGTGATGCAGCAGAAGCACATAAATTAATCGAGAGTCGTAATTATGAAGGCAAGGTTTTGCTTAAAATTTAAATATCACATTATATGCAATGGAAAAAGTCGATCATAAAAAGTAAAAAATCCAGAACCATTTGGTTCTGGATTTTTTACTGATTAAATATAGTGCTAAATATAGTGCCAATTTTACTGTTATTTCCATACCTAATTAAGGTGTGGGGATGGAATTGTTATTCGTTTTTCTTAGTTATTTTAATAGCGGGAGTATTGTTATTCATGTAGAGGGAAGTAAATTCTCCTTCTACATTGTCCTCATTATGTAATAATTTTTCTAATTTCAAGTTTGCTCTAACCGCCTCATTTTCAACGGATGAAACAGAGTTCTCAACTTCTTCCCCTCGAAATCGCCTTTCTAGTTTCGTATTTACTTCAGTAGGATCCATGGTTAACCTCCTTTGTTCGATGTGAATGCTAAGAATTAGTTTTCCGCAGAACCACTGTTTTTATGAAGATCATTGTGATGATAAATCGTGAAGCAGGAAGTAAAAATCAACAAAAAAGGACAAAATTAACAAAAGGGGCCAGGCCCCTTTTGTTAATTTTTGGTATATATTAAGCTTCTTAATTAGCTGCATGGGCTGTAAGAGGTTTTGAGTGGGAATGAATAAACGATATCGAAATTTGATTGAATTCCTTTTCTTTTTCAATATTGCATACATGTCCGCTTTTTGGCAGAATGTGAAGACGTGCATTTAAAAACCTTTTATACTGCTTTTTAATATTTGGTAGGAACATATAATCCTCACTGCCCATGATATATATCGCTGGAGTTATATCATTTGATTTTTTTCTAGCAAAAAATGGATTTACCTCTTGATGAAGAATACGATACCAGCAGAAAAATTCCCGTTGGCCTAATTTTACTGCTTCTCTAATAAATGTCTTTCTTGCCTCCACGTGATGTTCCCTCGGCATCAGTATCCAAGCCACTAACCGATAAATCCACATATATGGAATAAGATGTTTCAGCCCTTCTATTAATCTAACAATGAAGATGAAAAATGGATGAATGCGTTCAACAGAACCTCCTAAAACCATAGATTTTACTCGGTTAGGGGATAAGTGTTGAATAAATTGAATAACCATGGTGCCCAATGAAATACCAACAAAATGAGCTCTCCTAATACCGTGATGGTCCAAAAGGGTGATAACTTTTTTAGCGACATGTTCAAAGGATGGATCGGATACATCCTTTAAACCTCTATTATTTCCACCATGACCTGGTAGATCTACCAAAATCAAATTAAAATGCTTGCGAAAATCCTTAATCTGCTTAAACCATATGGATGAATTTCCACCCAATCCGTGAATAAAAATAACCCATTCATTTGAACTTGGATGAGAAAGAATTTTATGATGTAAAGTTTCCAAGACAATCTCCTTCATTACACGTATTTTAGATACTTTATAAAAACGTAATACGAATACTATTATACTGTGTTCCGAAGATAAGCACCACAATAACAATAAATACTAAAGGTCGCTAAAGATTTCCATAAGTTGTAAAAAGGGGCCAGGCCCCTTTTTACAACTTATGGAAACAACAGAAAAATACGAATTTATTTAACACCAAACTATTATTTTGTGGGGTGTAGTTTGAGCAGGGATGCTTTTTGTAACCGGTCCAAAGAGAACAATTAAGTTTCGGTTTCCAGGATTTCCTGAAAAGGGTTGCCCATTTATTAAAATTATTGGAGTATATGGAGATAGATTCAATTTTAATAGGCCATCACTACTCACTAACTGATTGTTAAAATAGTCTACTTTTACATTTTGATAAGGACTAACTTTTACAATAACTAATGCTTGATACTGTGGTGGATAAATATATGGAATTGGTGCATTTGCATCATAATATCCCACCACCCAATCTCCTACTGCGACAATTGCCTGCTCTACAAAGTAGGTAGTAGGAGATACCAAAAAATTAGCAACTGCTCCGCTTTCATTTTCAACAGTTATTAATTTATAACACCCTTCACCTTGACTATCTTGCCCTATCATAGAATCACTAATCTGGGTGACAATACCATAAAAGGATTTAAAATTAACCATAATAATCAAACCCCCGCTTCATTGTTTAAAACTAATATAAGACTTTTATAATTGTTAAAGGTTTATCCTAATATCCCAACTGTTTGAAAAAAAGGAACAAACTTCGTGCCATTCCATTCTAATGAGGTCTGTACATACCCAAGGCCATCCGCATTATATCTACCAGCTATACCGCGTGATGCGTATAAGCCATAAATCCCATCTCTTTGAAAGTCCACAGGATAGAGTCCGCCTAAAGGATTTACCCATCCCTCGATAGGTTGTTTGAGTTTACCATTGGCATCATATATTTCATTTAAATATTCAGAGCCTTTATATTTAATATCAATGGTGTATGTTTTCCCGCTGTTCTCAACGACATCTACTTGATAATTATCTTTATAGGTCACAGTATAGGTATATTCCTGATTATAGGTTTCGTGGTCAAAGAGAATGGTAGGATTGTTATTCGTAAAGGAATAGAGATAATAAAAAGCATATCCACCACTACCGCCAGAATCGATGCTTAATAAAATTTCATTTTGCTGATCACCAGTAAAATCACCTAAAAAAATAGTTGGGTTATACCCGGCATTCTCCTTTGGTAGCACTCTATAAGTAGCTTTGGTTCTCCCATCTTGAATAAGGATGGCAATATTGTTAACAAAGGGACTTTCAAGCCCATATGGTTTTTCACCCACTAAGTAGATATTGTCAATGATCGAGTCCCCATTAACATCTCCCTGTTGAAACTCTAAAATATAATACATAAAAATATCCCCTCCAAATACCCATTTGATAACCATAATATGAATGGATGGACCGCTTTGTTCTTTTTAACAAGCTTGACTTTTACTCTATTCTATAATTTAATAAACATGAACGTTCAGTAAATACAAAACGTTCAGGAAGGCGTGAGCGGATTTGAAACAACAACTGGTGATAGAAACCTATGAACAGTTAAAAACAATAAGTGATCCAACGCGAACCAAAATTTTAACATACACTGTAGAACAGAAATATACCGGTCAGCAATTAGGAACTTTATTGGATATTCCAGCATCAACCGCACATTACCATTTAAAAGCATTGGAAAAGCATGGCTTAATCGAGGTTGTTGACACAGAAATAAAAAATGGAATTGTACAAAAGTTTTATAAGGCGGTTGCTAATAACATTATAATTAGTGAAAATCTCCTTCCGCATGCCCAGGAGATTAGTGATAGTATTCGCGGAATAGCAGTATCAATTTTATCAAGAGCACAAAATCGTGTCTTAAATGCGCCAAATGAGGCTTTTGAATTAAAGCCAGAGCCTAATCCCAAGGGACATATTATTGCCAATCAGCTTGAAGTAAAGATAAAAGAAGAAAAGTTTATCGAGTGGGTGAAAAAGTACGTTGCGTTAAAACAAGAATTATTGGAGATGGAGCCCGATGATGATGGTAATTGGTATTATCTTGCTCATTTGGGCTTTAAGGTAAATGAACCACTATTAGAAAATGAGAAGGAGAGAAAGACGAATGAATGAGACTTACACGAGAATGCTAGAGACCGCTAATATCTATTTAAGACCTGTCGAAAAAGAGGATATGGATCTAATTTATCGAGCGTTGCAAAATCCGGAAATCAGAAGATTAACCGGGGCTAAAAACATCGCTACTAAACCACAGCTTGAACAATATTTTGAGCGCATTAATTCAGACAATAATCGAGTGGACTTTACCATCTGTTTAAAAGAGAATAATGAAGTGATTGGTGATATTGCATTAATGAATATAAGCCAAAGTAACAGAAGTGCAGTCACAAGGATTGCTATAAGTAAGGAGGCCTATTTTGGAAAAGGATATGGAACAGAAGCAATGAAACTCATGCTCGATTATGCTTTTGGTGTTTTAAATTTACATAGAGTTCAATTGGATGTGTATTCCTATAATGAAAGAGCAATTAAATCATATGAAAAAGTAGGGTTTAAAGTAGAAGGCCGGATCAGAGATGAACTATATTACAATCATCAGTACCATGATTCTATCATTATGGGTATTTTAGAAGATGAGTATAGAATGTTAAATGGTAGATAGAAAGATGTTTATCCAATATAATAAACATGATTATTATTTTACATCGGATGGAGGGGAACGTTTTGAAGTGGATTCCTGCAAAATATAAGAAAACCGTTTTACTGTTATTTGTGATGATTATTGTTATTGCAACAGTACTGGACATTAAATATGAAGGATTGTTTTTTCAGTTATTACCTAGCTCACTCCAGACATTTTTAGCTGACCTTTTATAATGCGGAATTAATAGATTGAATTTTTCTGATATTTATAGATATAATGAAGTTGATAATTTGAAGGGGGTATCTACTAGAAATGATGATATAATCCTTATTTCATTTAACAAAGTACATTAATATACTCTGTTGACTTGATATACGGGATTACTATGTCATTTTATGGATATTCTTCTACCTACTATCTACTTATCTATCTGTTTATCTATTTAACTATCCATGTCCATAAAGTTTCGGTGTACATAATAGTAATAAATTCACAGGTTTTTATCTACATCACTATTTTTGTATGACAAATTATAGCGTTTCGATATATCACAGAGTATATGGTCTGAATTCTCAGTTTGGGATTCAACTCAGTATAACTCTGTTGTTTTTTTTTATCACAAAAAAATATGCCAAATAACATTGTAGGGAGATAAATAAATGACACAAGTAGTAGGTAGTGCATCAGATCATATTAAATTAGAAATTATTCATGTTCTGCAAATCCTTCAGGAAGGATACCGTGAAAGAAACTCTGCTAAAGTTGATCAATATATGGAAAAGCTTTTTGAAAAGGAAGAAGACGTTATCATATTGGGTACTAGTGATGAAGAGTGGTTCTTAAATTATGATGAAGCAAAGGAGCTACTCGCCTCAGATTGGGAATGGTGGGGAGATGTCACTTTTAATATTGACGAGTCTATTATATCGGCTACTGAAGATATTGCTTGGCTAAGCACAACTGGTACCGTAAAATATCAATACGATAATTCGGAGAGTACATATGAACGATGGTTAAATAACGTCATAATGGAAAGCCATTTTAAAGATGATAGGGTGCATGACAAGGATGCGTTAAAAAACGCTTTTTTAGAAGTAAATTGGTTACTTAACCATAAGCTACATGATTGGGGTTCAGAGAAAAGAGAATATCCTTCTCCAATACGATTTTCAGCAGTTTTGAAAAAGGTAGCGGGACGTTGGATTTTTAAGCAAATACAGTTCTCTTTTCCCCAGGCTTTTTATCCAGACGTGAGAATTGGCCGTAAGGAGATGGGAAAAGAAAGATTTGATAAGATAAAAGAAAAACTAGCGAAATATACACAAAAAGAGCTACCGAAAAGGAAGAAAGAGATCAAAACACTCCTTACTGCATTCCAAGTGGATTATTTAGATTCTAAAGATATGGATTTAAATAAGCTTGTAGAAAAGTATTTTATCCAAGATGAAAACACAACCATGATTGGAACAAATCAGGTAAAGGCTGTCGGATTAGAGTTTATACCAGAATTAGTAGATACCGATAGATCGTTATGGGACAAAATTTTGTTGGATATCGATGAAGCAATTATTAATGAGCATCAGGACGTTGTTTGGTTTGCAACAACGGGAACTATAATGAAGAATTTAAATGAAGAAGCAGCACTAAAAAAACAATACGCTAATATAAAAGAGATTATTAAGTCTGAGGCAGATCCAAAAGATAAGCTTTTCAACATCCGAAAGAATATCTCTGTGACACTAAAGGAAATAGCTATCGGTGAAGATTATTCATGGCCAATTAAACTTGAAGGAGTTCTAGTCAAGGAAAATGGCCAGTGGAAGTTTCACTACCTACAGTTCTCCTTCCCCTTCTATTTTATACTAGAGGGATTAAGGGAAGAAATTAAGATTTAAAAAGTTAAAATGGGTTTAGACCTTTTTGGAAAAAAGTAACAAAAGGGGCCAGGCCCCTTTTGGGATTTTTTAGAAGAAAGCATAGCGGTGTTACTAACTAGTTTACTTTCATAAATGGATAATATAATATATACAATAGAAATTTAGTTCAAGGATTTTGATTGGAGTGGAAAAAATGGATAACAAAATATTAATTTTAGGACACAAAAATCCAGATACAGATTCAATTTGTTCAGCACTTGCTTATGCTTCATTAAAAACTAAATTGGGCCTGAATGTAGAGCCTGTTCGTTTAGGAGAAATTAATGGAGAAACTCAATTTATATTAGAACATTTTCAAATGAATGTGCCACGATTAGTTAGCACTGTTTCCAATGAGGTAGACAATGTTATCTTAGTTGACCATAACGAAAAACAGCAGAGTGCTGATGATATCGATCAGGTGAGAATTCTAGAGGTAATTGATCATCACCGTATCGCAAATTTTCAAACCAAAGATCCACTATTTTATCGTGCAGAACCTGTAGGATGTAGTTCTACTATTATCAATAAATTGTATAAGGAAAAGGGAGTAGCAATCGATAAACCAATCGCTGGTTTGATGCTATCTGCGATTATTTCTGATACATTATTATTCAAATCACCTACTTGCACAAAAGAAGATAAGGATGCCGCTCATGAATTAGCTGAAATTGCTGGTGTTGACATTGAGACTTATGGGTTAGAAATGTTAAAAGCTGGCGCTGATTTAAGCAAAAAAACAGTAGAGCAGTTAATCTCCCTTGATGCAAAAGAATTCCCAATGGGCAACAGTAAAGTGGAAATTGCACAGGTAAATACCGTGGATGTGAATGATGTTTTTGCTCGTCGTGCAGAACTAGAAAAACTAATCTCTTCCCGTGTTGATGAAAAAGGGCTAGATTTATTCGTATTTGTAGTGACGAACATCTTAACCAATGATTCCACTATTTTAGCGCTTGGACAAGAATTAAGTAAGGTTGAACAAGCATTTGATGTTACTTTAGATAACAATACTGCTACATTAAAGGGAGTAGTATCCCGCAAAAAGCAAATTGTACCTAACCTAACAGCAGCATTTACAAATTAACCTACATTACAGTCCAGCCTCTTGTGATGATAAACCGCAAGGGGCTTTTTAAAATTTCTAAAAAATGTAAAAAGGGGCCTGGCCCCTTTTTCCTTATTTTTCCTTTTTCGATCTACTTGGATCTACTGAAAAAAAAGAAACTAAAAGTCTGGGAGATAGATGGAGTATGGCAAAGAGCGCAAAGGTCGAATCAATCAAAAAATTATTTCAAACAAATATGGTGGCGGTAATCGCAACAGTAGCTGCTATTATCACTATGTTTATTATTGCTCCCGATAAAGAATATCTTGAGTACATTGACTTAAGAACACTTAGTACATTGTTTATTATGTTGGTCATTGTGCGTGGCTTTGAAGAAATTCATTTTTTTCAAATTCTTGCAAGACGAATTGTAAGCCATTTTAAAACGACAAGATTGGCTATCTTAGCACTCATATACATCACTTTTATTAGCTCTATGTTTATCACTAACGATATGGCCTTAATTACCTTTTTGCCATTGGGTTATTATCTCTTAAGGAGCACCAATTTAGAACGCTATATCGCGTTTACCTTTAATATGCAAAATATCGCTGCTAATTTAGGGGGAATGCTAACCCCGTTTGGTAATCCTCAAAATTTATATTTGTACTCGTACTATAATATAGATATCATTGAATTTTTGCGTATTATGTTTTTACCATTTAGCTTGTCGATGGTGTTAATCACCATCAGCATTTTCTTTATCCGAAATCAGAAATTAGTTTTATCTGAACACAATGATCATACTGTGCAAAAACTAGATCGTAAAAAAACAGGGTTATACTTTTTACTTTTTGCTTTCTTTTTATTAGTTATGTTTCGATATATATCCTATCTGTATGGTTTAATCGTAATCATTCTGGTTTTTTTAATCATAGAAAAAAGGGTATTCCAAAAAGTTGATTATCCACTTTTGTTCACATTTTTCGCCTTTTTTATCTTTGCTGGCAACATGTCAAGAATGGACGCCGTTCACGAGTTTTTAAGTGAGCTATTGACCAGCAGCACCTTACTTACAGGTGTCTTAACGTCTCAAATCATCAGTAATGTACCAGCAGCAATTTTACTTTCGAAATTCACAACCAATTACAGTGATTTACTAATTGCGGTTAATATAGGTGGAGCAGGGACTTTAATTGCCTCCTTAGCCAGCTTAATTACCTTTCGTGAATATATGAAACATTATCCAAGTAAACAGAGATATTTTTTAAAGATGTTTTCGATGATTAATCTTGGATTTTTAAGCATTTTAATCTTGTGCTCGTTATATATGTAACAAAACCAGGAGGAAAATTCCCCCTGGTTTTGTTTTTACCAAAAAGCTCCAAAAGGGGCCTGGCCCCTTTATCCACTTTTTTCCTTTTTTATTTCTTTTGGAAAACTACGTCGAGTGTGATTACTCCATTTTCATCTTCAACGATGTTCTCTAGATTGATTCCTGTGTCGGTGCTCTTTGAATCCCATTTATAGAGGGAGGATGTATTTGCTATTCCTGTAACGTTGTTACTAATCGATCCTAAACGGGTCACATTATATTTGCCGGGGAACACATCACCAGCATCCGCATCATTATATCCATGCTCTAAATCATAGTTGCCATCTGCTTGAATAACACTCATACCATAATGAGTTTGGCCATAACTAGAGCTTGATTGTTGGCCTTTTCCTAAGTGATTAATATCCCAGTTCTGTGCCTCATTTGGACGATTAAATTTCTTTTGGATCATATCATCTACAATATGATAAACCACTAGACCATGAAGGCTTTCACCATCAACATTGTAAGATAGACCTGTATCATAGCCGATTTGTTGACGATTTTCTAAAAGGAAGTATTCTCTTCCATTAGAGCCCGGCACAACTAGCTTATAAATATCCTTGCTATACTCTACTGGATTTAACGTGATACTCTGATTGCTAGACACTACAATTGGTTCTGCAAATCCTAAGTACCACTTATCCCAAGCATTCAAATGAACTGGTGTGTTGCCGGAGTACCATCGATAATTGATATTTCTTCCATAAGAGCCACCAGCCATCAAGGTATACATTCCAGTACCTTCTGATTGATAGCCATAATCATATTGATCAGGTAAGCCTAAAATATGGGCAAACTCATGAGAGTAAACTCCGGGATAAGCAGGAGACGGTTCTCTACCATCATAATCAGCAGGGAATAGACCTGGATATACATATTTCAAATATCCACTAATGTCCTGGCCTACTTCTGGTACGATATTATATACGTTTACAATAACACCATCGACTACCTTATATTCTAGATCCGCTTCATCCATATATTCCCCAGTCTGATAGTAATAGCCATAATAAGTTGCACTTACGATATCCCACTTATGCGACCAAATAATCGTTGGGTCCAAATTATATTCTGCGCCAGTCCCCCGATGTATGATAAAGATATTAGGCACCTTTCCGTCAACTGCATAGTTTGAAAAATCAATATCTTCGTCGGCTAAGTCAATGGCATCACTCACTAGCTCAGCTATACGTGCATCACCATTTTCATTTCCTATAGCAAATCCATCCTGACCAAGGTAATAGTCGTAAGGCTGTGAAAGAGTATACCAGCCTGCAAGATCCACATCTATTTCAAATTGGCCATAGCTTACCTCATTAAAATAGTTTTTAAGCGTTCGATCGGTTGGTGCAGGAACTCCATTGTATTCAGCTAGCCATGAGAAAACAGATAAATCATATGGGTTATATTCAGTACCATTTAACAAATCATAAAAATAATTTGCAGGTACCTGTTCATAATCAACTCCTGGTACTGCACTTGTTTCATCTTCATTTGCAGGGAAATCTACTAAAATAGCAATTCCCTTTGCTGGTTGACCGGCTGCTGTTCTTGCATCAATAGGTTGAATCGGATAGCCCTCATTAGGTAAAAGATAAGAATTCGTGTTGGCATTCCTAAACTCTTTCCCTTTCACTACTCCACCTGCAGCTTTTATTTCGTTCGAAAGATCAGAATCAAGCTTATAATAATCTGGTTCCGTAATTTTCGATATTCCAGTTGTTTGTGCGTACACTCCAGTCAATGTGATTGTCATAAGTAGGGCGAAAATTGTTATGAGTGATAAAACCTTCTTCATTAAACGACCCCCTTTAAATTATCCAATCTTTTAGATACGCTATAAGCTAATAACTCTGTGGATCCTCCTCTCAATATTGTCCTTAAATTATATTACTTACAGATAAAAGAATATGACTTTATTTGGAGGTTTTGTTTTCATCTTGCTCCTTGTATAAAATGGATCAGTTTAATAAACTTATAATTATTCATTAGGGGAGGGAGCGACAGTATGAGATTTAGATATATGAAACAGCTTATCTATTTTGGTTATCAGCAGGCATTGGCCTCTATTTTTCCGGTGCTAATCTTTATTACATTAGCAATTTCCAATATGATACATACCCCGTATATTCCTAGATATGATTTTATCCTTCTTGTACTACTTATTGTTCAGTATCTGATGTATAAAACAGGATTAGAAACCAGGGATGAGTTAAAGGTTATTGCGATTTTCCATCTGATTGGATTAATACTAGAAATTTATAAAGTATATATGGGATCATGGGCATATCCTGAATTTGCTTATGCCAAAATATTTGGCGTTCCTTTATATAGTGGTTTTATGTATGCCAGTGTTGCAAGCTATATGATTCAAGCTTGGCGAAGGCTCAATTTAAAATTAGTTGGGTGGCCAAGTTCCATCTGGACAGTATCCATTGGCTTTCTCATTTATCTAAATTTCTTTACCCATCATTTTATTTATGATTTTCGTTGGTATTTAACAGTAGCACTTATCTTTATATTTGCTCGTACCATTGTAGAGTTTCATTTAAACGATGCAAAATATAAAATGCCTCTTGTTCTCTCCTTCCTGTTAATTGGTTTTTTTATCTGGGTTGCGGAAAACATCGCAACATTCTTTGGAGCTTGGCAATATCCTGATCAAAAAGAACAATGGAATTTTGTATCGATTGGAAAAATAAGCTCATGGTCTTTACTGGTAATTATAAGCTTTATTATTGTTGCACAACTCAAGCATGTAAAAGAGAATCTAAGTAGGAATTGAAATTTGCATCAACAAAGGGCCTAACTTTTGTTGATGCTTTTTTAGATATAGCAAAAGTTGGAAAAAGGGGCCAGGCCCCTTTTTCCATTCTTTTCCACCGCCTCCCCTTTCCAATTCAAACATTAAAAGTTGTAAAATTAAACAATAATTTTCAATTATATAAATTCACGAAACATTTGTTGAAGTAAAACTATATTTCTGTTATACTTTTGTTGAATAAAACAACCATGAAATGAGGAGAGAATATGAAATTGAAAAAGGTCGGGACAATTCTTGTAAGCGTTTTACTAGCAGGCTCACTATTAGCAGGTTGTGGAGCGAGCGAAGGTTCAAAAGGGGAGGAGCCTAAAGCAGACGGACTAAGTACCAAAATTGCAACAATTGCAACTGGTGGTTCTTCAGGCCCATACAATATTATTGGTACAACTCTAGCAAATGAATATTCCAAAACTTACAATGTGAACTCCAAAACACAAACGACTGGAGCTTCTGTTGAAAATATCAACCTAATTAAAGAAGGAAAAGTAGAAATGGCATTCGTAATGAGTGACGTTTTAACACAAGCGGTTAAAGGGGAAGGAAACTTCTCAGCACCTGTTACTGAAGTTAGCCAAATCGCAACTTTATATCCTAACTTTATTCAAATTGTAACAAGAGCAGATTCTGGTATTAAAACCGTTAAAGATTTAGTAGGTAAGCGTGTTGCAGTAGGTGACCAAAACTCCGGAGTAGAGGTTAACGCTCGCAATCTATTAAATGGACATGGAATTACCTATGATGATATTAAAGTAGATTATTTAGGATATGCTGAAGCTGCTGATGGATTAAAATCAGGTACAGTTGACGCAGCATTTTTAACAAGTGGTCTTCCAAATGCATCTGTATTAGAGCTATCAAAAACTCTAGACATTAATATCGTTTCTGTAGATCCTGCAGATGTAGAAAAAATTGCTAAAGATCAATCCTACTTTGTATCCATTGAAATTCCAGCAGGAACATACGGTAATGAAGAAGTAATCCCAACTGCTGCAATCATGAATGCACTTGTAGTAAGAACAGACTTAAGTGAAGATGATGTTTACAAATTAACAAAAACGTTCTTTGAAAGCCTACCAACACTTGGTAATTCCCACCAAGCTGCTACTGAAATTTCTCTAGAGGCTGCACAACAAGGTATGGTTGCGCCAGTTCATCCAGGAGCTCAAAAATATTTCAATGAACAAAAATAAATTTTTGAAAATCGGGAGTACTTTCTTTATAGTGCTCCTTCTTTTCCTTTTAGGCTTTCTTTTCAGAGTGCCAACCATTCAAGTTTCTTACCCGGATAAGAACTTTTATCTAAAAGAGGATACCTTTGAATTAGGCTGGATTCATTCTGTGGAGAAAGAACCATGGTATGAAACCTATACCATTAAAGATCAGGAGCTTTATCTTGATACCACACGGTTTAAAACCTTTGGCGCAGGTACCCCCTCTGATGGAGAAATTATACCTTCCAATGATGGCTATATTCATATGAAAATAAACCGAAAAATGGAAGCAATCCATTTAGTTGTCTCAGATAACGTAAAAACAACATTACAGACCAAAAATTCTACGATTCCTTTATATGAGGAGTTAAAGAATCACGAAGCAATAGAGATAAAAATTGTGAAATTGCCATTTTGGCAGCTATGGGGTGAGAAAAGATGAAAAATGACAACAAGAAGCAATTCAATGAAAATCAAGCTGAACCTATGACAGAAGAGCAACAGGGAGAGCTGCTTGAAAAATTTGATAATGAGTCTGTGGTAAGGAAGTTTGCTAATAAAAAGATGGCATTAACGGTCTCTTTAATTGCTATTTTATATTCCTTATTTCACCTATATATCACGTTTAATCCGATTCCAACTCTACAGCAAAGAGCACTTCACGTTGCAGTTGGGATGGGCTTAATCTTTTTGATATATCCAACAACAAAAAAACAAGATCGCAGTAAAATTGCATGGTTTGATTGGGGATTATTCGGATTAAGTATGGTTTCTGTAGGCTATCTAATCATGGAATATAATGCGATTGTTACCACTCGTGGTGGCATTCCAAACACGACAGATATTATTTTAGCGATATTAACTGTACTTCTTGTTCTTGAAGCAAGCAGACGTGTTACAGGATTGATTTTACCTATCTTAGCACTTGTTTTCTTAACATATCCATTTGTCAGTCATATGGATTGGATGCCAACAAAGATGATTACTCGTCCATTTGACTTAGGCGATATTTTTGGCCAATTATATTTAAAAACAGAGGGATTATATTCCACAGCAGTTGGTGCTTCTGTTAACTTTATATTCTTGTTTATCTTATTTGGAGCATTTTTGCAAAAATCAGGCTTAGGCCAATTTTTCAACGATATTTCTTTGGCATTAGCAGGACATAAACAAGGTGGACCTGCAAAGGTAGCCGTTATTTCTAGTGGTTTTATGGGAAGTATTAACGGTTCGGCTGTTGCCAATGTAGTAGGAACTGGTGCTTTTACCATTCCATTAATGAAAAAGATCGGTTACTCCAAAAACTTCGCAGGAGCAGTAGAAGCAAGCTCCTCCATTGGTGGGCAAATTTTACCTCCTATTATGGGTGCGAGTGCATTTATTATGGCAGAAACAACAGGTGTTGCTTACGGAACCATTGCGTTAGCAGCATTGATTCCAGCGGTTCTATACTTTTTTGCGGTAATCATGCAAGTCCATTTCCGTGCGGGTAGGGAAAATTTAAAAGGAATTCCAAAAGCAGACTTACCACGTATAAAAGAAGTAATGAAAGAACGCGGACATTTATTAATTCCAATTGTTTTATTAATCGTTTTACTGTATCAAAATATTCCAGTTGGTCATGCAGCATTTTATACTATTGTTGCAACTGTTCTAGTTGCAGCACTTAGAAAAAATACACGGATGTCTGTAAAAACCGTTTTAGAAGCATTAGATAGTGGAGCAAGACAATCCTTATCCGTTATGATTGCTACTGCTGTAGTAGGTATTATTATTGGTGTAGTTAACTTAACAAGCTTTGGTAATGTAATGACAACTTCTATTGCAAGCCTTGGTGCAGGTTCCTTATTCTTAACCTTGTTCTTTACAATGTTTGCATCAATGATCCTTGGAATGGGATTGCCATCTATTCCAGCGTATATTATTACTGCAACAATGGCAGCACCAGCATTAGCAGAGTTTGGCATTCCAATTCTAGTTGCACATATGTTTGTTTTCTACTTTGGTATTTTTGCTAACATTACTCCACCAGTTGCCCTTGCAGCATTTGCAGGTGCTGGTATATCCGGTGGAGACCCAATGCGCACAGGCTTTGCAGCGATGAGATTATCCATCGCGGGATATTTAATCCCATATCTATTTGTCTATAATCCAGCAATGATGATGATTGACACAACCAATGTGGCGATGAACGCAAAGGTATTCCCAATGGCACCATTTGCAGATATCATTATGATTACTGTGACCGCGATTATTGGAATCGTTGCATTAAGTGCAGCAATTGAAGGATACTTCAAAACAACGATAAATACTATTTTCCGTATCATCCTAGGTGCAGGTGCACTTATGATGATCGTTCCAGAAACATTAACCGACATCGCAGGCTTAGTCATCGTAGCTATCATCTTTGGACTAAACATCGTAGCAAGCCGAAAATAGGTAAAAAAGGAAAAAGGAAGAAAAAGGGGCCGAAGAAAAAGGGGCCTGGCCCCTTTTTTCATTTTTTTCCAAAAGGGGCCAGGCCCCTAAAACCAGTTTTTCCCACAAAATAATTAAAAACCAGTTAGAAAAGGAAGTTCCTTTGTGTTAATTACATCAAAGGACTTCCTTTTATTTTTTACATCAATAATTTCTAAGAGTACCTCAAAAGTAGGAGGAATTTGACATACATTTGATGAAATAAATAAATTGAATATTCAGAATTCAAAAAAAGGAAGGTGTAAACAGTGCCGAGGAAAAAACGTATTTGGTATCCTGGGGCTAGCTATCATATTATGAGTCGTGGTAACCGTAAACAAAATATTTTTCATGATGATGAGGATCGCTATATATATTTAACAAAACTCCTACAAGCAAAAGAGAGATTTGATTTTAGCGTCTATTCATACTGCTTGATGACAAATCATGTTCACATACAACTTCAGACAAATGAAACGGAAATTAGTACAATCATGCATTATATCAATATGGCCTATACTGTCTATTTTAATCGGAAATACGAGCTTGTTGGTCATTTATTTCAGGGAAGGTATAGATCCGAGCTCATAGAAAATGCAATGTACAATTTAGAGGTAAGCCGCTATATTCATCTAAACCCCGTTAAAGCAGAAATGGTAACTCTTCCAATAGAATACCCCTGGAGTAGCTACAGAAATTATCTAGAAGGAGAAGATGGCGAGCTAATTTCCACAAATACTATTCTACAATTCTTTCAACACAACCCTAGTTTATATCAAATGTATGTTGAATATGATTTGCTAGAAACTTAATAACTTCCAAAAAATAACAAAAGGGGCCAGGCCCCGTTATGGTTAACTAACTTTTAAATCGAATATTGATGCCTAGTTGGTGCATCTCCTCAGAAAGACTATCTCTAATCTCTGATTTTTCATCTTTTAACCAAGTCACCTTTAATCGATCGATGGTCTCTGCTCTTAATTTTTCATATTTTTCCTTTTTCTCTTTCACTGTTTTTGCTAGAAAGGTTTTTAAGGTTGTAATGCTTACAAGAAATAGAACTAAAAATAAGTTTTGCGGCTCAATAAACATATTTAATAGATTATAAAAAATATCAATTCCAAGAGAAACTGTGGCTTTATTTGTAAAGTAATAAAGAATTCCAAGGAATGCAATGCTTAAAAAATAAGCAAAATATAAGTTGCGCTTCTTCCATTTATCTAATTCCTTTTTTTTCTTTTTTAGAGCTTTTAAAATTTCTTTTGTATCATTTGAGACGTTTTCGTTTTCCTCGTTCATAGTTCTGATCCCCTCCTCTAAAGAAATACTATGTCCAACCTATTTTATTTATAACTGTTGAGCATAAATTACCCGCTCCCAGATTCCAAATAATAACAAAAGGGGCCAGGCCCCTTTTTACACTTTTTACATCTTTTTACGTCTTTTTACATCTTTTCACATCCACTTCTTTAAAATTTACTCGTGAACAAAATGAACAAAATAAACAAAATGAGCGTAATTGTTTTTATTTTATTAAACTATTCTAAAAATTTTGAACATGATAGGATAGGAAAGAGCTTAACATAAGACAAATAGAAAAAGAGGGGGATTAATTAAAATGAAAAAGAAGTCAATAATCCTATTAGTATTGTCCATCTTTCTAGTAATGAGTTTAGTTGGTTGTGGCGGAAGTAGTGAGCCAACATCAGCTAAGAAAGAATCGAACTATCCAGATAAAGCGCTTACAGTTGTTGCACCATCAGGAGCAGGCGGTGGCTGGGATAAAACTGCTCGTTCCTTCGTCAAAGTATTAGGTGAAACTAAACTAGTAGAACAAACAATGACAGTAGAAAATAAGCCAGGCGGCGGCGGAGCAGTATTCATGGCTGAGTACGCGACACAAGACAAAAATAACGACTTTAAGTTATTTGTTAGCTCACCACCAATTCTAATCAACAACTTAAAGAAAGAAGGAAACAGTCCTTATGGATATAAGGATACAACTCCTTTAGCACAATTAACAAAAGACTATGGTGCATTAGTTGTTGCTGCGGATTCTAAATTTGCTGATTTAAATTCCGTTATCGAGGCATTAAAGCAAGACCCAACAAAGGTAACAATCGCTGGTGGATCATCTCCTGGTTCTATGGACCACTTAGTTGCAATTTTACCAGCATTCAAATCCGGTCTTGATCCAAAGGTTGTAAAATATGTTTCCTATGATGGCGGTGGAGAAGCAATTGCAGCACTTCTTGGAAATAATGCCGATATGATTTCAACAGATATCTCCAGTGTTGGAGAATATCTAAAAGCAGGAAAAGTTAAAGTATTAGCTGTTACTTCAAATGAGCGTTTAGGTGGAGATTTCAAGGATATTCCTACTCTTAAAGAGTTAGGTATGGATGCAGAATTTACTATCTGGCGTGGAATGTTTGGCCCAAAAGAAATGTCTGAAGATGCTTTAAAATTCTGGGAAGATAAAATCCAAGCTCTAAACGATACTCCTGAATGGGAAAAAGAGCTACAAGCTAACGGATGGGAAAAGGAATATAAGAATGCTGCAGACTTCAAAGCATTCCTCGAAAACCAAGAGAAGCTTATTACTGAATTGTTAACTGCATTAGGAATGCAACAATAAGAATATAGCGAAAAGGAGAAGATTCTGTACTCTTCTCCTTTTCATCCATTATAGGTAGGTCGAATTCAAGTAGATCAAGTTCAGAAAAGTCAAATTCAAGTAGGGCAAATTTAGATGGATTCAGTTAAGATAGATTAGTTTGATTTGAGAGATCGAGAGAAAGCGAGGGATAAAGGTGAACAAACAGTTCGATCGGTATGCTAGTTTGTTATTTTTCTTAATCGGCTCTGGTTTTATGTGGGAGAGCAAAAAAATCTCAGAAAGCGCCTATGGTAGCGTAGTTGGACCAAATATATTTCCATTTGCACTTGGACTTATTCTTGTCATTTTGAGCCTAAGATTATTTTATGAAACCTTCCAATATAAAAATGAAGAAAACGAGAATGCAACATTAGACTATAAAAGGTTTTTCATCATACTTATTGCTGCACTTTTATACGCGTTGCTATTAGAGGACATAGGCTATGTTATAAGTACATTTATTTTTTTAATTATCGGTTTTCAAACAATGGAAAAAGGCGGATGGTTAAAAACACTGTTAATATCAGGTCTATTCTCCTTTGGTGTCTATTATCTATTCGTAGTCGTACTAAAGGGATCAATGCCAGGTTTTCCAGCCTGGTTAGGATGGTAGGAGGTGGCTAAATGGATACATTAGATTATCTTTTTCAAGGTTTTGCAACGGCGTTAACATGGTATAACCTCCTCTTTGCCTTTTTCGGTGTTTTAATTGGTACCGCTGTTGGTGTTTTACCAGGCATTGGGCCAATGAGTGGAGTTGCTTTATTAATTCCTGTCACCGCGTCAATGACAGGAGGACTTGGTGCAGAGGATGCAGCAACTAGCTCTATCATTTTGCTAGCAGGAGTTTATTATGGTGCTATGTATGGTGGGTCAACAACCTCCATTCTTTTAAATACACCGGGAGAATCCTCCTCTGTAGTAACCACCTTAGATGGATATCAAATGGCTAAAAAAGGAAGAGCTGGCTCGGCACTCTCAATCGCCGCTATTGGTTCCTTTTTCGCCGGACTAGTTTCTTTAGTCGCACTTGTATTATTAGCTGAGCCTTTATCTGAGGTAGCTATAAAGTTTGGTCCAGCAGAATACTTTTCCCTGATGATTTTGGGATTAGCGGCGGTAAGTGGTTTAGCTGGTAAATCGATGACAAAGGCCTTAATGATGACAGTTATGGGATTGTTACTAGCAACAGTAGGAATTGATAATGTTTCTGGAGTTGCTAGATTTACCTATAATCAACCAGTGCTCTATCAGGGCTTTGAATTTTTAACCATTGCAGTAGGATTATTTGCGCTTGGTGAGGTTTTCAAAACGATTCTTGAGCAAGAAGGAAATGAAGGAGAAATTATTAAAGTAAATTCTATCCTTCCTTCCAAAGAAGAATTAAAGGCCAGTGTAGGGCCAATAGCTAGAGGATCCTTTTTAGGATTTTTTATTGGTGTACTTCCAGGAGCAGGAGCAACTTTAGCTTCCTTCTTTACCTATATTTTAGAGAAAAAAATAAGCAAGCATCCTGAAAAATTCGGAACAGGAGCAATTGAGGGAGTTGCCGCTCCTGAATCAGCTAACAATGCTGCATCAGGTGGTGCGATGATTCCACTTCTTACCTTAGGAATTCCTGGGTCTGGCACAACGGCGATCTTAATGGGTGCCTTTATCATGTACAACATCCAACCAGGTCCATTACTCTTTAATGATCATCCACAGGTGGCTTGGGGATTAATTGCCAGTATGTTTGTAGGGAACTTAATGCTATTAGTGTTAAATATGCCATTAGTAAAGGTTTTTGCAAAAATTATTGAAACACCAAAAAAATATTTAATCCCGATTATTGTGGCAATCTCTATTTTTGGAGTGTATGCAGTACAAGTAAATACCTTTGATTTAGTATTATTAATTGTAGCAGGAATTATCGGCTATTTCTTAGCAAGAAATGATTTTCCTCTTGCACCACTAGTGTTAGGTCTTGTACTAGGGCCAATGATTGAAAACAATATGCGTAGAGCATTAACTACTTCAAACGGAGATTACTCCATTTTCATCGATAAACCAATCTCTGCAGTCTTTTTAATCGCAGCAGGGTTATGGATTATTGTGCCGTTGATTTTAAAGCTAAAGGGGAAAAAGGTGATTACGAACGAGGAAGCTTAATAGATAGGATAGGTTGATTAATAAGATGTAAGTTGCACGATTGTAAAGATTATTTCTTTACAGTTAAGATGAAGTATAGCTTCGTGAAATTTTAATCTATGAGAAATAAAAAATAAAAGCAATCACTTAAACGATAATGTTTCAGTCGTTAGTGGTTGCTTTTATATCGTTAGAAAATTCTAAATTCGAACACCTTGATGCCTAGTAAAAATGATACAATATAGAAAACATTGAACAAACGTTGAAGGAGTATTGCATTCGATGAAACTCAGAACAAAAATGATTCTCCTAATTGTTTCTCTCATAATGATTGTCATGGTTAGCCTAGCTTATTTTTTTGAACATATGCTAGAGTTAACCGTTAAAGAGCAAATTGGAATGCGGGCTTTAACAGTTGCGGAGTCGGTTGCTTTAATTCCCGAAATAAGGAAGGCTTTTTTTACAGACAAACCTTGGGAAACAATCCAACCTATTGTAGAAGAAATCCGTAAAAAAACAGGGGCTGAATTTATCGTTGTTGGCAATAAGGATGGGATTCGCTATTCTCATCCAGTGCCTAAAAGAATTGGGAAAGAAATGGTTGGTGGAGATAACGGCCCCGTTCTAAAAGGACAATCAATCATTTCTGAAGCAGTAGGATCGCTTGGGCCGTCTTTAAGAGGAAAAGTGCCTATTTTTGATGATCAAGGACAAGTTATAGGTATTGTCTCGGTTGGCTTTATGTTAGAGGATATTTATCAGATTAATATTCAATATCGGAATAAAATTATTCTTCTTGTACTGGCTATGATTTTAGTAGGAGTAGTAGGAGCAATTTTCATTACTAATCGTTTAAAAAAGGCAATTTTGGGACTAGAACCAAAGCAAATTGTTTCCCTTTATCAAGAAAATAAGGCGATTTTGGAATCCGTCAGAGAAGGGATTATTGCTGTTAATACAGCAGGAACGGTTACAATGGCCAATCATACAGCCGTTCAAATCCTAGGTTTTCCAGAAGGGGCCGATATCACTGGAAGACATATTTATGATGTCCTTCCTGGTTCTCGTTTATTAGATGTTGTGCAGCTTGGCCAATCGGAGTTTGATCAGGAAATGTTGATTGCTGAGAATGAAGTGGTAGTGAATCGGATTCCAATTTTTGATCATCATAATCAGGTCATTGGTGCGGTAGGGAGCTTTCGAAATAAGTCAGAGCTTTATCATTTAACCCAAGAATTATCACAAGTAAAACGATACGCAGAAGCCTTACGCTCACAAACCCATGAATTTTCGAATAAGCTGCATATGATTTCTGGCCTAATCCAATTAGAACATTATCAAGAAGCGCTAGAAATCATTCAGACTGAAGCTAATGTGCATCAGAATTTTATTCACTTTATTATGAAAGAGATTCCAGATCCTATGATAGGTGGATTGTTAATAGGGAAGTTCAACCGGGCAAGAGAACTAAAGGTAGAGCTAGAAATAATGCAAGATAGTAGTTTTCGCGATATACCAACCGCAATAGATCGGGGACCGCTGATTACTATTTTAGGAAACTTAATCGATAATGCAATGGAAGCGGTTCTTGCGACAGGAAATATCGAGAAGGCTGTTAAAATTTTTTTCACAGATATAAGTGATGATTTAATTATTGAAGTAGAGGATAACGGAATTGGCATCCCAGAATCATTAGATGGAAAGATTTTTGAGCTTGGTTTTTCGACTAAGGAAAAATCGAGCAGAGGCTTTGGACTTCCCCTTGCAAAACAAGCAATAGAACAGTTAAATGGATATATTACCTTTGAACAGAATCAGGGTGGAGGTACTATTTTTACAGTAGTCATTCCAAAGAATAAACAACAAAGAGTGAATCAATAAGGAATGTAAAGATAGAACGAGCAAAATGAAAAAATGAAAAAATGAAAAAATGAAAAAATGAAAAAAATGATAGAGATGAAGAATGAGTGTGTAAAAAAGTTTGAGAGGGGGAAGGAAAAATGAGTATATATAAGCAGACTCAAGCCCTAGATATACAGGTTCTAATCATTGAAGATGATATACGGATAGCAGAGATTAATCGGCGTTTTATCGAGAAAATACCCGGATATCAGGTGGTAGGAATTGCTACCGATGAACAACAAGCAAAGGATGCACTTGAAGTATTGGCCCCAAATCTAGTTTTGTTGGATATCTATTTTCCGGATATGAATGGATTAGAATTGCTTCGTTATATTAAGCAACACTATTATCATACGGATGTTATTATGATCACAGCAGCTAAGGAGGTAGATTCCTTGCGTGACGCAATTCGTAATGGGGTATTTGATTTCATCGTAAAACCCGTGATTTTTCAGAGGTTTGAAGAGACAATGAAAAAGTATCAGGAGTTTTACTCTAAAATAAATCACTTAAATGAACAAAAAAAGCAAATTGACCAAGCGGAAATTGATCAAATATTGAGAGGTACTAAAGGGGAAAATGTATCCTATGCCCCTAAAGGAATCGATAAATTAACTCTAGAAAAAGTGCTAAGCTTTGTGAAAGAAAATAACTTGGGGATTACGGCGGATCAACTTGGGAGAAATCTTGGAGTAAGTCGTTCAACTGCTAGACGGTATCTCGAGTACCTAGTAGCCAATGGAGACGCCAGTGCCGAGTTATCCTATGGAACCATCGGCCGGCCAGAGCGAATGTATCGCTATTCAAAGAATTAAATGTAAAAAAGAGGAAAAAGGGGCCTGGCCCCTTTTTCCTCTTTTTTCCTTTTTATGTTACTCTTCCATTCTTGTAGTAGTTATAAAATCCTATTTTTCTAGTAATCTATTAAAATTACAAATAGAATATGGTAATATTTTCTCAAGGGTACAGGTGGAGAAATCCATTGTCACAAAGCTAAAGGGGCTAAGGGACTACAAAAAATGAGTATAAAGATGCTTTTGATACATATTTACTTGCTTATTTGTCCTATGCCAGCCAGCTGCCATTACCAAAAAAACTAAGGAGATGTATGGTGATGAAAAGAAAAGGTTATAAGTTATTAATTTCTTCTTTAGCTCTTTCGCTCGTTTTATCAGCACCTGTTTATGCTAAAAAAACAGAAAATTATCATGGCAAAGAGCAAACCAAAAAAGTGGTCGAAGAGGTAAAACAGGAACAAAAGCAAAAACTAGAGGAACAAAAAGAAAAGCTACAACTAAAGCTTGAGAGCAAGCAATCAAACAAATCAAACAAAGAAGAAAAACAGCAACTAAAGAAAGAAGAAATTCAAGCCAAGAAGACTGAACAAAAAGAGCGTTTATTACAACTGAAACAAACTGTATTCACCAAAATTATTGAAAAGCGCGGAGTAGCTATTACTAAGAAATTAGATAGTATAGAAGCAACTTACGCTAAATTATTAGAGCTACTAAACATGGCACCAGCTGAAGAAATGGAAGAATCTGAAGAAACAGCCACATCCGAGGAGCTAGCTACAGAAGAGGCTACAGTAGATGAAACTAGTGAAGAACCAGGTACAGAAGAAGTTTCACTAGAAGAAGTGGAGTCTGAATTAGAAGATATAAGCGAAGAGGCAACAACAGAAGACTATATTGATCATTTATCTGCTTTATTAAATCAACTTGATGCTGTTACTAATCAGTTAGATTCTTTAGCGAAGCTTGATTCAGAAAATGAATTACTAGTTTCATATTATGAGCGAGTGACTACTTTGGAAGAACAGGTCCAACAAGCCCTAGAAGAAGCTAACGCGACACCAACTGACGAAACGGCAGCAACTGATGATACAGTAGCAGAAGAAACAGCACCAATAACTGAAGAACCAGCCCCAACAGATGAAACGGCAACAACAGAAGCAGGACAAGCTGAAGAAACTTCTACTGCTACATTAACAGATGGCACAGTTACAGAAAATGTCCCGGTAACAGAATAACCAGTGGTTGCCTACAGAACCAACTAGCTGAGCCAATAGAACCTAAAGAACGAACAACATCAATAGAAATTGAATATTCAACTTAAGAAAAATCCCTGAAAACTACTAAAATATTCTTGAGAAAAAGTAAGGATTAATAAGCTCGTACCTGTAAGGTATGAGCTTTTGTATCACCACATAAATTTAAAAATGGAGAGTTTATATATGAAAAAAGGCATATTATTAATTTTATTGATCTCTTTTTTAATCTTTAACATCACTTCCAATGTAATAGCGGCAAACGTCATCAAAGTAAAAATAGATGGTAAAGAACAATCCTATGAACAGCCACCAGTTTTGATTAATAATAGTACGATGGTACCTTTAAGAGGAATTTTCGAAACATTGGGTGCAAAGGTTCTTTGGGATAATGCAACAAGAACAATAACAGCTACGAAAGAGGATATTGTAGTAAAGCTAGTATTAAACCAAGATGTTGCCTATATCAATGGAAAATCAGTAAAACTCACTGCCAAAGCCCAACTAATCAACAACCGCACAATGGTGCCTCTTCGGTTTGTAAGTGAAGCACTAAATGCCATTGTTGAATGGGATCAGGCAACATATACTGTAATCATCAAAACAATCGCTGATGGCACTTTTACTCAAGATGAAAAAAATCTATTATTGGATGAACTAGAACTTGAGCTAAATCAGCCCGAAAATTTATCCATAATAACATCTATCGGAGAAATTAATCTAGATGGGTTTGAAATCTCTGTAAATGATGATCAGTCTATTCAAGTAAATGGGACGATGACCTATGATGACTACATTCTATACACAGATAATTACCAAACGATTAAGGCGGAAATAGAAGAGTGGGCAGATAATTTGAGCGAATCACTGCATGAGATTTTTCCGACTGAAACCATTTATTTTACTGTTTATTTCCATGATTTTGTGAGCATTATTGATCCTTCTGTAAAAATTACAGATATCTTCCTAGAAGAGGAAGTAGAATATAATGCAAAGGATGGCTCATGGTTAGTAACTCACTGGATTATCGATTATGAACTACAGCCAACAGAATATTATCGTCAAATCCAACCATAAATAATAAATAATAAATAATAAATAATAAATAGTAAAATAGCAGCCAATTATAGCTGCTATTTTTTATGGAATAATGAATGAAAAACTTATAATCAACTGGCTTTAGCCATTTTAGAATTCCACTGTTAATTTCCATCATATTGACATCCACAGGCTCCGCAGTCACAAATCATCCAATTACATACCGAGCAGGTAGGGTGAGTACTAGAATATAATTTGCTCTTACATCGGTAACAGTGATTTTCTCTAAACTGAGGCTTTAAAAGGATTTGAAGGGGTCCCATCCATTTATATTTCTCATCATGTAATTTTAATGCGCGGTTTCTTTCATCATTCAGTTTGCGAAGAACCTCCTTTTTTGCACGGAGATTTTCCTCTTGAGCACGAATATTGGCTATTCTTCTCGCTTCTTCTTCCTGCTTCTTTTTTTGTAATTCTTCATTCTTTAATCGTTCTTTTTCTATTGAAGCGAATTGAATATAATCTTTCGCAGGGTCAATAATATTCACAAAAATATTCTCAGAATCAAGTAAAATTTTACATTGCCCGTTCTTATAAACATCAACAATAATCCCATGAACTTCATTAAACTTTTTTATGAGTTCAGCGATTTCAGGACTAAACAGATTAATCGTTTCTGAAAAATTATGTTTATTTAATAGCTCAGTTTTATGGATATCATCTTTGCTTAAATAAGAAAACACACCAATCCGATGCTTTACAATTCGAACTACAAGACCTGCTGAAATTTTAGTTTTACGATAACCAGTTGATACTTTAGCTTCTGTCTCTATTAGCATGTAATTTACTCCTTTTAGCAGTTATTACGAAATATAATGGTACAATTGCTGCTTCAAACTATACTATAAACCAAAAGGATAATAACAGCTATCAGTAGTACAATTAATGGTGTTATAATTGAAAAATCAAAGCCTATATTACAATCAAACAAAGGGGACTTTTATGTATAAAGAATTTTTAGATTTTCTAACGACAGAATTTACAGTTTTATTAACAGCTGCATTACCTATTATTGAGCTTAGAGGTGCAATACCTGTAGGGATTTCACTTGGACTTTCACCAATTAACGCTACAATTATCAGCCTGATCGGAAGTATGATTCCAGTGCCATTTATCTTATTTACTATCAGGCCAATATTTAATTATTTGAAAACAACTAGAATGTTTGAAAAAATAGTAATAAAAATTACAAGCAGGTCACTAGCTAAAAGCGGTAATATTCAAAAGTATGGTGTATTGGGTTTAATTATTTTCGTGGCAATTCCACTCCCCGGAACAGGAGTTTGGAGCGGGAGTTTAGCAGCTGCGTTACTTGATATACGGTTTAAATGGGCATTTCCTGCGATACTAATTGGTAATATTATTGCCGCAATTGCTATAATGATGCTAAGTTACGGTTTTTTTCAAGTTATAAAGTAAATGATGTTTTTTAAACAGTATTTTCTTTAAGGGAGAAAATAGGATGAAAAAATTATTACTTACCGGCTTTGAGCCATTTTTAGAGTTTCCATTCAATCCAAGTGAAGTGATTGCCAAAGAATTAGATGGCAAAATTATTGGTGAATATCAAGTTGTTGGGAAAGTATTACCTGTAGAATTCTCACGATCAGCAAGTGTACTTCTCGATGTTTTCTATCAAGAAAATCCCGATGTAGTTATCTCCTTAGGACTTGCCGGAGGAAGAGACCGCATCACTCCTGAGCGTGTAGCAATCAATTGTAATGATGGCCCAAAGGATAATACAGGGATGATAATGGTAGACCAACCTATAGAAGAAACGGGAAATACTGCTTATTTTAGTGGTTTGCCAATTCGAAAAATGGTGGACAAATTGGTAGCGAATAATTATCCTGCTGAAATTTCTAATAGTGCGGGTACCTACTTATGCAATAATGTGATGTATAAAATGCTTCATGAGATTGAGAAAAATGCTTTAAATGTAAAGGCAGGTTTTATTCATATTCCAGCTTCTCATGAATTAGCTGTTAAAAAGCATAATCTTCCTAGCTGGTCTATGAATTCCTTGATTAAGGCAATTACCTTATGTATTGAAGTAATCAGTGATAAGGAATGAGCAGTTTAGGCAATTCTAAAAGAGTCGAAAGAGGGAAAAGGAAGGAAAAGGAAAAAGGGGCCAGGAAAAGGAAAAAGGGGCCAGGCTCCTTTTGTTAAATTTTATTATTAGTATGTAATTTTCCCCAAATTAAAAATAGATTTTGAATTAAACGAATTAAACGAATTAAACGAATTAAACAATCAGATAAATAGTACGAAGCTGATCTTAAGAAATTAGATCAGCCTTTTGAATATATAAAATACAAACGTCTCTTGTTTTGAAAACGGTTACATATTATGATTCAATTAGTATAGATTACATGTTCATATCGTTTAATAAAATGGAATATATAGGGGGTAAATATAAATGGTTCAGCCGAACTTTGAACAATACTTTTTAATGAAGGAAGCCGACGTATTAGAATATGTAAAAGAAAAGCTGACGTTTTTCTCAGCGGATGCAGATTTAAAATGTAAAGAAATTGGGGATGGAAACCTAAATTATGTATTCCGTGTTTGGGATTCGACAACGAATCAATCTGTTATTGTAAAACAAGCAGGAGATACTGCACGAATTTCGGATGAGTTTAAGCTATCCACTGACCGGAATAAAATTGAATCTGAGGTTCTGGTTTTAGCAGGAAAGCTAGCACCAAACTTAGCCCCACAGGTATACCGTTATGATGAAACAATGAGTTGCTGTGTGATGGAGGATTTATCAGACCATGTGATTATGCGTCAGGCTTTAATCAATCATCAGAAGTTCCCACTATTTGCTGATCATATTACCACTTATATGGTAAATGCCTTGCTTTTGACCTCAGATGTGGTGTTAGGCCATAAAGAGAAAAAGCAAATGGTGAAGAACTATATTAATCCAGAGCTATGTGAAATCTCAGAGGATCTCGTCTATACCGAACCATTTAATAATTACAATAACCGAAATGAAGTCTTTACTCCGAATTTGGAGTGGGTAACCAAAGAGATTTATCAGGATATGGAGCTTCGTTTAGAAGTAGCGAAGCTAAAATTTGAATTCATGACAAATGCACAAGCATTGATTCATGGGGACCTGCATACCGGTTCTATCTTTATTAAAGAGGATTCAACCAAAGTGATTGATCCCGAATTTGCATTCTACGGGCCAATGGGCTACGATGTGGGAAATATTGTGGCAAATCTTATCTTTGCGTGGGCCAATGCCAATGCAACGATTATGGAAGAAGCTACTCGCATTGATTATACTCAATGGTTAGAAGAAACTATAGTCCAAGTGATTGACCTTTTTAGAGATAAATTCCTTGCTTCGTGGCAAGCAAATGTGACTGAAATCTTGGCCAAAGAAGAAGGCTTTGACCAATGGTACCTAGATACTGTGATTGGAGATACTGCAGCAGTTACTGGTTTGGAATTAACTCGACGTATTATAGGACTCGCTCAAGTAAAAGATATTACCTCAATAGTAGATGAAGAAGTTAGGGTAAAAGCTGAGCGAATTTGCCTAACTGCTGCTAAAAGCTACATTAAGCAACGGGTTCAGTTTAAAACAGGTGTAGACTTCCTAACGAACTTAAAAGAAGCAGAAAAACAGTTCAAATAAAAGGGATGAAGCTACCTAAAAAGGAAGAAGTTAACAAAAGAGGCCAGGCCCCTTTTGTTAACTTCTGGTAATTGAACTGTCAACACAATAGAGAAGGAGAAGTAAGATGACGCAGATGAACCAAGAACCAATTAATTCAATAGAGTGGAAGGATGGGAAGTTGATTCTATTAGATCAGACCCTGCTTCCAAATGAAATTATTTTCGAAGAATTCGAGACTGCTGAGAGTGTTTGGGATGCAATCAGAGTGATGAAGGTTAGAGGTGCGCCAGCAATTGGAGTTGCAGCAGCGTATGGGGTTTATTTAGGTGTGAAGGAAGCTCTGGAATCATCCTTTGAAGATTTTTATACTATATTAAAAGAGAAGTCGGATTATCTAGCTACATCAAGACCAACAGCGGTTAATTTGTTTTGGGCCCTAGAAAGAATGGAAAACAAGGCGAAAATCAATCAGGACAAACCGGTTGCAGAAATCAAGAAGCTGTTACTAGAGGAAGCTATTATGATTCATCAGGAGGATGAAGAAATCAACCGAAACATTGGCGAAAACCTGCTAACTTTATTAAAGGATGGCATGGGTTTACTTACCCATTGCAACGCGGGGGCTTTAGCTACAACGAAATATGGTACAGCAACTGCTCCAATGTATTTAGGAAAAGAAAGAGGTTATGATTTTAAGGTTTATTCTGATGAAACTAGACCAAGACTACAGGGTTCCACTCTAACAGCTTTTGAGCTACAGCAAGCGGGAATTGATGTTACAGTAATCACTGATAATATGGCGGCTGTTGTAATGTCTCAGGGGAAAATTGATGCAGTTATTGTAGGCTGTGATCGAGTGGCAGCAAATGGAGATACCGCTAATAAGATTGGAACATTAGGAGTTTCCATTTTAGCCAAGCATTATAATATTCCTTTTTATGTGGCTGCTCCAACACCAACCATTGATCTACGAACAAAAACAGGGGAAGATATCCCAATCGAAGAACGTGACCCAATAGAAATCACTCACCGATTTGGTGTTGCGACAGCACCAGAGGGAGTAAAAACATATAACCCAGCTTTTGATGTTACCGCACATCAACATATAACCGCCATTGTAACCGAAAAAGGAATCGTATACGCCCCATTTGAAGAAAACCTTAAAAAGCTATTCGAAGAATAGCTATAAAAGGAAGAGATTGGCAAAAGGGGCCGGCAAAAGGGGCCTGGCCCCTCCCTCCG
>DJVJ01000040.1 GCA_002441135.1 Caryophanales bacterium UBA6259 | reverse complement strand
GCCTAAACATAATATACGAGGGGGATTAATGATGAAAAAACAGGTAGGCTATTTTATTTTAGGTATTGTTATCATACTAATTAGTACACCATTCGCGTACAAAATAGTTAATATGTTGTATCAAAATTTGGCTGAGGAATATACCACAATTCTTAACGGTTTCATATATTCTCTTATGTTAATCGGTTTACTGATATTTATAATGGGCTTAACTACCTATATAAAAGATAAAAAGTAGTAATCGATGTAACGGGAGTAAGAGTTGAAGGACTGGATATGAGAATAAACTTTAAATTATCACGTGGGGGGAAGAAATGTCTATATTATTAGGCTTTAATATTATTATTTATTTTTTACTTATTCTATTACCGCTATTGATATTAGTATTTCTTTTGAAATGGGTTCACCAAATCAAAGTAAATAGTGAAATCCAAGTCGAGCAAAACAATAGGATTATTAAATTGTTAGAAAAACAAAATTAAAAAAATATTATTAAATAAATCTATTCTTTAGGAGTTTAGAAAAATGGAATTTATTAACTATATTTTAACCAGTATATTGAGTTACTTCATTGCAGGTGTAATCCATGAGTTAGGTCATATTTTTGTTGGCTTGGCTAATGGCTGGAAATTTTGGTTATTGGTAATTGGACCCTTAGGAATCAAAGCAGATGATAATGACAAAATTAAGTTTTATTTTGAAAAGAATATAGCCTTATGGGGCGGTGTGGGAGGTACCATTCCTAAAACAGCAAACAAAAATAATATAAAAATATGGTCTAAAGTTTTACTGGGAGGACCACTAGCTTCGATAATTATGGGAATTATATTTCTTCCCATAGGAGTAATGATGGATAACCTTTTTTTAATTTTATTGGGGGCAATGGCTTTAGGCATGGGGATAGTAAGCGGATTACCACTCCCTTTAAAAACAGGAATTCTATTTGTTGATGGTAAAAGGTGGTATAGACTTTCTCATGGAGGACAAGAGGCTGATGAGGAGATTGCTTTATTTAATATTGTAGAGCATATAAATACAGGTGGGAAATATTCAAGTATTAAACTATCAAGTATTGAGGCACTTATAAATTCAAAAGAAGTGGGGATTCAATACTATGGTTATTATTCTAAATATCAGTATTATAAAGAACTAAAAGAAGAAGTAGAAATGATTGAGGCATTTGAAAAAATGGAAAATATTAAAAGTGAAGTTCCGAAAGCGATCGTTGTAGATTGCAAAATAGATTGAGATTAATTATCTATCACAATCTTAACGATTATATTTTATGTTTATATATGGATTAAAAAGAAAAAAGGTAACAAATGAATTTTGAAACTCATTAGTTTTACATCGTAAATAAAGATAGGAGGCGATATTCGTGAAAGAATCTAAATGGACACCTTACTTTTGGAATTTATCTTGGGTAGTTGGATTAATCATATTAGCAATAATAAATTTAAATATTTTAAATCCTTTCAAACAAATAGCGAATGACACATTCAATCTTATTCCTTTACTTTGGGCAAATCTATTAGTTTCGATAATATTTGGAATCTATATATCTCTTATTTTCATAAAAAGATGGCGGCTTAATTTTAATTCAGCTTTATTTTGGGGCATATCTGTTCCTAGTATATTAATTTCATTTTCATACCCGATATTGGCTACATTTAGTTCTATATTTGATAATTTAACATTTTCATTCATTCCTTATTGGCTAATAAAAATATCTAATTTGGGGGTATTTGGTAATATTGCAGGTTTAACCTTAATATTAAGTATTTTTAATACCCAATCACAAGATAAGAATTATTAGAGAAACTTTGTGGAGTATTTTATTAAAGTAACGAGAGCTATTCTTCAAGAAGGAGAATGGCTTTTTCTTATTGAAGTTTAAATGTAGTAGAATAGGGAGGTTCAAATGTGATTTTTAATAAAGCGTTTGAGGAGAAAAACATAAATACAGGCGTTAAAGAGATTAATCATAGGGAAGCAGTAAGAGCCGTTATTTCTCAAAACAATAGAATTCTTTTAGTTCAATCGAATAGGGGAGATTATAAATTTCCCGGGGGTGGAGTAGAAGAAGGGGAAAGTCATTCAGACGCGCTTATACGTGAAGTAGCTGAAGAGACTGGGTACTTAAACATCTTAGTTAAAGACAAGGTGGGTTCTGTTATAGAGAGGAAACCAGACACTTATGATAATGAGGCTATATTCCAAATGACATCGTTTTACTATATCTGTGAGCTAACTGACGAAAAAAGAGTTGCTCAGCAATTAGATACTTATGAGTCTGACCAAGAATTTAACCCTAAATGGGTCACTTTAGATGATGCAATTCATCAAAATGAAAAAATGTTGCTTCAAAACAATCCAAATAAATGGATAAATAGAGAAAATTTTGTTTTAAAGGAACTAAAAAAGATGAACGAATAGAATTTATTTACGGAGTTTTAATACTGTGATATATTAAAGTGGAGGTTGGCGAAAAGCCAATGAGGAAGAAGTGGAGGAGAGCTTAGATGAGAAGAGGTTTATTTATTTTAGTCAGCTTTATTATGGTTATATCGTTATTGACAGGTTGTGTGAAAGAAACCCAACCGACGAATTCTTCGGTAATGAATGATTCGTCAAATGCAGTACCACTCAAGATTGGAATTACACAAATTGTGGAGCATCCCTCTTTAGATTCGATTCGTGAAGGGATATTAAAAGGATTAGCAGATAACGGTTTTGAAGATGGCAAGAACATCAGGATAGATTATCTGAATGCACAAGGGGATCGAAGTGTAGCGACTACAATTGCACAAAAATTTGTTGCCGATGAAGTAAATATGATGATTGCGATAACGACACCATCTGCACAAGCTGCTTTTCAAGCATCTGAACAGGCAAAGAAGAACATTCCAGTTGTATTCTCTGCGGTAACCGATCCTGTTGCTGCTGGTTTGGTAAAAGACTTTGACCAACCTGGAGAAAACATCACTGGAACCTCTGATATGGTTCCCATTGAAAAACAAATTGATTTAATCAAAGAAATGGTGCCAGATGTAAAAGCGATTGGTATCGTATATAATACTGGCGAAGTAAATGCAGAAGTTCAGTTAGGAGCAGCGAAAAAGGCTGCAAAAGCAAAAGGGATCAAAATTGAGGAAGCGGGAGTAAGCTCTACTTCAGAAGTGAGTCTAGGAACTGCAGCGCTTATCAATAAAGTAGATGCACTTTTTATTCTGAATGATAATATGATTGTTTCTGCTTTGGATGCCGTGTTAAAAGTTGCAGAAGAAGCCAAAATTCCATTATTTGCATCCGATGAGGAGTCTGTAAAACGAGGAGCAGTTGCTACTTACGGAATAGATCAATTTATGATTGGGGTTCAAACTGGAGAAATGGCAGCCAAAATTCTTAAAGGTGAATCTCCAAGGAATATACCTGTTGAAGAAATCAATGAAGTAACCCTAACCGTTAATGAAGAAGCCAAAAGGAAATTTGGTTTAAAATAGAAATTAAAGAAAAGATGGAGTAGTTTCCATCTTTTTTTGTTGTGTATTTTACAAGTTAACTATCCCTCATTTTTGTTTAGATAATCTTCAACTGTTTCTCTTACAAGCTGATCGACAATAGGTTGAATTGGTGGTTCTGCTTTAGTGGTTAACATTTTGCGCATATCTGGCTCTAAGAATTGAACGGTTTTCCCTTTTGGTAAGATAGCAAATCTAGCCACACTATTAATCAACTCGTTTCCATCTTCCTCTACAATATAACGAACAATATAAAATGGATGCTCTGCTTCCTCTATTCCTTCGACTCTAACGTTAATAGCCATTAATAATTCCTCCTGAATAAACGATTTAGTCATATTTTACCATAATAAGATAAATAATACGAAATAGCAGGGATAAGAATAGTTGAAGAGAACTTTATTAATACCAATAAAAAAAGGAGAGGTGCAGCATGAGGCAAAAAGGATTTATACTCATACTTTTATTATTCTTAATAATTTCTTTATTTGGCTGTAGTTCACAAGAAACAACTGTTCCAGTAAAAGAGGATCAACCTGTAGTTGAAGTGGAAGATCAAGAAGAAAAAGAAGAAGAGGAAGCCCCTAAATTCATTGCTCCGTTGACAGGGATGCCAACAGATAAAGACCTTTCAAAAACAAGAATTGTTGGTGTAATGATTGAAAATCATTTTGAGGCAAGACCACAAACCGGCTTAGAGCAAGCAGACATGGTGTATGAAATATTAGCGGAGGGCATGATTACTCGATTTATTGCTATTTATCATAGTCAAGAGCCAGAGGTAATTGGGCCGGTTCGAAGTATCCGCCCTTATTACATCCATATTATTGATGGTTTTGATGCCTTAATTGGACATGCTGGCCAAAGTCCACAAGCTTTGGTAATGCTTGATCAGGGACAACTCCCAGATTTAGATGAAATAAGGAAGGCAGGGGCAGCCTATTGGCGTGAAAGCTTTAGGAGTGCACCACATAATCTTTATACCAATATAGAAAAGCTAAGAGCGGCTGCTGAACAACGAAATTACCGTATGGATGGCTATATACCAACCTTCCCATTTCTTGAAGAAGGAGAAATGGCCAATGGAACTCTAGCGAAAAATATCAATATTAATTATTACGAGAACTATGTTGTCGATTATCAATATGATGAGGCTAATCAAATTTATAAGCGATCCGTTAATGGAAAGCCGCATGCGGATTTAGAGACAAAAGAACAATTAACCGCAAAGAATATTTTAGTGGTTCATGCGACGCACAAAATTTTTGATAATGTTGGCAGACGTGAGGTTGATGTTTATGGACCGGGTAAAGGATTTTTATTTCAAAATGGTGTAGTACAGGAAGTAACTTGGGAAAGAAAAGATGGTGTTATTCGTCCTTTTATTAATGGAAAAGAACAAGCACTTCATCCTGGTCAAACCTGGACAATATTCATTCCAAATATCACAAATGTCTCCTACCGGTAGACAGCTTTATTCGTTTAATGTAAAAAAACACTTCAACTGTAGCATGGTTGAATCCGTTTACACTTTCTATCTTTAAATTGAAAAAAAGTCTACGTGGGGACTATCATTTTTAATTTGATTATGGTAATATTTTCGTGAGGTGAAGTAATGTGCCATTTGATAAATTAAAAGACAAATCTGTTGATCAATTATTTCAATCAATCTTAAAACTAGAGAACTTAGATGAAGCATACCAATTCTTTGATGATTTAATGACAGTTAATGAAATTCAGTCTTTAGCACAACGTTTAGAAGTTGCAAGAATGCTAACAAAAGGGTTTACTTATAATCAAATTGAATCCGAAACTGGTGCAAGTACCGCTACTATCTCACGTGTAAAGCGTTGCTTAAACTATGGAAACGACGGGTACAGAATGGCGTTAGATCGTCTAACATTAAATCCCGTTGAAACCAATGAAGAAAAAGAAGTAAAATAGAATAAGTGTGATGACAACGAAAAGGGGGTAGCATACTCCCTTTTCTTTTTTAATCGATAAGAAAATATCATTATTTTAGATGTAATCTTTTAGCGGAGGTTGAATATGGAAAGCTGGTTATCCTCAATTAAGCATATCTTTAAGCTAGATCCTAATAAGCCAATTACCGATGAACAGATAGAACGGTTAGCTAACTCAGGCACCGATGCCATTGTTATTGGTGGTACGTTAGATATTACCTATGAAGACACTAGAAGATTGCTTAAGGAGGTACGAAAGCACTCTGTATTAGTCATTCAGGAAATTTCAAACATGGAGGCAATTGTACCTGGATTTGACTATTATTATATTCCTTTAGTATTAAATGCACAGAATCCAGAGTGGATTTTTAATATTCATCAGTATGCCTTAAAGGAATATGGTGATTTAGTCAACTGGAACCAGGTGATAGTGGAAGGATATGTGGTATTAAATCCGGCTTCCTCGGTAGCTAGTCTAACCGATAGCAAGACAGATTTAGATTTAGAGGATTTAGTCGCATACGCAAGACTTTGCGATCAGCTTTTAAAGCTTCCTATTTTATATGTAGAATACAGTGGAACCTATGGAGAGGTTGAGTGGATTAAAGAAGTAAGAAACATTGTTCACCATTCTCGAATTTTTTACGGCGGTGGAATTAATTCTTTAGAAAAAGCAAAAGAAATGGCCCACTATGCAGATACGATTATCGTAGGGAATTTGATATATGAAGATTTTGAGCAGGCTTTATTAACTGTTCAGCTTAAAACCAGATAAATCTATGATTGAAGCTTAAACCAAGGTTAGATATAATTAGCTATAATAAATAAGCGAACAAACGTACTTATAAAGGGTGACGATAGAAAATGGAACAAATTAAAAATAGTAATATTACACATGGCCTTAATGAACAGCAAGCAATTGCCGTTAAAACGATAAATGGACCAGTTTTGTTAATGGCTGGAGCAGGTAGTGGGAAAACAAAGGTAGTAACCCACAGAATCGCGTATCTTTTAGAAGTAGGCGTGACTCCATGGAGTATTTTAGCCATTACCTTTACCAATAAAGCGGCAAAAGAAATGAAGGACCGGATTACCAAGCTAATTGGTTCTAAAGGAGACGATATTTGGGTATCTACCTTCCACTCGATGTGTGTGCGCATTTTGCGAAGAGATATTGCGAGAATTGACTACTCCAATAATTTTACGATTTTGGATTCTTCGGATCAGCTTAATGTAATTAAACAAATAATGAAGGATTTAAATATAGATACAAAGCGCTTTGAACCAAAAGCAATCCTTGCTGCAATCAGTCAGGCGAAAAATGAGCTAAAAACTCCAGAAGCTTATTCAAAGGTGGCTAATGATTATTTTGAACAAAAAGTTTCCAATGTGTATGAACAATATCAAAAAAGACTAAAGGCGAATGACTCCTTAGATTTTGATGATTTGATCATGAAGACAGTAGAGTTATTTCAAAAGGTGCCTGAAGTATTGGAATTCTATCAGAAAAAGTTTCAATATATTCACGTTGATGAGTATCAGGATACCAATAGATCTCAATATATGCTTGTGAGGATGCTTGCAGATTATCATCAAAATATTTGTGTAGTTGGAGATGCGGATCAGTCCATTTATAAATGGAGAGGCGCAGATATTGGTAATATTTTAAACTTTGAAGAAGATTTTAAAAATGCCAAGACCATTAAATTAGAACAAAATTATCGTTCTACAAAAAATATTTTAGCTGCAGCTAATGCCGTGATTAACAATAACCAACAAAGAAAAGATAAAAAGCTGTGGACAGAGAACCCGCAGGGCAATACAATTACGCTTTATGAAGCAAGTACAGAGCATGATGAAGCTTATTTTATTGCGAAGGTGATTCAAGATGGCTTAGACAAAGGAAAGCAATATGCCGATTTTGCTGTGTTATATCGTACCAATGCCCAAACTCGTGTGATTGAGGATGTATTTATGAAGTCAAATATTCCTTATCAGCTAGTTGGAGGCACCAAGTTCTATGAACGAAAAGAGATTAAGGATATTATTGCTTATTTGCGTCTGATTCTAAATCCAAATGATGATATTAGCTTACGAAGGATTATCAATGTTCCAAAGAGAAGCATTGGTGCTACTACAGTAGACAAGATTGCGGAGTATGCTACATCCCATGGAATGTCGATGTTTCAGGCTATTAGTATTGCTGATTTTCTTGGTCTAACTGCAAGGGCAACAAATAGCGTAATTGAATTCGCAGAGATGATTAAGAATTTAAATCAGATGGTAGAATATCTAGGGGTAACGGAGTTAACGGAAAAAATCCTAGAACAGACAAAATATATAGAGGAACTCAAAAAAGAAAAATCACTCGAAGCTGAAAGTCGTATTGAAAATATTAAGGAATTATTATCTGTTACATTGGAATTTGAAAATAAAAATGAAGATAAATCCTTGTCTGCTTTCCTTACGGATATTGCCCTAGTTAGTGATATTGACCAGCTAGAGGGAGATGAAGATAAGCTAAACGGTGTAACAATGATGACCCTTCATAGTGCTAAGGGATTAGAATTTCCAATCGTCTTTTTAGCAGGAGTAGAAGAAGGTATTTTCCCTCATAATCGAGCATTAGTGGATGAATCGGAAATGGAAGAGGAAAGAAGATTGGCTTATGTCGGAATTACTAGGGCAGAACAGGAATTATATATTACACATGCTGCTAGTCGAATGATTTTTGGTAAAACACAAATGAATAAAAAATCCCGATTTATTGATGAAATTCCACAGGAATTAATCGAGGATTTAAGGAAAAAGGAAAAACAGCAATACCAAGCCCAAATGATTCAAAAGAAGAGTATTTATTCAATGCAAAATAGATCTACCCCTCGCAGTGATTGGCAAGTAGGGGATAAAGCAAAGCACAATAAATGGGGAACTGGTGTCGTTGTAGCTGTAAAAGGAGAAAATGATGACCAAGAGCTACAAATTGCTTTTCCAACCCCGGTAGGAATCAAAAAGCTTTTAGCGAGATTTGCTCCAATTGAGAAGATGGAATAAGAAAGGACGGCAGGACATGTTGAAGGAACAAGCACAGGCTAGAATTGAGGAATTGCATCAACTTATCAATCATCATAACTATCAATATCATGTTATGGATCAACCAACGATTACTGACCAAGAATATGATCAATTAATGCAAGAATTAATTCGCTTAGAGGAACAATTTCCAGAATTACTACGTCCAGATTCTCCCTCTCAAAGAGTAGGAGGACAGCCTCTTTCTAGTTTTCAAAAGGTTGAACATAAAATTCCATTACTTAGTCTGGGTAATGCCTTTAATGAACAGGATTTGCGTGATTTTGATCGTCGAGTTAGACAAAGTGCAAGGGACGGAGAAGATGCCATTTCTTATATGGTAGAGCTTAAAATCGATGGTTTGGCGATCTCTTTAACCTATGAAAATGGGATATTAGTCCGAGGTGCAACTCGTGGAGATGGCTCTGTTGGAGAGGATATTACCAATAATCTTAAAACCATTCGTTCTCTTCCGCTTCGTTTAAACGAACCTGTAACGATTGAGGTTCGTGGAGAAGCATATTTACCAAAAAAAGAATTTGAAAGAATTAATAATGAACGGGAACAAGAAGGAGAAGCACTATTTGCTAATCCTAGAAATGCAGCAGCTGGTTCTCTTCGCCAATTAGACCCTAAAATTGCAGCAAAAAGATCCCTTGATATTTTCCTATATGGTATTGGATCCATTGAAGGTAAAACATTAACAGCACATAGTGAAGGTCTAGATTATTTAGAAACATTAGGCTTTAAAGTAAATAAAGAGCGAAGACTGTTCCATAATATTGAAGATGTAATAACCTTTATCCAAGGCTGGACCAATAAACGAAAAGATCTTCCTTATGAAATTGATGGAATGGTGATTAAGGTGGATTCCTATACCTTGCAGGAAAGCTTAGGAATGACTGCTAAAAGCCCACGCTGGGCCATCGCGTACAAATTCCCTGCCGAGGAAGCAGTCACGATCCTAGAGGATATTGAAGTGAACATTGGAAGAACAGGAGTGGTAACGCCGACTGCTGTACTTAAACCAATTGCTCTTGCTGGTACTACAGTGAAAAGAGCATCATTGCATAATGAAGATATTATTCGTGAAAAAGGAATTATGCTGGGTGACCATGTGATTGTTAAAAAGGCTGGGGATATTATTCCTGAGGTAGTTGGTGTTTTACCAGAACGAAGAACAGGAAATGAAAAGGAATACCATATGCCAAACCATTGCCCAGCATGTGAAAGTGACTTAATTCGCTTAGAAGGAGAAGTAGCACTACGTTGTATCAATCCGAAATGTCCTGCCCAAATTCTAGAGGGGATGATTCACTTTGTCTCAAGAGATGCAATGAATATCGATGGCTTAGGGGAAAGAGTAGTGGCTCAGCTGTATGAGCATCAATTAATTAAAAGTGTGGCAGATTTATATACCTTAGAGCGCGAGCAACTGATTGGCTTAGAACGAATGGGTGAAAAGTCGATTCAAAATCTGTTAGAGGCCATTGGAAAAAGTAAAGAAAACTCCTTGGAAAAACTGCTTTTTGGTTTAGGAATTAGACTTGTAGGCTCAAAAGCAGCAAAGGTATTGGCACAGAAATATGAGACACTGGAAAATCTACAGGTAGCTACAGAAGAAGAATTAATGGCCATCAATGAGATTGGTCCAAAAATGGCCGATAGTATTGTGACTTATTTTAATATGCCTGAAGTTCAAGAAACCATTGAGCGATTAGCAAACTTAGGGGTGAATATGACCTACAAAGGTGCTAAAGGAGTAGATATTTCTAATATTGATTCCATTTTTAAAGATAAAACAATTGTGCTGACCGGTACATTACATCAATTGACAAGAAATGATGCGGCTGCAAAACTAGAAGCACTTGGAGCCAAAGTAACAGGTAGCGTTACGAAGAATACGGATATATTAATTGCCGGTGAAAAAGCTGGTTCAAAGTTAACGAAAGCAACTGAGTTAGGAATCAAAGTTATGTCAGAAGAAGAATTCCTTCAAGAACTAAATCAAATAGAACAATAAAGATTCTGTTTCAACTAAATTAATTATTTAACGTCCAATCCCTTGATAATTCAAAGGATTGGACGTTTTTTACTTATTAAACAGTATTGTATAGAAAGTTGAGACCAAAAAGAACTTTAATAACAATATGACTAAAATATTAAAAATTTACTAAAAATTCATATAATAAAGTTAATAATTTCAATTCTAATCTAATTTCGACTCTGATTATGTAAATCAGGAGGATTATTGATGCGACTTATAAAACGAGGCTGGTTAAAACTCCTATTTACCATTTCCATATTATTTGTTTTGGTTGGTTGTCAATCCTATGCAAATGACTTTGAACAAATAGATCAAAATGAAAAAATTATTATTCGTTTTTCTCATGTGGTTGGAGAAGACACACCTAAAGGGCAAGCAGCTCGCTATTTTGCAAGCTTAATGAAAGAAAAAACAAACGGCAAAGTAGAAGTTCAGGTCTTTGCTAATGGTTCCCTCTACCGAGATGGTGAAGAGTGGGATGCATTACAGAATGGGGAAATTCAAATGATTGCTCCTGCTATGGCCAAATTGACAGACCGAATTCCAGAGTTAAAAATATTTGATCTTCCATTTTTCTTTGATAATATTGGTCAAATTCACGAATTAGCAGATGGGACAGTTGGAACTTTAATTTATCAATCGGCTAAAAAGCAAAAAGTGGTACCGCTTTCAATCTGGGATAATGGTTTTAAACAGTTCACGAATCGGGATTTTCCTTTAAAAAAAGCAACGGATTTTAAGGGGCTAACTTTCCGGATCATGCCAAGTTCGGTCTTAGACCACCAGTTTTCATTCCTTGGAGCAGAATCAGAAGCAATCAACTTTAATGATGTATATCAATCCTTAGATAAAAAAGTGATTGATGGACAGGAAAATACAATTAGCAATATCTATACGAAAAAGTTTTATCGGGTTCAAAATTACCTAACACTTAGTAACCATGGTTATCTTGGTTATCTTGTAGTCATGAATCAAGATTTTTGGAATCAGCTAACACCAGAATTACAAGAAACGATTAAAGAGAGCATTGAAGAAGTTACGATATGGCAAAGGGAAAAGTCGATGGAATTGGAAAATTACCAGCTTAATTTGATCAAAGCGTGTAATTGTATCCAAATTGATACCCTAGAGCAGAAGGAAATTGATCGTTTTAAAGCCATTTACTCCAGTATTTACAAGGATCTTGAATTAGAGTTAAACCCAACTTTTATTACGGAAGTGAAGAAGGTAATTCACAAATAAGTTTTGTTCATTAAGAACAAATATAAAAATATAAGGGGGCGTCAAGTATATGAAGAAGACGTTAAAGGTTTTATTTTTTACTATTCTATCTTTAAGCATTATTTTTGGAATGGTAGGCTGTTCCTCAAAAAGAACAGAGGGAACTGCACCAACAGGTGATGAGGGCGCGAAGCAAGAGAAAATTGTTATTAAATTTTCTCACGTTGTAGCAGAGAATACCCCAAAAGGTCAAGCAGCGATTATGTTTGCTGACTTAGTCAAAGAAAAAACGAATGGTCAAGTAGAGGTTGAAGTATTTCCAAACTCCCAGCTATACAAGGATGAGGATGTACTAAATGCGATTCAGCAAGGAAATGTTCAGATGGCTGCACCTGCAACTTCTGTAATCACAAAGCTTTATCCACAATGGCAGGTTTTTGATTTACCATTTGCATTTGCTGACCATGAGCAGGTTCAACAAGCAATGGAAGGTGAGATTGGTCAAAAGCTATTTACAATGCTAACTGATTCTAACCTATTGGGATTAGCAATGTGGGATAACGGATTCAAGCATATGTCTTCTAACAAGAGTGAATTAATTAAACCAGAGGATTTTGCGGGTCAAAAGTTCCGTGTAATGTCTAGTAAAATGCTTGAGGAACAATTTAAAGCTGTAGGGGCTAACCCAACACCAATGGCATTTGGTGAAGTGTATAGTGCTTTAGAGCAAGGGGTAATTGATGGTCAAGAAAATACACTTTCTAATATCTACTCCAAAAAGTTCCATGAGGTTCAAAAGTATATGACATTAAGCTCCCATGGTTACCTTGGTTACGCAGTAATTACGAATGCTGAGTTTTGGAATAGCATGCCAGAGGATTTAAGAGTAAAGGTTGAGGAAGCACTAGCTGAAACAACTGCATGGGTAAGAGAAAGTGCAAAGGAATTAAATGCTGAAGAATTAGAGAAGATCAAAGCAGGTAATCCAAATCTACAAATTCATGAGTTAACAGATGAAGAAAAAGCATTATGGATTGAGAAGATGGATGTAACCTATGACATGTTTAAAGAGGAAATTGGCGAAGATTTAATCGAAGCAGTAAGAGCATTACGTAAATAAAGGATATTTAAAATAAAGCATACGAAAGAGAATTGTAAATAGGGGGCTAAGAAGCCCCCTAACATCTAGAATGGGTTTTGTGGCAGCCAAAGAGGGGAGTGTTGAGAATGAAAGTTTTGAACTTAGTTTTAAACCGTACAGAGGAAATCTTTGTTTCTTTAGCAATGGCATTAGCTGTAACATTAGCATTTATTGAAGTTATCTTAAGACAGTTTGGATCTAGTTTGGGATTTACACATGAGCTTGTAAACTATTTACTAATTTGGGTAGGTTTAATTGGTGCCTCGATTGGTGTTCGGGAAAAAACACACTTAGGGGTAGATATTTTAATTAACGCTTTTGAGCCAAAAACACAGAAGATAGTGGTAGTTGCTACCTTTTGGCTAAGCGCCTTATTTACTTTAACCATCGCAATCTTAGGATATCAACATGTAACTGATATATTAGCCTTTGGACAGGTTTCACCTGAATTAGAAGTTCCATTATATATTCCAAGATTATTAATTCCTATTGCTTTTGGATTAATGACAATACGCTTTGTTCAAGAAAGCATAAAGGTTATTAAAATGCCTATAGATCAATTTTTAAAAAAAGAGGGTGTAATCAATGAATAGCAATCTAAATGTCGAAACCCATCAACCTGTCGTTCAAGCTCGCCCCCTTTCCAAAAAGCTAACTTCAATCTTTTTTATCTTGTTAAGTATCGTTGGAGTGGCATATGCTTTTACCGCCAATAGTGTAGGTATAGCAGTATTTTCACTTTTATTTCTCTTTTTATTTGTTGGATTACCTATCGCGGTTTCGCTTGGATTAGCATCTATTTTAGCCATTTATTATTTTACTACAGATCCGATGGCTGATTTGGCTAGACAAATATATTCTGGATTAGATTCCTTTCCACTTATGGCTATTCCATTTTTCGTTTTAGCAGGTAATATTTTTACTGCTGGTGGTGTAGCGAAAAGATTAATCAATTTGACCAATACGTTTGTAGGACATATTCCGGGAGGATTATCTATCGCTGGTGTAATGGCAAGTGCCATCTTCGCAGCAATCTCTGGGTCAAGTCCAGCAACAGTGGTTGCTATTGGTGGTATCTTAATACCAGCAATGATTAAGCATGGATATGATCGAGACTATGCTGTTGGGTCGATGTCTACTGCTGGTTCATTAGGAATTCTAATTCCACCTAGTATCCCAATGATTGTCTATGCAGTTTCTGTAGACGTTTCCGTTGGAAAGCTATTTATTGCAGGAATTGTACCAGGTATCATGCTAGCAGTCATGATGGCATTTGTTAGTTATTTCATTGCAAAAAAGAAAAATTTCCCAATGGCCAAAAAGTCTACTGTGTCTGAAAAGATTACTGCATTAAAAGATTCCATTTGGAGTCTTACTCTTCCAATCGTTGTTATTGGGGGAATTTATCAAGGCATATTTACTCCAACAGAATCTGCGGCAGTTGCTGTTTTTGTTGGTTTAATTGTAGGTTTGTTTATTCATAAGGATTTGAAGATAAATCAGCTGTTTAAGGTAATGATTGATTCAGCGAAAACAACCTCGATGTTGTTCTTTATCATTACAATGGCAATGCTTTTTGCGCATATATTAACCTTTGAAAGAATTCCGCATAAAGTTGCAGAATTAATTATTGATTGGGAAGTTAATAAGATTGTCTTTTTACTCATTGTTAATATTCTACTATTTGTTGCAGGGCAGTTTATGGAGCCAACAGCGATTCTTACCATTCTAGCTCCAATTTTATTCCCTGTTGCTATGGCATTAGGTGTTGACCCAATTCATTTAGGAATCATTATGGTTGTTAACATGGAAGTTGGAATGATTACTCCACCGGTTGGTCTTAACCTCTATGTGGCAAGTAGTATGACGGGAATGTCATTAATGGATGTAACCAAGTCAGCAACTCCATGGCTGATTGCAGTTATTATCGGCTTGGGCCTAATTACGTACATTCCAGAAATAAGTTTGTGGCTTCCAAATTTATTGTATAGCTTTTAATTAGTGAAAATTAAGAATGGACTGATTAACTGATTATTAAATAAAATGCTTGTTACTAGTAAAAAAAATTATATATAATTAAAAAAAATCTAGTAGTTTTAATAACTGCTAGATTTTTTTGCCAAAAGGCTTTGATTTCTCATCATTTTTTCAGTAAATACAGAATAGAGGTGCTACCATGATTAATAAAATGAAGAATGGCTTTGCCTTATTATCTATTCGAACAAGGATTATCATTGTTACCTTTTTAATTGTCATCGTAGCAATTATGTCCTCTAGTTCATTATTAATAAAGAGTGTCTATGAAGCATTGGAAAAGGAACAAGGGAACCGTGTACTTTCTATTGCTAAAACGGTAGCTCAATCTGAGACAATTAAAGTAGAGGTAGGGAAACCAGATGGTTGGAAAAAGATTCAGCCAATTGCAGAAAGGATTCGCTTAGCAACAGATGTAGAATATATTGTAATTTTTGATATGAACCGCATTCGTTATTCACACCCCATTCAGGACAATATTGGAACCTTATTCCAAGGTGGGGATGAAGGTCCTTCTTTAGGACAACATGAATACATGTCTTTAGCAAAAGGAAAAAAAGGAATTGCAATTAGAGCCTTTGTGCCAATTTTAGATATGGATGGTTTTGAGCAGGTAGGGGTAGTGGTGGTTGGCACATTGCTACCTGATTTAGAGCACTTGATTTATGACCATCGGCTAGACATTGCCTTTAGTATTTCGCTTGGAGGGATTATTGGATTATTAGGGGCATGGTTTTTAACGAATAGTATTAAACGCCAGATGTTTAATTTAGAACCTATCGAAATTGCAAGACTATTAGAAGAAAGAGAATCGATTATTAACTCCATCGGAGAAGGAATCGTTGCAATAGATAAAGAAAAGAGAATTAGAGTATTAAATGAACATGCTGCAAGAATTCTAGATGTTTCTGATGAGGCTATTGGGCGTAAAATAGAGGAGGTTATCGTAGATAGTAGACTGCCAATCATTCTAGAATCAGGAAAAGCAGAGATTCACCAAACCATGATATTAAATGGAGTAATGGTGATGACCAATCGGTTGCCAATCATTGTTAATGGAAAAACAGTAGGGGCAGTTGCAACCTTTCAAGACAGAACAGAAATGGTTCAGCTAGCCGAAGAATTAACAGGAATTCGGAAATTTACGGATGCATTACGTGCTCAAAATCATGAATATATGAATAAACTTCATACCATTGCTGGATTAATTCAGTTAAAACGGTGTGATGATGCATTAGAAAGCATTTTAACCTATGCAGAGGAAAAGGAGAGTCTTAACAAATTACTAATGGAAAGCATTAAGGACTATACTATTATTGGTTTAATCATTGGTAAGAACAGTCATGCAAGAGAATTAGGTATCGAATTAATGGTAGATAAGAAAAGCTATTTGCCTACTTTACCAGATCGAATACGGCCACAGGATCTCATTGCAGTAATTGGAAATCTTTTAGAAAACGCAATTGAATCTACTGCTAAAACAACTCAAGAGAAAAAATGGGTCTATTTAAAGCTAGATTATCAACAAGAACAGAAACAACTTGAAATCATCGTTAAGGACAACGGAGTTGGAATTCCTATAGAAGCTAAAGAGCAGATATTTACTTTAGGCTACTCGACAAATGCAGAAAAAGGGCGAGGAATTGGCCTAGCCATAATTTCACAACATGTGAAGGATTATGGAGGAACAATCGAGATTGAAAGTGAAGTGGCTAAAGGTGCTACTTTTATCATTCGTATCCCACTTACAACTTAGTGAAGAAAAAGGAGATGACCAATGAAAGAAATTAGATTGTTAATTGTTGAAGATGATGCAATGGTATTAGAGGTAAACAAACAATTTATAGAGACTTTACATGGATTTAAAGTAATTGGAACTGCAAAAAATGGTCAAGAAGCGATTCAAGCTATTCTTAATCAAAAGCCTCAGCTGGTGGTGTTAGATTTTTATCTTCCGGATACGAATGGTCTAGAGGTGATTAAACAAGTGAGAATGAGCTTGGAGGATACAGATTTTATCTTAGTTACAGCAGCAAGAGATGTTGAAACGATTCAACAGGTATTTCGTTTTGGTGCGATTGACTATATTATTAAACCATTTCGTTTTGATCGTTTAAAAACTGCATTGGAAAGATATGAGCAAATGATTTTTCGATTAAGAGGAACAGAGGAGTTTAGCCAAAAGGACCTTGATAAAATGGTTCAATCCTTAAAGGATGTGGAAAAGGATACCGGATTACCGAAAGGATTAAATGAGATTACTATGAAACAAATATTGCATTATTTAGTGAAGGCGGAGGAGCCATTATCTGCTGATGAAGTAGCAAAGGGAACAGGGCTCGCTAGAGTAACAGTTCGAAGATATCTAGAATATCTAGCGAAGTCGAATAAGTTAAAGCTTGAAATCCAATATGGTTCAATTGGCAGACCAATTAATCGTTATTCTTTTTAAAGAGTCAATTTTTCTGGATTGGGAATAATAAGCTAGATATAATCAACATACATTTGGATGCTTGAGGTGTTATATGGAATGGATTGTACAAATAATCCTTGATATTATGACGTATCTCGGATTAATCGGCTTAAGTTTTGGTTTGATGATTGAAGGAATGGGATTACCATTTCCGGGAGAGACTGTTCTAGTTATTTTCGGATACCTAGCAAAGCAGGGTAAATTTGCACTAATTCCAACGATTTTGGCTGCTTCCATTGGTGCGTGGGCAGGTTCCTTAATTTCTTTTTATCTAGGTAGAAATTATGGCGTTAATATTTTATATCGTTATCATAAATGGATGTTTTTAAAGGAAAGGCATATTGATAAAACTGTTGATTTATCAGCAAAATATGGTGCACTCGTCTTAATTTTAGGGAGACATTTACCGGGTGTAAGAACTGTTTCATCCTATGTTGCAGGAATCGGTGGGATGAAGTGGGGTACATTTATCGGGTATAGCTTTCTTGGATTTACCTTTTGGTCAGCAACTTGGCTGCTATTTGGATTTATTATGGCTAACCGCTGGCAACAGGTGTTTAATTTATTTCAGTCGTATTTGTTAATTGCAGTTATTGTGATTGTAGGAATTATTCTTTTATTTAATAAAAATAACCTAAATAACAGGAAGTTAAAAAAAGATAATGAATAATAGAGGTTTTAAAAAGGGTGAAATCATTGCGATTCTCACCCTTTAATAATTTATTTAAATTTTTAATTTAAATCGAATTACTTCCGCTTTAACTAATGCGAGATATAAAATAATTAATAGTGGACCAAGAAAAACCCCAACTACGCCAAGGGCCTTAAAACCAACCCAGATACTAATTAAGGTCGCTAAAGAGCTTAAACCAATTTTTTCACCGAGAATTCTCGGTTCAATAATTCGACGTACTACAGTAATCACGATAAATAAGACAATTAGGCCAATACCAACAAAGAGATTTCCTTGAGTTATGGAAAATACTGCCCACGGTACTAATACTGATCCTGTACCCAAAATAGGTAAAATATCTACCACAATAATCAGTAAGGAGATAGCAAGGGCAAAGCGAATATCAAGAATAAGTAAGCCAATTAAACTAATAAAATAGGTGATTGTACTTAAAATAACTTGAGCCTGCAAAAAACCAATAGTAGCATTTCTTAAGTCAAGTAGGATAATTTTTGCTTTAGCAGCAGACTTGTCACTAAAAAAGCTATAAAATTTATGTTTAATATTAGGTAAATTAATGCTAAATAAATAGAGAGAAACAAATATTAGTATCATTATAAAGAATAGGTTTGGTATTGCCGTTGTTAAATTATAAGTTTGGCCACCGATTGTGGTGATAATGTTGCTGGTTTGAATGTTGGTTAATAAATTATTAAACCAATAATAAATTTGATCAGCCACTTCCTTTGGTGCCATTTCAATGATATGTAATGATTGATAATAAAGCTCAGATAGATAATTTTGAATCTGAGGAATATTTCTTTGAATATTCTTGATGAATGCAACCATTTCTATCGTTATTTTCGTTATAATAAAATAGGAGAGTAATAAAACAGAACCAAGAAAAATGAAAAAAGAAATATTAACAGCAAATACCCTTTTTATCTTCCCGTGTTTAATCATCCAGTTATTTGCTGGCTCTAGCATTAAAGCAATAAAGAAAGCAATGATAAAAGGAGTGAAATGGGGCAAAACAAAAAAGATTGCCGCAGCAAAGAGTATTACTCCCAAAATTATACCAATTGTGATGAGCACCTTATGAGCAAAAGTTACCATGTACAAGCCCTTTCTATTATGTTATCTTTTTTTCATTGTATAAGAAAATTCACGTAGAATGCAAATAATTTCGTTACTGTAATTCAATTGTAATATTATTTTAAGGAGAAAATTTCGTATGAATAAAAAATACTATTTTCACGTACTCTTAATGCTATTTATCTTTATTAGTATCATTACTAGTGGTTGTTCTTCTGATGAATCTATTCCAAAAGATCAAATACAGGAGGAATCAACCTCTATTATAGCTCCTTCTATAAAGGTGAATGAGGAATATTATCGGGGAGTACTTCCCTATAAAAGTAGTCCTATTGGAAGAATGCTAATCAAGATTCCAACCCGTTTAAATGCTAATCATTTTGAAATGGGTTTAATTGAACTTGCCAAACAAAACTACGACCCAGCGCAATTTGTTTTCCAAGAAGGTCAAGCATTAACTATGAACGAAATTGAACCTTTATTTAAGCAAAAAGGGAATGAAAACTTTTTATATTCTGTAACAGAGCACGATTATCTTTATGAGGATGGCAAATATGGTGGAATTGTTATTGGCATTCTTGTTTCCTCTACTTACGAGGTAGAAGTCGAAGGGCAAAAAGTAAAGAAATTCTATACAGAAAAAGAACTAGAGGAAAATTCTTTGAGAATTATTGAAGATCTAGCTTCCTTAATTAGAAAAAGAAAAAATTTAGAAGAACCTTCTATTTATTTCGCTGTAATGAAAACCGAAGAAAATGATGTTAAGCTACCAGGAACATTTATTTTTCAAGGGAATGTAAAAGGAAAAAGTGAACAAATAGAAGATTGGAAAAAGGTTAATGAGTATTTTATCTTTCTTCCCTCCTCACTTAGTGGATTAGAGGATAAAGACAGTGAAATCGTACGGGGTTTTAATTATTTTAAGAAAGAGATGGATGAATACCTACCAAGATATTCAGGTGTAGTAGGACTTGCTAAAAAAGTAAATGGTGAATTAGTAGAGCTCACCATTCGAGTAAACACGGAAACAGATTCCACGGTTGAAATTATTCAATTAACTCAATTTGCGATTTCAATTATTCCGGAGTTTTTCCAAAAGGATATTCAACTTAATTTATATGTTAATTCCATTGATCAGCCTAAAGCTATTTATGTAAGACAAGCAAATGGGGATGATTTTATGCATATCTTCAGAACTACCTACCAACCATAATTAGTAATTAAAAAAAGAGCGCTTTGGCGCTCTTTTAGCCTTTAAACATACTTTTTAAAATGAATAATCCATTTGCAGGTCTTTCTGCAATTCGTCTAGAAAAATACGGATACCAATGCTGACCATATGGAGTATAAACACGAACCTTGTATCCCTCTTTTGCTAAATCTCGTTGTAATTGATTACGAACACCATACAGCATTTGGAATTCAAATCTATCATTACTGATGTTGTTTTCCTTTACATAACGCTTTGTCTCATTAATAATGTTCTCATCATGAGAAGCAACTGCAATATAGTTTCCGTTCTCTAAATGAAGCTTTACTAGCTTATTAAAATTATCATCGACGTCTTTTTTCTTAGGGAAAGCCACTTCCTTCGGCTCCTTGTAAGCACCCTTAACCATACGGATATTTACCCCTGCTTTGCCAAGGTCAATCAAGTCTTGCTCAGTTCGATACAAATAGGATTGAAGCACTAAACCTACGTGTTCTTTTCCGTATTTCGCAAGTACATTTTTAAAGATATCAATAGTAATTTGAGTTACTGGTGAGTCTTCAATATCAATACGAACAAAATTGTTATGCGCCTTTGCTGCTGCTACAATACGGTCCATATTTTCTAACGCAAAGCTGTGGTCCAAACCTAATCCTAATTGAGTAAGTTTAACAGATACATTGGAATCAAGCTTATACTTATCAATAATATCAAAAATTCCAATTGCTTCGTTTGTTGCGTGAATGGCTTCCTCTTTTGTGGATACGCTTTCTCCAACATGGTCTAGCGTTGCGACTAAGCCTTCCTGATTGACCCTTCTAACCATTTCTGCAGCTTGGTCTACAGACTCTCCTGCAATAAAACGTTTTGCTCCTAGACGCATTCCGTGCTTTGTAACAATATTTGTAACAGTTCGGTTTCCTGCAATACCTAATACTACTTTACGTCCTAACTGATCAAATGCCATTTTATTCACCCCGTTTAATTTGCTTATATAAAAATATATGCGATTTACTTTTTATAATATTGCAATAATCGTGCCAATTTTGTTAAAAAGGATAAAAAACAAAAGATGCATAATTTTTAGACATTATGTCTAGTCAAATTAGACAAAATTGTATAAAATAGAATTAACATTAAACATAATTGTATAATTCAGAAACTTAAGGCGAAAGAAGGAAGTCCATCGTGTTATTGTTACCTCGGCACTTATTAAAGGACATAGCCCAGCCATGGAAAGAAGATTTAAATGTGGCTGAAATGAAGATTTGTAACGAAAATACATTAATAGAAGAATTGAAAGATGTGAAGGATGGACAAAATATCGCGTTGCAGGATCAATACCATCGTTTTGTAGGCTGGGTTGAGTATAAGGATTTAATGGTGGCTATTTTTCATTCCTATAAAAAAGTACTAGCCTACCAAAAGGCTTTACTTTCTTCCATTCATGATGCAGTGACTGGGGTAAATCAAGAAGGGAAAGTGATCATTTGGAATAAAGCCTCTGAGCAATTTTATGGCTACACAGAGACTGAGGTGTTTCAACAGCCTATCACCAATTTTTTTCAAGAAGAAGCGGTTATTCTTAAGCAGGTTTTAAAAAAGGGAGAACCAATAGAGAGGAAATATAATCAACCAGCAGCCAATGTTCATGTGTTGATTAATGCGACTCCTGCTATTGTAGATGGGCAAGTAGTTGGTGGTGTTTCTGTCGAAAGGGATATTAGTGATCTTGTTCGATTAAATGAGGAATTAACAACCACAAAGGCATATATTCATGACTTAGAAAATAAATATGAAAAGGGCAAATTACAGGATCCCTTTGCTAAAATCAAAGGAAAAAGCAAAAGTATTTTGGATACCATCAGTATTGCGAAAAAGGTTAGTAAAACCGATGCCACAATTTTAATTAGTGGTGAAAGTGGTGTAGGAAAAGAACTATTTGCAGAGGCAATCCACAGTGCTAGTCACCGAGCAGAAAAGCCTTTTGTTGCCATAAACTGTGGTGCAATACCTACCGCCCTTTTTGAGAGCGAATTGTTTGGCTATGAAAAAGGAACATTCACTGGTGGGAATAAGGAAGGAAAGAAGGGGAAAATCGATCTGGCTCAGGGTGGTACTTTGTTTCTGGATGAGGTTGGAGAATTACCCTTAGACCTTCAAGTAAAACTACTGAGGGTATTACAGGAAAAACGATTTTATCGTCTTGGTGGTAATACTTCTATTCCAGTCGATCTGCGAATAATTACAGCAACCAATCGTAACCTTGAAGAGATGGTGGAGAATGGTACCTTTAGAGAGGACCTCTACTACCGGTTAAATGTTATCTCCCTAACAATACCGCCATTAAGGGAAAGGCAAGAAGATATACCTGAGCTGCTTTCCTTATTTTTAAAAGAGTTTTCCATGAAATATGGAACTTTAGTACCTAGGATTTCAGCGAAGGTGATGTCGATGTTTCTTCAAGATGAATGGAGAGGCAATATCAGGCAATTAAGGAATACAGCAGAACGACTAATTATCTTGTCTGGTGAAGAGGAGATTATTGAACCTCATCACTTACCACCTATGCTGAAAAAAGGAAGTAAAGCTTTTTTAGAGGAAGGGCTACCTCCTGTGATAACGATTGCTGAAAATCCTACGTTATCTATAACAAACAGTGAGGAAGAGAAAATTCGCCATGCATTACAGACAACGTATAACAACAAGAGTGCCGCAGCAAAGCTATTAGGAATCTCTAGAGCGACTCTCTATAATAAAATGGAGAAGTACGGTTTAAATTAAAAATTGGCATAATACTTGCATTATATTTTGATGTGAGCCAAGTTTTAACTAAAATAATAATAATTTAAATTATGAATAAAGGAGTTGTTTTTTTATGATTATGGATTACAGACCAGAGCCACTTACAGATTTTAGTAAAGAGGAAAACCGTAAAGCATTTGAAGAAGCACTAGCATTGGTGAAATCAGAGTTTGGTAAAGAATATCCTCTAATTATTAATGGAGAAAGAATCTTTACTGAAAAGAAAATTGTTTCTTACAACCCAGCTAAGAAGGATGAGGTTGTAGGTGTTGTTTCTAAAGCAACTCAAGAATTAGCAGATCGTGCAATTAAAGAAGCAGCAGAAGTATTTGAAGAGTGGAAGAATTGGGCACCAGATGCACGTGCTCGTCTATTATTTAAAGCAGCAGCAATTATGAGACGCAGAAAGCATGAATTATCTGCAGTAATGGTATATGAAGCTGGTAAGAGCTGGCCAGAAGCAGATGCTGATACAGCAGAAGCAATTGACTTCATGGAGTTCTATGGTCGCCAAATGATTCGTCTTGGCGGTTCTCAAAGCGTTACTCCATATCCAGGAGAGACAAATGACAACTATTATATTCCATTAGGAGTAGGTATTGTTATTCCACCATGGAACTTCCCAAATGCAATCCTAACAGGAATGGCAAGTGGTGCAGTAGTTGCAGGTAACACTATTATTTTAAAGCCAGCAAGTGCAACTCCAATTATTGGCGCTAAGTTTGTAGAAATTATGGAGCAAGCAGGTATGCCAGCTGGTGTTATTAACTTCTTACCAGGTAGTGGTGGAGAAGTTGGAGATTTCTTAGTAGAGCATCCATTAACTCGTTTCATCACCTTTACAGGTTCTAAAGAAGTTGGACTTCGTATTTTCCAAAAAGCAGCGCAGGTGGCTCCAGGCCAAAAATGGGTAAAGCGTGTAGTTGCTGAAATGGGTGGTAAAGACGCAGTATTAGTTAATAATGATGCAGATTTAGAAGCAGCTTCTACAGCAATTGTCGCTTCTGCATTTGGATTCCAAGGACAAAAATGCTCTGCGGGCTCTCGCGCAATCATTCATAAGGATGTTTATGATGAAGTACTTGCAAAGGTAGTAGAGAAAACTGCTGCATTAAAGCGTGGATATACAGAGGATGGAAGTGTTTATTTAGGACCAGTTGTTGACGGTAGTGCATTCAAAACCGTTACTAAATATATTGAAATTGGTAAAAAAGAAGGCCGTCTAGTTCATGGTGGTAACTATGATGATTCCGTAGGTTACTATATCGAGCCAACAGTATTTGCTGATGTAGACTCTAAAGCAGTAATTGGCCAAGAGGAAATCTTTGGACCAGTATTATCTGTAATTAAAGCAGAGGATATTGAAGATGGATTTAGAATCTTCAATGATACTGAGTATGGTTTAACAGGTTCTTTATATGCAAAAGATCGTGCAATTATTGAAAAAGGCCGTAAAGAGCTACATGTAGGTAACCTATACTTCAACCGTAAATCTACAGGTGCAATTGTAGGGGTTCATCCATTTGGTGGATTTAACATGTCTGGTACAGATTCCAAGACAGGTAGTGAAGATTATCTATTATTATTCCTACAAGCAAAATCTATTTCTGAAGCATTATAAAAAAGAGAATTGTTTTGAGGGGCCAGTTTTTTGGCCTCTCTTTTTTTGCTGTGCACAAAAAATTTGGCAAAGCCAAGCTTTTTCTAATGAAAAATCGAATCCTTTTCTATTTTCCTTCGTCATGAACTTTAGATAACAAATATTTAAGGAGGAAAACGAGGATGATGAAATTACAAAGGATTCTATTCATTATTATGGCAGTAATAGTTGTTGGAGGAGTGTTAACTCCAAATATTGCTCATGCAAAAATTAAATCACCAACTGAAGGAACCAAATCAGCTAAAACAACTTATGGTGAAGGCAGTACCGTAAATTTAAGCTTAGGTTATAGTATTCAATCTACCGAATATCTTAAAAGTGGAAATAACTATATTAATTTGATTTCTAATGGAATAGTAAGAGTCGGGGGAGACACTCAGGCATACGCTCCAGTAGATAACATAGAAGTTAAATTATATCTTCAAAGATGGGATGAGATTAAAGGACTTTGGGGAGATGTTATTAATATAGGAGCCTTTGTTCTAAATCAATCTTCTATTGTTCAAGGCTCAAAAGATGTTACTGTTGTTAAAGGGTATTATTATCGAACACGTTCTGTCCATACTGTTACGGAGGCAGGAATCGTAGAACAGAAAACGGCATACTCTAGTTATATTTTTGTGAATTAGAAAGGAGACCCTTTGGTCTCCTTTCTTACTAATACATAGACTTTGCAATGTTAATAATCTCTTCCTTCGTTATTTTCCCTTGTATAGAAAAGTAATTATTCTGCTCTACCCAATAAAGCTCCACCATTTTATTTTTATAAGTGAGTAACATTGCTTCACGATCAAATAAGTAAATCTTCTCAATTTTAGTATCCTGATTATCTACGACCTTCCCTGCACCCATACTTTCTGTGAAAAACATTTGATTTATTGTGAAGGATTTTTCCTGACCAATGTAATTTAAGTATATATTTTTACTTTTACTCTCATTGTTATTTTTAAGAAGGGTTACATTTTCTAAGATAACGTTCTCTGGTACGTATTTAGGAGTTTTTATGGTAAAGGCACTCATTTTTTTTGCTTCGGTTAAGCTAACCTGTAAAGTAGACAACCCTGAACCTTCCACAATAGCAAATTCACTATTATCTGGGGTGGCTTTATCATTATCTGGCTCAGCCACTTTCACAAATAGATTGGAGACAGTTCCTTGTGTTTTTTGGAAAAATTGCGCTATTGTTCCAAAAGCGGAACTGCTTTGAGGATAGAAAAATAACGCAGAAATTATAACTAGGGAGATCGATGCAATAAATACCGTTTTCTTATCGATGAAAGGACTAAACATACTAAACCTATTTGTTTTACTACTGTCCTCATTTAATGCTCGACTAATTTTATTCCAAGCTTCTTCACTTGAAAGTAAAGGATTTGGTCCATTGTTTATGGAGTTTTGAATCGATTCCTCTATTAACATATCGATATCCATATTTGTTTTCATCCTAATTCACCATCCTGAAAACTGATATATTTAGATAACACTTGCTGTAATCTCTTCTTTGCTCGATGAACTCTAGATTTCACTGCACCAACCGTCATATTCAATTCATTTGCAATTTCTTCGTCTTTCAGATAAGAGCTATACTTTAGTAGGAGAACTTCTTTGTATTCTGGTTTTAATTGTGAAATGGCGTTATTCACTTCTTTTTGCAAAAATTGATCCTCAATTATTTTTTCAGTGTTAGAGAAATTAGAAACAGTGTATTTATCTAAATAGACGTCTTCTGTGGTAATTTCGTTTCGATTTTTTATTTTTCTTAAATAATCAATTGCGGTCCTTGTCGCGATAGTTAATAACCATGATTCAATTTTATTCGGCTCTTTAAGCGTATGTATTTGTTTAAATGCTTTAATAAAAGTTTCTTGTGTCACATCTTGAGCTATATATGGATCTTTTACAATATAATAAGTATTTGAGTAGATCTTATTATAAAACATTTCGAAAATAACTCGATTTGCGTGGTCGTTATTTTGTTCCTCTTTAAAAGGTGCCATCTCTGTTTACCTCCAAAGCCATCACTTTATCTTTATATTAACAAAAAAAGAAGAGGATAAGTCTCATATTTTTTCTTTTGTTTAAATTTTTAGAAAAAACAAGAAATCTAGTATGTATTTATGTTTATGAGTTTTTTGGAGAGATTTCCTTCTAGAAAGAAAAGGATTATAATACTCTTAATCTTATATTTTCAATATGGAAGGTACTTTGTAGTACCTTAAGGATGGCTGATATGTTAAATGATTTAATTATTGTTGTAATATTAACGATTCTGATCCACATGATTGATACCTTTTCTTATTCTGTACGACTAGCTGGTGTGACTACCAATAAATTGGCTGTTGCCTTATCCTTATTTAATATTCTTGTTTTAGTGTCTCGTACCTCTAATATGGTTCAAGGACCATTAGCAGGTAGCTTTATTGATTATGCTCGAATTTCAGGGAATGTGGGTTGGGTTGAAGTGCAATTTCGATATATTATATTTTCTGCGACCATTGGAAGTATTCTAGGAGCAATGTTAATTCCTACCTTTATTCGTGTGTTTTCTAGAGCGATAATGCATCTCGATGTTTCTGGATCGATTCCCCTTCTTTTACGAAGAACCTTAACCATTTCTAAAATTGGAATGATAAAACATCATATAAGAGCACCGCGATTCTATTTTCTTCACACCTTACGAATTGCTGGAGTACCCAAGCGATTAATTATTTTGCAAATTTTAATCACAGCGATTTATACAGTAGGCGTTTTAGCTGCAATGTATGCATCCTTGATTGTTCCAGAGCATGCCACAAAGGCATTGATGTCTTCTGGAATTATTAATGGTATTGCTACTCTTCTACTATCGGTCTTTGTCGATCCTCAAGTAGCCTTGCTAACCGATCAGGTAATTAGTGGAAGGAAAAAGTATCAGACCATTTCCTCAATGGTAGGAGTATTGGTTATTGGCAAAATTTTAGGAACGCTACTTGGTCAAGTGTTGTTTATACCTAGTGCACAAGTGATTGCTTTGTTTGCTAACTTTATATCATAGTGTGTGTTCTCAATATATTTTCTTTTGCATCCTACCCTATAAAATCATATAATCGAAAAAGGAATAAAATATAGAGAACTAAATATCGAACTTGAACTGAAGAAATGTAAGAAAATGAAGGAGGATATAAAGATGAAAATTGGAATTATTGGAGCAATGGAAGAAGAAGTAGAAATTCTAAAAGATAAATTAGATAATCTAGAGGAAGTACATATTGCTAATGTAGAATTTTATCTTGGTAAACTAGAAAATCAGGAAGTCGTGTTGCTTAAATCAGGGATTGGTAAAGTAAATGCAGCAATGGCAACAACACTTTTAATCCAATTATATAAACCAGATTATGTGATTAATACAGGTTCAGCTGGTGGGTTTAATGAAGCATTACAGGTAGGCGATGTGGTTATTTCAAATGAGCTTCGATATCATGATGTGGATGCAACGGTTTTTGGTTATGAATTTGGACAAGTTCCAGGAATGCCAGCCAATTATCTACCAGACCCATTTTTAGTAGAGGTGGCTGAAAAAGCTGCGAAGGAGATTGATGTTCAGGTGCTTACTGGATTAATTACTTCAAGTGACTCTTTTATGGATGATGAAGTACGAGTAAATGCAGTAAAAGAACTTTTTCCTACTGTTCATGCGGCAGAAATGGAAGCAGCTGCTATTGCTCAGGTTTGTTATCAGTTTAAACAACCATTCGTGATTATTCGCTCCTTGTCTGATATTGCAGGTAAAGGTACAAAGGTTACTTATGAACAATTTTTAAAGACTGCCTCTGTTAACTCTGCCAATTTAGTTCAATTAATTGTAAAGGAGCTGGGCAACAAGTGAATAGGAAAATGAATGTTGAAAGCTTTAATCTAGATCATACCAAGGTAGTAGCACCTTATGTTCGATTAGTAAGTAAAATCGTAGGGCAGCATGGGGATGTTATTTATAAATACGATATCCGTTTTTGCCAACCAAACAAAGAATTTATGCCAATGCCTGCTATGCACTCTTTAGAGCATATGCTTGCTGAATTTATTCGCAATTATTTAGATAACGTGATTGATGTTAGTCCAATGGGCTGTCAAACTGGGTTTTATTTGACGGTAATCAACCATGATAATTATGACGAAATTTTACAGACACTAGAAAAAACATTACAGGATATCTTAGAAGCAACCGCAGTTCCTGCTGACAATGAAATTCAATGTGGTAATGCAAAAAGTCATGATTTAGCAGGGGCGAAGGAAGCAGCAAGAAAGATGCTTGAGAAAAGAGCAGAGTGGAAAAACGTTTTTGCGGAGTAATCTGTATACAAGGATAAATAAGGTTAGTTAGGTAAAACTAAGGTAAAAACATTTGGAGTTGGTTCGATGAAGGCCTTTATACTTCCGTTTGCTTTTACCTTTTTATTTGCGCTTTTATTGGTTCCCATTGCCCGCAGTATTGCCTTTCGTTATCAATTTGTCGATCAACCAAATAAACGAAAAATCCATAAAGAACCCATCCCATTATTAGGTGGAGTGGTTATTTTTTTTGGTTATATGCTTGCTTCAATCATCTGGGTAGAATCCTTGAGACTGAAGCTTTTAATTTTATTGAGTGGGGCTTTCATTGTTGGGATTGGCGTATTGGATGATTATTTTAAAACAAGAAAAAAAGACTTACCAGCTTCTCCAAAATTATTTGTACAGTTTTTGGTTGGGATTATTGTATTTAGTTTTGGGGTAAGGATTGAAGGGATTACCTCTATTTTCGATGGCCAATTAGTCCATTTTCCGCCGGGGTTATCCTTATTGGTAACACTGATTTGGATTATTGGATTGATCAATATGTTTAATTTTCTAGATGGAGCAGATGGTCTTGCTACTGGAGTCACATTAATCTCTGCTACAACATTGTTTTTAATCGCCTTTATCAAAGTTCAAACGGAAATGGCCCTAATGTCCGTTATATTGATGGGGGTTAGCTTAGGATTTTTGAAGCATAATTTTTATCCAGCAAAAATTTTTATGGGTGATGCGGGGTCTGCTTTTCTTGGTCTTGTTCTTGCGATTATTTCCATTGAGGGAGCATTAAAAAGTGCGACACTCTTGTCCATTGTGATGATGGTGTTTGTCTTTGGTGTTCCTATTTTTGATACGTTAATTGTTTTGTTTAAACGTTATAGACAAAAAAAACCCCTACATATGCCCGATAAAAATCATGCCCATCATCGTTTGCTTAACAAAGGCTATTCTCAAAAACAAGCAGTAACCCTAATCTATGTTGTAAGTATTTTGTTTAGTATTATTTCGGCACTTGTATTATTTTGGTTTATCTCTTAAGATATAGATAATTTTAGTTCTAGTTTTACGGAGGATATTCTATGAAAAAATACAATCCATTATCGCCACCACAGATTTTAGTGGTAGGTTTTTTAATTTCAATATTAGTAGGTACCCTATTACTTAGTTTACCCTATGTTCATGAGCCAAATGTTGAATTAAGCGTAACAGAGGCACTTTTTACCGCAACTTCAGCAATAACGGTAACAGGATTAAATGTTATAGACCCTGGAACTACGTTTAATCGTGTAGGAGAAGTTATTATCATTATTTTAATACAGCTTGGTGGACTAGGATTTATGTCGTTTGCCATTTGGGTATTTGTGCTTTTAGGAAAGAAAATTAACCTTCGACATCGGTTGCTAATGCAAGAGAACACTGGACAAATCTATTTACAAGGAATTGTAAAATTAGCGCTACATTTATTATGGATTACTCTTGCTTTAGAATTATTTGGTGGTTTTCTTTTAGCCACTCGATGGCATTATTATATGGGCTGGGGAGAAGCGTTGTTTCAAGGATTTTTCCATGCAGTTTCCGCATTTAATAATGCAGGATTCAGCTTATTCCCGACAGGGCTAATGAATGATGTGAATGATATTTTTATCACTATAGTCATTACAAGTCTGATTTTATTAGGAGGCTTAGGATTTACAGTTATTATTGATATATTCAATAAACGCTTTCGTTTTTCTATGTTTTCATTACATTCAAAAGTAACCCTAAGTACGAATTTAGTTCTAATTAGTATGGGGATTCCTTTCTTTTTCTTAATCGAATATGGTAATCCTAATTCATTAGGCCCATTATCCTTTATTTCAAAACTGAATGCCACCTATTTTCAGGTAATCACCACTCGGACTGCTGGATTTAATACATTAGATATTGGACTATTAACACAAGCAACTTTATTTATGTTTATTATTTACATGTTTATTGGGGCTTCATCTGGTTCAACAGGTGGCGGAATTAAGGTAACTACCATGGCTTTAATCTGGGTTTCCCTAAAATCGATTTTGCAAGGAAAAAAGGATGCTGTAATTTTTGAACGTCGCATCCCTGTGGACCATGTTTTAAGAGGAATGGCCATTATTATTTTAAGCTTAACGGTCATTATTATCGCAACATTAATCCTTGATATTACTGAACGGGGGCAACCATTTTTAAAAATACTATTTGAAGTTGTTTCTGCCTTTGGAACGGTTGGTTTAAGCATGAATTTTACGCCAGAGCTTTCAGAAATTGGCCGTTATGTCATTATGCTTGTCATGTTCATCGGTCGATTGGGACCATTAACCTTTGGCTATGCGTTAGCGAAGAAGGTAGAGAAGGAATATTTTAAATATCCTGAGGAAAAGATGATGATTGGTTAGTTAATTTGTGGTAGTATTTTACTTAAGTAAAGTGGAGGAAAATGAAGCTTATTTCAGGTGGAGTTATTGACTCCATCTGGTTGTTTAATTGAAGAGGAATTATTTTACATATATTTTGGAGGTGGAATAGCTTGAGTATATCAAATAAAGAAGTAGTTTATGTTGCTAATTTAGCGAGATTAAACCTGACAGAAAATGAAGAGGAAGTTTACACAGAGCAATTAAATAGTATTCTAGGTTTCTTTGATAAGCTAAATGAATTAGATACAAATAACATTAAGCCTACAAGTCACGCTCTAGATATATATAATGTCTTTAGAGAAGATGAGGAAAGAGAATCACTACCAAATGAGGTCGCATTAAAAAATGCACCAGATCAAAAGGATGGTCAATTTAAAGTACCTACCGTAATGGAAGGCTAGGAGGGTTTTCATTGTCTTTACTAGATTTATCAATTACAGAAATTCAAAAGCGTCTGCAAGAAAAAGAATTAACTACGAGTGATTTAGTAGACGCCTCTTTTAAAAGAATCAAAGAAGTAGAAGAAGATGTACAAGCATTTCTTCTGATAGATGAAGAAAATGCAAGAAATAGAGCAAAAGAGATTGACCAAGATATATTTAAAGAGCCAGAGGATTTAGGCATCTTAGCTGGTTTACCTGCAGGGATAAAGGATAACATTGTGACTAAAGGTGTTATTACCACTTGCGCTAGTAAAATATTAGCCAACTATAACCCAATCTATAATTCTACAGCCTATCAGCGAGTTTTAGCAGGTCAATCGATTATGATTGGAAAAACCAATATGGATGAATTTG
>DJVJ01000050.1 GCA_002441135.1 Caryophanales bacterium UBA6259 | reverse complement strand
TTGACATACTACCGCAGGTCTTCTCACTATCTTATTCACTAGGCGGATGAGGTGTTCTTTTGTTCACATTTTCTGAATAAAAAAAGAAACAAGGATAGGAACTAGTGCAGATAAAACGATTCCATTGACAAAAGCGATTACTGTGATTTGTGGATCCGTCGCTTTTTGGATCAAAGGCAAGGTTGTATCCATTGTTGTTGCACCACCTGGAGCAATAACGCTAATGGGGCTTAACTTTTTTGCCAGGATTGGAATTAAACCAATCGTAAGCAATTCCCTAATTAAATTAGTCATAAAGGCTAGCGTTCCAATTTCAACATTGTAGGATTTTGTAATAATAATCGCTGATAAACTATACCATCCAAATCCAGAGCCAATGGCTAAGGATTCATGAAGTGGAAGCTTTATTAAAAATCCAGCGACAATAGAGCCAAACAAGGTTCCAATAATTACACCAAAGGGAACAAGAAGTACCTTAATCCCTAAATTTTTCAACTGTTTTAAAAGTGAATTTTTTCTTCCTAGATCAATCCCTACGCCAAAAAGTAAAATATGTAAGGAGTAGCTCATCAGTGTATCAATAGTAGAGCTAAGAGATTCTGGAAAAAAGAAATAACCTACTAAAACCCCAAAAATTATACTTATAAATGTAAAGTGGGTCATTTCTTCAACTCCTTATCATGCGGGTTATCCCAATTTAAAAAGCGATTAATAAATACGTGTAGAATTAAAACACTAAATAAAATTGCAAAACCAGCTAGTATAAATGCTTTCCAGCCAATTATTCCTAATTTTGAAATTAAGTTGTCTTCTAAACCTATTTGTATACCCATCGAAAAGAGAAGAAGTACAACTCCCAAATTAATTAAATGGTCGTTGTATTTTAAAATAAATGCCGGTAACATTTGGTATCTTCCAAGAATAAAACCGATGGTAATTGCGACGATTAAAGAGAACATAGTATGTTATCCTTTCATTCGGATATAGAATTCTTTGTTTAGTAAATAATTATATTAATTATTTAAAAATTTGTAAAATAATAAAGCCTGTTTTCTCAAAATACCTCTCTTGAGAAAACAGGCGTAGTGTCACTATTTTGTGTCCATTGCTTTTTTTGCAAACTCTGTATTTACGATCTTATCGTAAGGAACCTTCTCTTTTAATTCACCAGCATACTCCATAACAGCCTCTAAATTGTGGTACTCTTCCTCATCAAGAATTGGATCTGTAGCCCAAGATCCTTGAGAGCGATAACGATCTAAAACATTGAGCATAATTGCTCTATCCAAGTCACTAAACTGTGGAGTAATTACGTCTGCAATTTCTTCCAAGCTGCTTGATTCCACCCATTTTTGTGCTTTATAAATAGCATTCGTAAATTTTTGTACCATTTCTGGATTGTTGTTAATAATACTTTGCTTTGTAATAAATACAGTGTAAGGGAGTTTTCCACTGCCTTCTCCAAAGGAAGCAACCACATAGCCTTTGCCTTCCTTTTCAATGGCGGAAGCTGCAGGTTCAAATAGCTGAACAAATTCGCCAGTTCCAGAAACAAAAGCGGGTCCAAGATTTGCATAATCTACATTTTGAATAATCTCATTATCAACATGTGGCTCTACACCATTAATATGCTGCACATATTCACTAACCATTTGTGGCATACCGCCTTTTCGCTGACCAAGAATGACACGTCCTTTGAGCATATCCCATGTGAAATTATCGATGGGTTCTCTAGATACAAGGAAGGATCCATCTGTTTGTGTTAATTGCGCGAAGTTAACCGCAGGGTCCTTTGGATTTTGATTATACACATAAACGGTTGTTTCTGTTCCAACCAAGATTACATCTGCACTTCCACTCACTAATGCAGTCATTGTTTTATCGCCACCAGCAGCAAGCGTTAATTCAACCTCTAATCCTTCTTCCTGAAAAAAACCTTTTTCCAATGCTACATATAAAGGAGTATAAAAGATGGAATGGGTCACTTCAGCAAGGCGAACTTTTTCTATTTTTCCATCATTATCACCACTATTAGTGCATCCAAATGTAAGAATCAAAGAAAAAATCATCACAATCACAAAAGAAATCTTTATTCTCTTTTTAAACATAGGGCACCTCCACTTTTGCCTATTAAATTCATTGGTATCATATGTAATAAGGTTTAAAAAGGTTCAAAAAAAAGTGATGATTAAATGGATAAATGTTATAATGTTACATAAGAGAAATTTGACTATCCTTCTGTATAAATGGGGGACGAAATAATGCATGTAATGGTCATTGGGTTAAATTATAGAACGGCTCCTATTGAGATTAGAGAACGGTTTACCTTTGAGGATGATACAATAGGAATTGCTTTAGAAAAATTAAAAAATACAAAAAGTGTTTTGGAAGCGGTTATATTAAGTACTTGCAATCGTGTAGAGGTATATGCAATCGTTGATCAATTGCATACTGGGGAACACTTTATCAAGAAATTCTTATCTCAATGGTTTGATATGGATAAATCAAGATTTACTCCTTTTCTAGATATTAAAGTCAATGCAGAAGCTACAGAACATTTATTTCGTGTGGTAAATGGCTTAGATTCAATGATTTTAGGAGAAACGCAAATACTTGGGCAGGTTCGTCATGCTTTTTTAACTGCTCAACAATATCAAACAACAGGGATTCTTTTTAATCAATTATTTAAACAAGCAATTACTTTTGCTAAAAAGGTGCACACAGAAACTGGTATTGATGCTAATGCTGTTTCTGTAAGCTATGCTGCGGTGGAGCTAGCTAAAAAAATCTATGAGAGTTTAGATGATAAAGCAGTACTTATTGTTGGTGCTGGTGAAACGAGTGAATTAACAGCAATCCACTTATTCTCTCATGGGGTTAAACAAGTGATGGTTGCTAATCGTACTCTTGATAAAGCAAAGGAATTGGCTAATACCTTTAAGGGGATACCATATACCTTAGATCAGCTTGCCATTGCACTAGAAAGAGCGGATATCGTTATTAGCTCTACAGGTGCTAGTACGGCAATTATTGATAGAGAATTAGTAAGTAAGGTAATGAAAAATAGAGGGGATAAGCCATTATTTTTCATTGATATTGCTGTACCTAGAGATATCGCTCCAGAGGTCAATCAATTAGAAAATGTATTTCTTTATGATATTGATGATTTAAATGGCATCGTAGATATTAATTTAAAAGAAAGACAAAAGATTGCCATTCAAATTGAAGGCTGGATAGAAGAAGAGGTTTATGTGTTTTATCAATGGATCAACACATTAGGGGTTATTCCACTTGTTGCTGCATTAAGGGAAAAAAGTTTTAAAATTCAAGAAGAAACGATGAATTCTCTTCAAAACAAGTTACCTTACTTAAATGAAAGAGAACTTTCAGTGATTAGAAAACATACCAAAAGCATTGTCAATCAGATGTTAAAGGATCCAATCATGAGAATTAAAGAAGCTGCAGCAGAACCAGAGGCAAAAGAGATGATGGAATACTTTAAAAGTATTTTTGCCTTGAATGAGGAATTGATTAAATCAAATCCTGTTTATGAAAATCTTAGTAAACAACAGAATGCTTCGCCAACTGGTAGTATTCATTGGCTATTAAAGTCAAGGGCAGGATTAAAATGAGGGAATTCACCTTTTTATTGATCATCGTCTATAGCTTAAGTATTATTTTCTATCTCATTGGTTTATTTAAAAATAGAAAACGATATACTCAGTTAGCCTATAAGACAATCGTGATTGGTGGTTTTTTCCATACGATAACCTTTCTTTTTGAAATGAGGACAAAGCAATATATTCCTATATTAACAATAGATCAAATCCTATTTTTTTATCCATTGTTAATCATTTTGTTAACGATTATTATTCATCACTATTTTCAATTTGAATTATTGGAATTTTCAACCGTCTCGATTAGTATAGGTTTAATGATGACAAGGATGAACATTGCGGAAATGGAGCCAGCCATTCAATCCATCTTCTTGTCCCGATTTTTATTTATACATGTTGTGTTTACTTTATTGAGCTATGTTTTCTTTGCGATTTCCGCGATTTTTTCTGGCATGTATATAGTACATAATTACCTTTTAAAAAATAAAGTGTGGAATTTAATGATTCAGAAGCTACCAAGCTTAGAAAAGCTAGATAAAAATATGTACCTATTAAATCTGATGGGGTTACCATTATTATTTTTAGGGCTGCTTATCGGTTCAATCTGGGCAGGGGCTTTTTTTCATTGGAATTTTTTTGTGGATATAAAAGTAATCCTTTCCTTTGTTGTTTTAGTAATGTATGGGTTCCTTTTTATTCAAAAGAAACGAGGAAAATGGGTGAAAAAGCAATTGGCAGTATTTAATCTTTTTACTTTTTTAATGATACTGATCAATTTTTTTCTATCCTATCATTTATGGTCTTTTCACCAATGGTTTTAAAGGGAGCAAATACTGATGAAAGAGTATTATTCTGTAATGCTAGATATAGAAAATAGGCCTTGTGTTGTGATTGGTGGAGGACTTGTTGCCGAACGTAAAATTTCCTCTTTGCTTAAATCGAAAGCAGATATTACTGTGATCAGTCCAGAAGCAACAACCTATATTAAGGACCTTGCTAAGGATGGAAAACTTCATTGGCTTAAAAGAGAGTTTCAGGTGGGCGATCTTCGGGGATATTTTATGGTTATCATTGCCACAAATGATTCTTTACTCAATCAAAAAATTCATCAAGAGGCTAACTTAAAAACACAATTAGTTAATCTTGTTGATCAACCAGAGCAAAGTAATTTTATTGTACCTGCTTCTATAAAAAGAGGAGGGTTACAAATAGCCATTTCCACTAGTGGAGCAAGTCCTGGCTTAGCGAAAAAGATTCGCTTTGAATTGGAAAGACAGTATGGAGTAGAATATGAGCAATATATGGATTTTTTATGGCAGATGAGACAATGGATCATCAAAAATGTATCTGATGAAAAGAATAAAAGAGATTTCTTCCAGCTTATCCTAGAACCCAGCTATTTTGTGGAAATAAAAGCAGGGAAACAGGATTTAGTGCAATTAACAATACAAGAGTTGAAGAAGCTTATAGATAACAAGGATAAAAGAAGGGATTAAAAAATATGCGAAAAATAGTGGTAGGCTCGAGAAATAGTCAATTGGCATTACAACAAACCAATTGGGTCATTGAAAAATTAAAGGAGCTTGGCCTCCCTTATCAGTTTGAGGTTAAAGAGATCGTAACAAAAGGAGATAAAATCCTTGATGTCACGTTAGCAAGAATAGGTGGTAAAGGCTTATTTGTTAAAGAAATTGAACAAGCATTGCTAGATGGTGAAATTGATTTTGCAGTTCATAGTATGAAGGACATGCCGGCAGAAATGCCTGAGGGTTTAATAGTTGCAGCAGTACCAGAGCGAGAGGATCCAAGGGACTGCCTTATTTCAAACCAAGATTACACTATTGATACTTTGCCAATAGGCGCTAGAGTAGGTACAAGCAGTTTGCGCAGAGCTGCGCAATTATTAGCCTATCGTTCTGATTTAAAAATTGAATCCATCAGAGGAAATATTCATACAAGACTTAAAAAGCTAGAAACAGAAAAACTAGATTGTATTGTCTTAGCCGCAGCCGGCTTACACCGAATGGGCTGGGGGGATAAAGCTAGCCAATACTTAAGTTTGGACGTATGTGTTCCTGCTGTTGGCCAGGGGGCATTGGGGATTCAAGCAAGAGAGAATGACATTGAGATTTTGCAATTATTAAAGAAGCTTGAAGATGAGCATACCAAGCTTGTTGTTACTGCCGAAAGAGTATTGTTACATACACTTGAAGGTGGATGTCAGATTCCGATTGGTGCTCACGCACGATTAGTGGATGAACAAATACATCTGGTAGGTATTGTGGCTTCAGTAGATGGTAAACAGGTTATTAAGAAAGAAGGGTTTGCAAGGAAGGAAGAGGCTGCAATTCTAGGCAAAAATGTGGCAGAAGCACTATTAGCAGCTGGTGCCTTTGAGATACTTGGCCAAGTGAAGGGAGAGCACTAGGATGAATAAAGAAACTGGGAAAGTATTTTTAGTAGGAGCAGGTCCAGGAGACCCGAAGCTGATTACTGTAAAAGGATTAGAAGCAATTGAGCGAGCAGATGTGATTGTTTATGATCGACTTGCCCATCCGAAGCTATTATCGCATGCTAAAGAGCAGGCTGAAAAAATATATGTAGGAAAATTGCCAGACCATCATACTCTGCAGCAGGAAGAAATCAATCAACTATTAGTTAAGCTTGCATTAGAAGGTAAAACAGTAACTCGTTTAAAAGGGGGAGACCCATCGATATTTGGACGAGTTGGCGAAGAGGCAATGGAGCTAGCTAATCATCAGATTTCATTTGAAATTATTCCAGGAATAACCTCTGCCATTGCTGTGCCCGCTTATGCTGGAATACCGGTAACCCATCGAGATTTTACTTCTTCTTTAGCCATAGTAACTGGTCATGAGGACCCAACGAAAAATGAAACCAGTATTCAGTGGGATAAAATTTCAACAGCTACAGGAACTCTTATTTTTCTAATGGGAGTATCCAATCTAAAGATGATTCGAGATAAATTAATTGCTAATGGAAGAGATAAAGAAACGCCAATTGCCTTAATCCATTTAGGAACAAGAGTGGAGCAGAAAACTGTTGTTGGTACACTAGAAAATATTGTAGAAAAAGTAGAGCAAGCAAAATTAACATCCCCATCTATCATCATTATAGGAGAGGTAGTTACATTAAGAGAAAAGTTAGCTTGGTTTGAGAAAAAAGCATTGTTTGGCAAAAGAGTTCTTGTAACAAGGGCAAGGAGTCAGGCAAGCCAGCTTTCCACCCTAATTGAAGATTTAGGAGGGGAAGCAGTTGAATTCCCAGTAATAAAAATAGTTCCTCCAAGTGAGGATTTGCCTTGGAAAGAGGTTCTTGTTCAATTGCCAACCTTTGATTGGATTATCTTCACCAGTGTTAATGGGGTAGAGGCCTTTTTTAATCAGCTTAAAAAAGAGAAAGTAGATATTCGAACTTTAGCTAATGCGAAGATTGCCGCGATTGGCCCAAAAACAGCAGAGGTATTAGAGGATAGGGGATTAGTGGTAAATGTGCTTCCAATGGAATATAAAGCTGAGGGGCTATTATCTGTCATTGAGGATCAGCTTTCTGAAGGACAATCTGTTTTACTACCAAGAGCAGACATTGCTAGAAAGGTTTTACCGGAGGAGTTAAAGAAAAAGGGACTTCAAGTTACAGAAATTGATGCCTATGAAACCGTGATGGATGGTGAAAATAAAGAAGCAATTGTAAAAATGCTTAAAGAAAAAGAGATCGATATTATTACCTTTACAAGCTCATCCACAGTTAAAAACTTCTTAGAAGCATTAAAAGGAGAAAAAATTGACGAGCTTTTAGCAGGAGTAGCTATTGCAAGTATCGGGCCAATCACAACAGAAACTGCGGTTAAACTTGGATTAGAAGTAAATGTTACCGCAGAGGAGTACACAATACCCGGTTTAGTAGAAGCAATAAAATATATGGAAGACAAAAAACAAGATCTATTATAGGGAACAATGATAGAAACAGATGTGAAGGAGAGCTGAGAATTTGATGGAAATCCAATTTGATCGTCATCGTCGCTTAAGACAAAACCCTGCTATTCGAAATTTAGTGAGAGAAAATTACATTCATGTGAATGATCTCATTTATCCTTTATTTATTATGGAAGGAAAGGGCATTAGGAAAGAGGTTTCTTCAATGCCTGGTGTTTATCAGCTTTCTATTGACCAATTACAGCAAGAGGTAGAAGAAATTACTGCATTAGGTATTCAGGCCATTGTTTTATTTGGTATCCCAAATGAAAAAGATGCAGAAGGTACTCAAGCCTATGCGGACAATGGAATTGTTCAACTAGCAATTAAAGAAATTAAGAAATTAGCACCTGAGTTATTGGTGATTGCTGATACATGTCTTTGTGAATTTACGAATCATGGTCATTGTGGGATTATCCATGAAGGAAAGGTATTAAATGATCCATCCTTAGATGTGCTAGCAAGAACAGCCATTTCCCAAGCCAGAGCAGGAGCAGATATTATTGCCCCTTCAAATATGATGGATGGCTTTGTTGCAGCGATTCGTAAAGGTTTAGATAGTGCAGGCTTCTCTCATATCCCAATTATGTCTTATGCGGTTAAATATGCATCTGCTTTTTATGGCCCATTTAGAGAAGCAGCTCATTCTGCACCACAATTTGGAGATCGTAAAACCTATCAAATGGACCCTGCAAATAGTAGAGAAGCATTACGAGAAGCAGCTTCAGATGTTGCAGAGGGTGCAGATATGATTATGGTAAAGCCAGCATTGTCTTATATGGATATCATAACTAGGGTTAGAGAAAGCTTTGATGTACCTGTTGTTGCTTATAATGTAAGTGGGGAATATGCCATGATCAAGGCAGCAGCTCAAAATGGATGGATTGATGAGAAAAGAATAGTAATGGAAATGTTAACGAGCATGAAAAGAGCAGGAGCAGATATGATCATTACCTATTTTGCAAAAGATGTGGCAGGCTGGTTAAAAAACAACGAGTAATGGATAGGAGGCAGATCATGAATATTACAGAAATGGACAATATTAATCAGGAACTTTTAAATATGATCCAAAAGGATTTTCCTTTGGTAGAACAACCTTTTAAAGAAATGGCAAATCGTTTAAATATTCCAGAACAAGAGGTTATTGATCGTTTAACTGCTTTAAAAGGTACTGTGATTCGTCAAATCTCAGCGATTTTTGATACAAGAAGCTTAGGCTATCAATCTAGTCTAGTAGCAGCAAAGGTAAGAGAAGCGCATTTAGATAAAGCAGCATTGATTATTAATCAACATCCAGGAGTAACCCATAATTACAAACGGAATAATGAATTTAATCTATGGTTTACCATTGCAGTACCTCCTAATAGTAAGCTAGGGTTAGAGAAAACTGTAGAATTACTAGGGAAATTGGCAGAAGTGGATTCAATTCGAATCTTACCAACCCTAAAGCTATATAAAATTGGTGTACAGTTGGATATGACAGGAAAAGAGACCAAGAAAAAATCAGAAGCGCCAATTTATAATGAAGAAAAAAGAAAAGAGCTACAGGTAATCACTGACCAAGAAATCCATGCAATTCGTGTACTGCAAAAGGATTTGCCGATTCAATCCAAGCCATTTGAGGATCTTGCTAAGGAGGCAGGAGTATCGGTTCAACAATTATTAGAGCAAGCGATGATGTTTAAAGAAAAAGGCCAAATGCGACGTTTTGCTGCCGTATTACATCACCGAAAAGCAGGTTTTACCGCAAATGGTATGGGGGTATGGCATGTGCCAGAGGAGCAAGTAGAAGAGATTGGTGCACAGCTTGCTTCCTATAAAGCAGTAAGCCATTGCTATTTACGTCCTACCTATCCAGATTGGCCATATAATATATTTACAATGATTCATGGAAGAAGTACAGAAGAGGTTGAAGATATTTTAATGATGATGGAAAAAGAGACAGGAATAAAAGAACGTTCCGTACTGTATTCTACAAAGGAATATAAAAAAACAAGGGTAAAATATTTTACTCCTGAGGTAGAGGAATGGGAAACAAAATATATCAAGGAGGAATTAATTTGAGCCGCTACGAGAAATCAATTCAGCTCTATAAGGAAGCAGTAGAAGTAATGCCAGGTGGCGTAAATAGTCCTGTTCGAGCTTTTAAATCTGTAAATCGTAATCCAGTCTATATGGATCATGGGTTTGGTTCAAAGGTATATGATGTGGATGGCAATGAATATATCGATTATGTTGGCTCATGGGGACCATTGCTTGTTGGTCATTCACATCCAAAGGTAATCTCCTTTATCCAAGAAACACTTGCAAAGGGAACAAGCTTCGGTACACCAACAGTGTTAGAAACAGAGCTTGCAAAACTAATTATTGAACTAACACCATCTATTGAGATGGTACGGATGGTGAACTCAGGAACAGAAGCAACAATGAGTGCGATTCGTCTTGCAAGAGGATATACCGGCAGGACAAAAATCCTTAAATTTGAGGGGAGCTACCATGGTCATAGTGATAGCCTCTTAATTAAAGCAGGTTCAGGTGTAGCAACATTGGGTCTTCCAGATAGTCCTGGTGTTCCAGAGGGAACAACTATGAATACCATTACTGTGCCATATAATGATTTAGAAGGAGTACAAGTTGCTTTTGAAAAATTCGGTGAAGATATCGCTGCCATTATTTTAGAGCCAATTGCAGGTAACATGGGAGTTGTCCCACCAAAACCAGGCTTTTTAGAAGGCTTACGTTCCGTTACAGAAGATTATGGTGCCTTATTAATTTTTGATGAGGTAATGACTGGCTTCCGTGTTGGCCCAAATAGTGCGCAAGGCTTATATCAAATCACTCCAGACCTTACAACCTTAGGCAAAGTAATTGGTGGGGGTTTGCCAGTTGGTGCATATGGTGGGAAAAGGGAAATTATGGAGCATGTAGCCCCAATAGGAAGTGTATATCAAGCAGGCACCTTGTCAGGTAATCCAGTGGCCATGGCATCTGGAATCGCTACTCTTCGTTTATTAAAGGAAAATGGAGTCTATGAGGAGCTAGAGCGAAAATCAAAGCTTCTTGCGGATGGATTAGCGAAAAATGCCAAGGACTTGGGACTGCCACATTATATTAATCGTATAGGAGCAATGATTGGTTTCTTCTTTACAGGCCAAGAGGTTTATAACTATGAGACCGCAAAAACAGCCAATTTAGAGCAGTTTAGGCAATATCATGGTTATTTACTAGATCATGGTATTCATATTGCCCCTTCTCAGTTTGAAGGATTGTTCATGTCTACTGTACATACAGATGAGGATATTTTTAAAACCCTAGATATCCAATATGCTGCGATTAAGGAAATGCTTAAAGGGTAATCGAGGGCAAATAAGAGAACAAATAATAGAATCAAGGAGGATAAAAGATGAGCAATATGCGTTGGAGCTTGGATGCATTATATCCTTCCTTTGAATCAGCAGAATTTAAAGCTGATTATCAAAGGGTAGGAACAGAAATTGAGAAAATGGAAAAGTGGGCAAAGGAAGCCCTGACAAGTGTGGAAAATCCAGTCAACAAGATTGAAGCATATCTGCATATGAATATCTCCTTCTCAAACCTAATTACTCGTTTACTTAGCTTTGCTGAGCTATCAGTAAGCGTGGATGCAAAAAATGAAAGAGCACTAAAGATAATTGATCAGCTAGAAAATAGCTTAACTCGTTTAACAGAGCCAGAGGTGCTTTTTCAAAACTGGTTAGGTAATTTAAGTGATTTAGAGAGTTTAATTTCTGCCTCGCCTTTACTAGAAGAGCATCGTTTTTATTTGATGGAATTAAAGGAACAAACGAAATATCTATTAAGTGAAAAAGAGGAAGTCATCATTTCCAAAATGAAGAATACGGGCTCAGGAGCATGGTCAAAGCTTCAGGAGCTATTAACTTCAACATTACTTGTTAACATAAAAATTGACGGAGTGGAAAAACAACTCCCATTACCTGTTATTCGTAATTTGGCCTATGAGAAGGATGCAGCCCTACGTCAAAATGCATATGAAGCAGAATTAAAGGCCTATGAAAAAATCGTTGATTCTTCAGCAGCAGCTTTAAATGGAATTAAGGGGGAAGTAATTACCTTAGCAGAGCTTAGAGGGTATCAATCTCCTTTAGAAATGACATTAAAGAATGCAAGAATGGATCAAGAGATTTTAGATGCAATGCTAACTGCAATGAAAGAAAGCTTGCCTGCCTTCCATAAGTTTTATCGAAAAAAAGCAGAACTATTAGGTCATCAAAACGGATTACCTTTTTATGATTTATTTGCGCCGATGGGTAATGCAGATATGCGTTTTACTTATGACGAAGCAAGAAAATTTATTGTTGATCATTTCCGTAGCTTTAGTGATTCTCTTGCTGATTTCGCAGATCGTGCTTTTGAAGAGCAATGGATTGATGCCGAACCAAGAGAAGGCAAAAGAGGTGGGGCATTTTGTGCTAATCTTCATGTAATAAAAGAAAGTAGAGTACTTTCCAACTTTACGGGAAGCTTTAGTGATGTGACAACATTAGCTCATGAGCTTGGCCATGCATACCATGGATATTGCTTAAATGATGAATCGGCACTAAATAGTCATTATCCAATGCCATTAGCAGAAACAGCATCTATTTTCTGTGAAACCATCATAAAAAATGCTGCACTTGAAAAAGCTTCTGAAAAAGAGGCATTTGCAATTCTTGAAAATGATTTATCTGATTCTGGTCAGGTAATTGTAGACATCTTAAGTCGTTATTTATTTGAAACAGAGTTATTTAAGCAAAGAGAAGACAGTACCTTATCCGTGAATGAATTAAAGGAAATGATGCTTAATGCTCAAAAAGAAGCTTATGGCAATGGGTTAGACCATAATCACTTGCATCCATATATGTGGGTAGTAAAGCCACATTATTATTATGCAAGCAGTAATTTTTATAACTTCCCTTATGCCTTTGGTTTATTGTTTGCCAAGGGATTATATGCTGAATATTTACAGCGCAAGGATTCCTTTGTTAAGGAATATGATCAGCTTTTATCGGTTACCGGTAAATTAAGTATTGCTGATGTTGCTCAAACAATGAATATTGATCTTCGTTCTGTAGATTTTTGGAGAAATTCACTTCAATTAATTGAGATGGATATTGAAACGTTTATGCAACTCAAATAATAATAATATTATCCAATGGGTATGCTAAAAAATAGTTAAATTATAGGAGGTTAATCTTTCATGCTAAGCGAACGACTATTAAATGCTTTAAATGATCAGCTAAAATATGAATTTGATTCATCCCATCTATACTTATCGATGGCTGCCTATTGTGCATCACAGGACTTTGATGGATTTGCGCACTTTTTCCGTATTCAAGCAGAGGAAGAACGCTTCCATGCAATGAAATTTTTTGATTTTATTCATGCGAAAGGATCTAATGTGGTAATTAAAGGGGTTGAAGAACCCAGTATGCAATACGATTCCATTCTTGATGCCTTTGAAAAAGCCTATGAGCATGAAAAAAGTGTAACAAAGCGAGTATATAACCTGATGGACATTGCTACTGAAGAAAGAGAGCACGCCACCATTAGCTTCTTAAGGTGGTTTGTTGATGAGCAGGTGGAAGAAGAAGCATCTTTTGATATGATTAAAAAGAAAATCAAGCGGATCAAGGACGATACCAACGCATTGTATATGCTAGATGATGAATTAGGAAATCGTACCTATACCCCACCAAAGGAAGAAAATTAAAGAGAATTAAAGAAAATTAAAAACGTTAAAATCCCGAGTTCACATCAAAAAAGTGAATTCGGGATTTTTTTAATTATTGGGTTGTATATTTTTATCCGTTCTTTGTCGTAATCAGATATTTTCCTAGCATTAAATTGTCATAACTAAGACCAAGCATAAATATATTTTATGGAGGAAACCTTTGCTAGGGGGGAATAAAGTTGGAACAACCATTTATGAAATTTGAAATTCGTGAGAAGGTAAGGCATTTTAAAGATAATGTAAGCTTTCAAACATTAAGCACAGTAGAAATGCATCCAATTGTTAATGTTTACGATTCTAGGGATAAAGTAGATATCAATGGCCACTTAATTGTTAGTGGGGAATTTAGTCAACCCAATGTTCAGGAAAACTGGGAAGAGCAATATGAACAATCAGATGGGATTCATTATGGAGAAATGTTTAGTAAAGATGAGCTTGAAAAAGGTCAACAGGAAGTGTTTCAGTACAAGATTCCGCTCTCGATTCAAATTCAACAAAATAGAGTAATCGATATGGATCAAATCTTTGTAGTCGTTGACCATTTTGATTATGATGTATTATCGGATGAAGAGATTGAAGTAGTTGCTCATGTAAAGGTATTAGGAATTCATCCAGATATGAAACAGGAAATACCAGTTGAATTTTCTTCTTATGATGATGAAGATTTTCCGGAGAGTCAGGATTATCCAGACTATGGAGATAATTCATATCAGCAGACGAATGACGACAGTATCGACGCTATTGAAAGTCAAGAAAGTATAGAAAATCATGAAAGCAGCAGTTCATCGATAGAGACAATAGAACCTGTTGAAGCAATAGAGCCTATTGAGGCAATGGAATCTGTTGAAAATGTAGAGGAAGAAAAAACACAAAAAATGAAAATTGGTTTTAAAGGGAAGCCAAGAGAAGAGTCAAAGGAGGCCATTGGTGGGAATCCGTTATATTCTCTGTTAAAAAAGGAGAAGGTTCAGCCAGAGAAAACAGAAGCACCAGTTCAGGAGGTTCTATCCAAGGAAGAAAGTTTAGCAGAGATAAATGATAATTTAGATGAGAATCAACTTGGTAATGAAAATAAACAAGTAAATGAAAAAGTAATAGAGGATATTGGTCCATCTAAAAAAATGTTATTCAGTTTATTAAAAGGTAATGAGGAAAAAAGAGCAAAAGTAAAAATGATCATTGTGCAAAAAGAAGATACTTTAGAATTCCTTGCAAAAAAATATCAGGTTAAGGAATATGATTTAATCCAATATAATCGGTTAGAAAATGGTCAAGTAAATGCAGGTCAAATTTTGTATATTCCATTAAAAGCTTAGGGAGTTAGTGAGGATGGGAAATCAAAGCAGTTTAGACCAGATTCTTCAACAATACCCAGTAGAAGTTAAGGAAGTAGAGGAGAATCCACTCTATTATAAACTCTCTACCAATAAAGGAACGAAAATTTTAAAACGGTGGGATTCTCCTAAGGAGCTGCAATTACATTTTCAATACAGAGAGGACCTTGCTCGAGCTGGATTTCGAAAGATCGATCGTTTTATCCGTGATAGTAGAGGAAATCCCTATATTATCCAGGGACTGTATGGATTTAGTCTTACTGATCATATTACAGGTAAAATACCTACGACTAGTAATAACGATTTAATAATTGCCGCAAAAACAATTGCTGAGTTTCATTTGGCATCGGCAAAAGTAGAAGTAAAAAAACAATGGAAGGCTTGGTCTCCGCAATATTTACGGGGACTAAAGCATTTCCAACGGATTGAAGAACAGCTAAAAGAAAAGAAGCAAAAGGAACCAATCGATGAAACGGTCCAATCTCACATCACTAATCTAATAGAGACAACAAGAGAAAGTGTGGAGCTTGTTGAGAAGTTAGAAAGAAATCTCTTTAGAAATGGAGCTCAGCCACAATGGATTCATGGAAGTTTAAAACTATCTAGTCTACGCATTGATCCTTACCAAGAAGGTTGGCTTTCTCATTTGCCTCTCCCAATCTTTGATATTCCAGTCTATGATTTAGCAAAGCTAAGTAATCACATTTACCAGAAAAGCAATTTTGATATCGATAAAATATCGGTATTATTAGAGGAATATCAGCAGTGGATTCCAATGGAGAAAATAGATAAGCAGTGGATGATTGCCTATCTATCTTTTCCGCATGATTTGTGGAAATTTTTATATAGCTATTATATTGCAGGAATAAAGCCTGTATCGATAAATATGGATGCTCAGTTAAAAGAATTGATAGGCTTAAATATTAATCAGGCTCAGCTTGTAAACAGCCTATTCTCGTTATGATTGGTTCGTTAATTTAATGGTTTAGGAGGACTATTTATGTCCCGAGATTTTCCATTAGGTATTCATGCGCATGTTTGGAAGGAATATGATATTGATACAAAAGATTATGAAGTGTTTAAATCCGTGATCCGAATCCGTACGTCACAAGGGGATTTCGCATTACGAAAAGCTCAGGTTTCCAGAGAACAAATGATTCGAATGTCAGAGGTTGTCCAATATCTAAGAAACCACTCCTTTCATGTGCCAAAAATCATCCCAAACAAATATGGAGATCTTTTTGTACCGACAGAAAGTGGAATGGTCTATCTGACTAAATGGGTAATGGGAGGCCCCCTGCTTCTCAATCATCAAGCTCATCTTTTATCGATGGCCAAAGGAATGGCCAACATGCACCAGCTAGGTTTTTCTTTTACACCAACGCATTCTAATTATCACTATTTAAGTGAAGAAACAATTAGGGATACTTGGAATCAAAGAATAGGATGGCTCCAAAAATATAGCAAAAAGTTAAAAAGGAAGGGTAATCTTACTACCTTTGAACATGTTTTGCTATCCTACCTTCCTTTTATTCAGGAATGGGCTTCAGACGCTGTTGTACAGCTCCAACAATGGTTAATTGAGTATCATTCCTTTCAGCAATTAAGAAAAACGATTTCTCACGGGAGGATCCATCATCGCAATGTACTACTTACGGATTATCAAAAATTGCTCTTTCTAGATTTTCATTATCTTAGTCTGGATAGTCCAGTTCGAGATTTGGCAGGATTTATACGGAAATATATATTAAATAAAGAACATCGGACCTGGGCTAGTCAATGGATAAAAGCCTATGAAAGCATTGTGCCTTTAAACAAGCAGGAAAAGAAATTGTTAGCCATATACTTAATGTTTCCAGAACGTTTAATTACTCTGATCCAAAATTATGAGAAAAAATCAAAGGATTGGACATCAGAGATCTACTTAGCAAAGCTACAGACTCGCTGGGGCCAGCAAAAAGAGATGCTTTGGTTTGTTGACCAAAACAGGTGGCTAGATTGAAAAAGAACTAATATATTCCTATTAGAAACCCTATATAAATCATAAATAATAAAAATAAAATGAACACATCAAAGGGAGTAGGGAAAAACATCGTTCTCATAAATTGTAAAATAATTAAGGGGAACACTAAAGAACGTATGGCATAACGGAATTGTTTGAAGAATTTCATCAATATCACACCCCTAACATCAGGATAATATAAATTATGTACAGAGAATAAAAGGTGTGACGGGATATCGAAAACGGGATTTGACTTTATGAAAAGAAGCCATTACAATATAGAATAATAATAGAAGTATATTACAATTTATATAGTCATCAATTACGATGAAAGGGAAGAGTAGATAAGTACCCCTTTAGAGAGGAGAACCATTAGCTGAAAGGTTTTCTAGGGAATGAATTATCGAAGGTCGCCCTGAAGTAATCCTTTTGAAATGAAGTAGGAAGGATCGGAGAACCCGTTATCCAATTAAGTGCATAGCATTATGTGTTTTTTAGTTATACCTATTGATTTAATGCTATGAACAAAGGTGGTACCGCGAATATAACTCTATTCGTCCTTTGAGGATGAACAGAGTTTTTTTATTTTTAAAAATTAATCAAAGATTAACGGAGGAGGTTTATCATGACTGAAAAGATTGAACTGCAAATTCCTACTACCTATGATCCAAAAGAAATTGAGAAAAAGTGGAGTCAATTTTGGGTCAGTAATGAGTTTTTTAAAGCGGGTGAAGATAAAACAAAGGAGCCATATTCCGTTGTTATACCACCACCTAATGTAACAGGAATGCTACATATTGGACATGCTCTTGATTTTACATTACAAGATATTATGGTTCGAATGAAAAGAATGCAGGGCTATGATGCCTTATGGTTACCAGGAACTGACCATGCTGGAATTGCTACACAAGCAAAGGTGGATGCCAAGCTTAAAGAAGAAGGAATGAATCGATATGAGCTTGGGCGAGACAAATTCTTAGAGCATGCTTGGGAGTGGAAGGAAAAATATGCGGACCGTATTCACGAGCAATGGGGAAAGCTTGGCTTGTCGCTTGACTACTCTCGTGAACGCTTTACATTAGATGAAGGACTTTCTAAAGCGGTTCGTAAAGTGTTTGTTAGTCTATATGAAAAAGGACTAATTTATCGTGGAGAATATATAATTAACTGGGACCCAGAAGCAAGAACTGCTTTATCAGACATCGAAGTAGAACATAAAGAAATTATGGGTGCTTTTTACCATATGAAATATCCTTTAAAGGATGGAACTGGATCGATTGAAGTAGCAACAACAAGACCAGAAACTATGCTTGGAGATACTGCAGTAGCTGTTCATCCAAAGGATGAGAGATACCAGCATCTAATTGGTAAAACAGTAATTCTTCCGATTGTTGGTAGAGAAATTCCTATTATTGCGGATGAATATGTAGACCGTGAATTTGGTAGTGGTGCTGTAAAAATTACTCCTGCACATGATCCGAATGATTTTGAGATTGGTACTCGTCATGACCTACCACGAGTATTAGTAATGGATGACTCTGGTAAGATGAACGAAAATGCAGGTATCTACCAAGGACTGGATCGTTTTGTTTGCCGTAAGCAAATCGTGAAAGATTTGCAAGAACAAGGAGTTCTATTTAAAATTGAAGAGCATCTTCACTCTGTCGGACATAGTGAACGTACTGGTGCTGTTGTTGAGCCATATTTGTCTACGCAATGGTTTGTAAAAATGAAGCCATTAGCAGAGCAAGCAATTAAACAACAGAAGGAAGCACAGGGTGTTCGTTTTATCCCTGATCGATTTGAAAAAGTATACCTTGGATGGATAGAGAATATTCGAGATTGGTGTATCTCTAGACAATTATGGTGGGGTCACCGTATTCCAGCATGGTATTGCGAATCCTGTGGTGAAACCATTGTTCAGATGGAGGAACCAACCGTTTGTAGCTGTGGCAATCATCAGCTAAAGCAGGATGAGGATGTACTTGATACTTGGTTTAGCTCTGCATTATGGCCTTTTTCTACTATGGGTTGGCCAGAGCAAACAGAAGATCTGAAGCGTTATTACCCAACTAATGTACTAGTTACTGGCTACGACATTATCTTTTTCTGGGTTGCAAGAATGATATTTACTGCACTAGAGTTCACAGAGCAAAATCCATTTAAGGATGTATATATTCATGGCTTGGTTCGTGATAGCCAAGGAAGAAAAATGTCTAAATCATTAGGAAATGGAATTGACCCATTAGAAGTTATTGAGCAATATGGTGCAGATGCATTACGTTTTATGATTTCTACAGGTAGTACACCGGGACAAGACCTGCGTTTTAATTTTGAACGGGTAGAAGCTGCAAGAAACTTTGCCAATAAAATATGGAATGCTTCTCGCTTTACTATCATGAATCTTGAAGATTTTAAAGCGGAGGATATTGATTTTTCAGGTCCATTATCTACATCTGACCAATGGATTCTCCATCGTTTAAATCAAACGATTAAAAATGTAACTCGTTTATTAGAGCAATATGACTTTGGTGAGGCAGGAAGAAGTTTAACGAGCTTTATTTGGGATGAGTTCTGTGATTGGTATATTGAACTTGCGAAGCTTTCCCTTTATGGAGAAGATCAACAGGCGAAAAAGACGACAAAATCAGTATTAACGTATACTTTAGATCGTATTTTACGTTTATTACATCCATATATGCCTTTTATTACCGAGGAAATATGGCAGCATCTCCCACACCAAGGAGAAACCATTACTTTATCAGCATGGCCACAAGCAAAGGATGAGTTTGAATTCCCTCAAGCAGCAAAAGAGATGGGCTTATTAATGGATGTTATTCGCTCTGTTCGTAATATTCGTGCGGAAGTAAATGTTCCATTAAGCAAAAAAATTCAATTGATCTTAAAGCCAGATAGTATTGAAAATGAAGATACATTAAGAAAAGGAACAGAATATATTAAAAAATTCTGTAATCCCGAAGAATTACAGATTGGTATTGACTTAGCTTCTCCAGATAAAGCAATGTCCGCTGTGGTAACAGGTGCAGAAATTTATCTTCCTTTAGCAGGCTTAATCGATATTCAACAGGAAATTGCTCGTTTAGAAAAGGAATTAGAAAACCTAAACTTTGAAGTGGAACGAGTACAAAAGAAATTAGCAAATAAAGGATTTACAGATAAAGCCCCTGCTCAAGTAATTGAAGCAGAAAAGGAAAAAGAGAAGGATTATATAGAAAAAAGAGATAAAGTGTTAGCACGTATTAATGAATTGAAGGCTCTATAGGTATTAAAAGAATGCCTGAAAAAAGGGCGAACTTTCTAGTTCGTCCTCAGGTCATATCTATTCTAATTCATCATAAAATATTGAAGAGTGGTGAGGAGTTATGAGTGTGGAACAAGTTCAAACGATGGAAGAAGCAATTGAATGGATTCACAATCTAAAAACTTTAGGAATAAAGCCAGGCTTAGCGCGAATGGAATATATGATGGAGCGTTTAAACCATCCAGAACGCAGAGTGAAATATCTTCATGTGGCTGGTACTAATGGAAAAGGCTCTACTGTAAGTTTTATTAGTGAAGTGTTAAAACGATCTGGATATTTAGTCGGAACCTTTACTTCTCCTTATTTGATTCATTTTACGAATCGGATTCAAATCAATGGTGAAGATATTAGTGGAGAAGATCTTGTAAAGACGTTAAATCAAATTCTCCCTATTGCCAAGGAATTAGAGGAATCGGAATTAGGGGCGCCAACTGAATTTGAAGTTGTAACTGCAATTGCGATTCTTTATTTTGCAAAGATTGCCTATCCGGAGATTGTGATCTGGGAAACAGGCTTAGGTGGAAGATTAGATTCTACTAATATTGTACATCCTATCCTTTCCGTGATTACTAGTATAGGATATGACCATATGGACCTACTCGGAAATACCTTAGAAGCAATTGCTTTTGAAAAAGCAGGGATAATAAAATCCGGTGTACCCGTAATTTCTGGGGTAGAGCAAGAAGAGGCTATTGCTGTCATCAAGCAGACTGCAACAGAAAAAAGGGCACCAGTTTATCAAATCAATGAACATTTTTCTATACAAACCAATAAGATGACCGTAAATGGAAGTCAATTTAATTTTGAAGGAATGTTTTCAAAAATAAATGATATTGAAATAAAAATGCAGGGACCCCATCAAGTGAAAAATGCGGGTGTTGCTTTAATGGCTATTGAAATTTTAAGGCAGTATTATGCATTTATGGTGGAAGAAGAAGGCATCATGAATGGAATGAAATTTACATTTTGGCCTGGACGCTTTGAAAAGGTGATGGAGGATCCTTTGGTTATCCTTGATGGGGCCCATAATCCACAAGGTGCGATAAGCTTAGTAGAAACTATTAAATTATATGATTATAATCGTCTAATTATGGTTACTGGTATTTTAAAGGACAAAGCGGTGGATGAATTTCTTCATGTTGTATCTTCAGTAGCAGATCATCTTATCTTAACAGAGCCAGATAATCCAAGGGCTTCTAAGATTGAGGATTTAGAACAACAAATAGAAGGGTTACAATTACCGGTTACATACCAAACGATTTCTTCATGGCAAGAAGCAGTTGACACAGCAGTGGGGATGGCGGAACCAAAAGATCTATTAATAATTACCGGTTCCTTATATTTAATCTCTGACGTTCGTCGTTATATGATAGAAAAGAAAAAGAATTAAAGGTTGGTGAATAGGGTGAATAGTAGTCCACAACGTGTTCATTTTATTGGGATTGGTGGCTATGGCATGAGCGCTATTGCGCGAGTCATGTTAGATTTAGGATATCAAGTAAGTGGTTCAGATGTAGTAAAGAAGGATTTAACAGATAAATTGGTAGCAAGAGGCGCACATGTGTTTATCGGTCATGATGAGTCAAATATTACTGGTGCTGAATTAGTGATCTATTCCACGGATATCCCAAAGGATAATGTAGAATTAATTGCAGCAGAAAAAAACAATATTCCCCTTATTCACAGATCACAAATGCTTGCAAAGATTTTAAATCAAAAAAATGGTATTGCTGTCGCTGGTGCTCATGGAAAAACCACAACCTCTTCCATGATTGCACTGGTATTAGAAAAAAATCAAATTGATCCAACCTTTGTTATTGGTGGTGAGGTTTTAGATATTGGTAGCAATGCAAAAGCAGGAAAAAGTGATTATGTGGTTGCAGAAGCAGATGAAAGTGATGGTACATTTCTTCAATACTATCCATATTTAGGGGTAGTAACCAATATTGAAGCGGATCATTTAGAAAATTATGATGGGAATTTTGAAAAGTTAAAAGGGGCCTATCGTCAATTTCTAAGTCAAGTAAAGCCAGATGGGAAAGCTATTGTCTGTTATGATGACCCTTACATTCAGGAGCTTTTAGGAGATATAAAGGCCGATGTAATAACATATGGTTTTGATGAGAAAGCAGATATGGTGGCTACGAACATTAAATCCTTGAACCGAAGTGTCTCTTTTACTGTGGCATATCATGGAAAAGAGCTAGGTGAAGTGGTGCTGTCTGTACCGGGAAACCATAATGTTTTAAATGCGATGGCTACGATTATTGTAGGGCTAGAGGTAGGAGTTCCTTTTGAGGGAATTGTGAATGCCTTAAAAGGATTTACAGGTGCTAAACGTCGATTCCAGGTAATTGGGGAATATAAGGATATTACGGTGGTGGATGATTATGCCCATCATCCAACAGAAATTCAAGCTACAATAAGTGCATCAAAGGCAACTGATAAAAGAATTATTGCTGTTTTTCAGCCTCAACGTTATACCAGAACATTTTTTCTTTTGGATGCATTTAGCCGGGCTTTTTCAGAGGCAGATGAAGTCATTATTACTGACATTTACTCCCCAGCTGGTGAAAAACGGATTGAAGGAGTAAGTGCAACCAAATTGGTCGAATTAATCAAGCAAAACAGCAATGAAAACGTAAAGTTTTTCCCTACAAAGGAAGAGGTTTTTGATTATCTATTAAAAGCTGCTCAACCAAATGATTTAATCCTGACCATGGGTGCAGGAGATATTTGGAAGGTAGCTTATCAATTGGTTGATGTATGGAAGGATAGCGAAAAATTGTAAGAAAAAATGAATATTAAATGAGTTTTTCTTTGTGTTAAAATAAAAGGATGAATAGTAGTAGATTCATCCTTTTTCTTTTTATTTGAAGTTTGTTATATTGTATATAATTAAAGCTAGTATTTTACATAATTTTTTTAATAATAAATTGTCCTATTTCTTATATGTTTGGAAATCCAGAAGTAGTAAAATAGACCTATATTGATGATTAATTTATTTTTAATTTCATTATAAATAAACAAGGAAAATCACAGTTTCTGAAGAATACATAGATTAATAGTTGATAGAGTAAAAAAGTCCTAATTCGGAAGGGTGGCCAATATGGCTAAAAAGAGAATTGGAGATTTGTTAGTTGAAACAGGCTTGATTACAGCAGACCAACTAGCAGATGCATTGGAAGATCAAAAGCGAACAAAAAAACGATTAGGGGATTCCTTGATATTAAAGGGATACATCACTGAACAGCAATTAATTGAAGTATTGGAATTTCAATTAGGGATACCTCATGTAAGTCTATATAAATATCAAATAGACCGTTCTTTGGTGCAATTAATTCCAGAAAATCTAGCTATTCGTCATCAGTTAATTCCTATTCAAAAATCAGGCAATAAATTAACAGTAGCAATGGCTGACCCACTAGATTATTATGCGATTGATGATTTGAGGATGACAACGGGCTTTCAAATTGAACCGGTTATTGCTACAAAAGAAGAGCTACAGAGAGCTATTAGCCGGTATTATAGTATACAAGAATCGGTGAAAGAAATTCTTCAAAATCTTCCTAAAGAAGAAGAACTAAATGACGAACAGCTACAGTCCGAGGAATCACCAGTAAGTAGGATGGTAAATCAAATTATAAAGAATGCTGTTCACCAAAGAGCAAGTGATATTCATTTTGATCCACAGGAACATGATTTTAGAGTTCGAATTCGTGTAGACGGGATTCTAAGAACGGAGCAAACATTACCTAAACATATGCAAGGGGTAGTTACTGCTCGTCTAAAAATTATCTCCAAGCTAAATATTGCCGAAAAGCGTCTTCCACAGGACGGGCGTTTTCAAATGACTGCAGATTATAATGTAATCGATGTCCGTGTTTCATCCTTACCGACCGCTTATGGTGAAAAAATTGTGTTACGTATTTTAGATTTAGGACAAGCGATTAAACAAATTGAACAGTTAGGCTTTTCGTCTAATAATGCGAATCAATTTAGACAAATGATTCGAAAACCTTATGGAATCGTTTTGATCACAGGACCAACTGGTAGTGGTAAAACTTCCTCCTTATATGCAGCATTGAACGAAATTAACAAGGAAGATATTAATATTATCACAGTGGAGGACCCGATTGAGTATCGGTTAGAGGGGATTAATCAGGTACAGGTAAATGAAAAAATCGGATTTACCTTTGGTAGAGGCTTACGTTCTATTTTGCGACAAGACCCTAATGTAATTATGGTAGGGGAGATTCGTGATCTAGAAACGGCAGAAATGGCGATTCGTTCTGCATTAACAGGGCACCTTGTATTAAGTACATTACATACCAATGATGCTGTATCAACCATTACTCGCTTTATCGATATGGGAATTGAACCTTTTCTGGTTTCCTCTGCTTTAACAGGTATTGTTGCACAACGGTTAGTAAGAAGGGTATGTACGGAATGTGCGGCTCCATATACAGGAACAGAGGAAGAGATAGAGGTTTTAAACCGGTTCGGGATCACGAACCCAATTCTCAAAAAAGGAAGAGGCTGTTCAAAATGTAATCGAACAGGATATCGTGGTCGTATTGCAATCCATGAAATGTTAAGCTTAGATGACCAGCTTAAGCAGATGGTTTTAAATAAACAATCAGATGCAAGCTACCGTAGTTATTTGGCTGATAAAGGTTTTGTGACGATGCTTCAGGATGGATTAAATAAGGTTGCCATAGGTCTTACAACAGTCCAAGAAGTCCTGAATGCAACAACAAGCGATTGAGGTGAAAATAGTGAACTATGAAATTGAAGACTTAGTAAGAGAGGCATTTCAAAAACAAGCATCCGATTTACACCTTACTGTAGGGGCAGCACCAACCTATCGTGTGCATGGAAGTTTGGTGGCTGGTGGTTCACATAAGCTAATGCCTCAGGACACCGTTGCTTTTCTAAAACAGATTACTACGGAAGAACAATATCAACGTTTTCTAGAAAAAGGGGAGTTAGACTTTTCTTATGGTATTGCTGGTTTATCACGCTTTAGGATCAATGCTTATAAGCAACGAGGAACAGTAAGCCTGGCTATTCGTGTGATTCCAACAGAAATTCCTAGTTTAGAAACATTAGGTGTACCAGCAATTTTGAAAAGCTTTGTAGAAAAACCACAAGGACTTGTCCTTGTAACTGGCCCAACTGGAAGTGGTAAATCAACTACCTTAGCTTCCATGATTGATTTAATTAATCAAACCCAAGCAAAGCATATTATTACTTTAGAAGACCCTATTGAATATTTACATCGCCATGGCAGGTGCTTAATTGATCAACGAGAAATTGGTGTTGATTCAATGAGTTTTGCTAGTGCATTACGTGCATCGTTGCGTCAAGACCCAGATGTAATATTAGTAGGAGAGATGCGAGATTTGGAGACAATCTCTACCGCGATTACAGCGGCAGAAACCGGGCATTTGGTTTTTGCAACCCTACATACTACTGATGCAGCCAATACCATTGATCGAATTATTGATGTTTTTCCGGCATATCAACAGCCTCAAATTAGAATTCAATTAGCGGCAGTGCTATTGGGTATCGTTTCTCAACGTTTATTACCAACCATAGATGGTAATGGCAGAGTACCTTCTGTAGAGGTGCTAATCAACACTCCTGCTGTTGCAAATCTTATCCGTGCTGAAAAGGTGCATCAGATCAAAAACGTAATGCAAACCGGTAAAGGCTTTGGCATGATTACGATGGATATGGCCTTAAAGCATTTAATTGGACAAGGTAAAATATCGGAGATGACGGCAAAGCAAGCCATTCTAAATTGGAATGGATAAGACAGATAAGATAAGTAGGTGATCATGTGCCGGTTTTTCACTATCAAGCAATTAATTCCAAGGGTGCACGAGTAGAAGGTGCTATCGAAAGTATAAGTCAGGAAATGGTGGTTAACGATCTTCGGCGAGAAGGCCTGTATGTATCTTCTATTCGAATGGAAAAAAACAGTTTTTTAAAAAAGGAGATTGAGCTAGGGAGAATTATCAGTCTAGATGAGTTGGTGGTTTTTTCAAGACAGCTCGCTACTCTAATCAAGTCTGGAATTTCCATCTTAGATGCGGTCCGTATTTTAGCAGATCAAACCGAAAATAAAAAGTTTAAAAAAGTATTAAAACAAATGGAAGCGGATATTCGAGGGGGAGAAACCTTTTCTGCTACTTTAAATGCACATCCAAAAGTATTTCCTCCATTATTTACGAATATGGTGAAGGCTGGGGAAACAGCCGGTAATTTGGATGATACTCTAAATCAGGTTGCCATTTTCTTTGAAAAGGAAAACAATACAAGAAAAAAAGTGAAATCGGCATTAACCTATCCGATTGTAGTAGGGATTCTTTCAATCCTTGTAACCATATTTATGCTGGTAAAAATTGTTCCAGGCTTTGTGCAAATGTATGCTGACTTTGGTGCGGAGCTACCACTTCCTACACGAATTGTAATCGGAGTGAGCAACTTTTTCGTCGATAGTTGGTATATAGTTATGGCTATATTTTTGTTTATCATTATTGGTTTGGGTTATTGGGGAAAAACACCAAAGGGCAGATATTATCTTGATTTTGCAAAGCTAAAGATTCCGGTTTTTGGCAAGCTGATTCAAAAATCGGCAATGGCTCGCTTTGCTAGGACCTTTAGCTCCTTACTATCAAGTGCTGTGCCAATTCTGCAAGCATTAACCATGGTAAGTCAAGTGGTGGGAAATGAAGCCATCGCCAAACCGATTCGTGATGCAAGAGATAGTCTAAGACAAGGAAAAACCATTCACGAGCCATTAGAAAAGCATTGGGTATTCCCACCATTATTAACACACATGATGGCCATCGGTGAAGAAACGGGTTCTATTGAAGAGATGCTGATGAAGGTGGCCGATTTCTATGAGTCAGACGTAGAAACCATGACCGATCAGCTGAAATCCTTAATTGAACCACTGATGATTGTTTTCCTAGCAATTGTTGTTGGTACCATAATTTTAGCAGTACTTACGCCAATGTTTGGGGTTTATGATATGATTGGACAATAGTAACTTTTGGCAACATAACTATTTTGAACTGTGGTCACAGTGCGATCCTATCGACCACACAAAATAGTTATCAAATAGATAACACATAAAAAAATTAAAGAAAAATAATTTGGGAGGTGAGAGAAAGATGATGAAATTAATGAGAAAGCAATTATCTAATCAGCGTGGTGTGACATTGATAGAGCTTTTAGCTGTTATTGTTATTTTAGGTATTTTAGCTGCGGTTGCAGTGCCGGCGGTAATGGGGCAAATTGGAAATAGCAAAGTTGAAGCAGATCTAGCAAATCAACAGATGTTACAGGATGCAATAGAAAGATATCAGGTTATAAATTCTTCTTATCCTAATTCTATAGAAACTCTACTTTCTACAGGTAATGGTGGCCCATTTATTAAAGAGATACCAACTCTTCAACAAAGTGGTAAAAGTTGGTCATATAACAATATTACTGGAGCTGTATCTATTACACCATAAACATATATCAGAACTGAGGTGAAAATATTTTGATTAAACTTAGTAGATTTAATGAAAATCAAAGAGGTGTGACCTTAATTGAATTGTTAGCAGTAATTGTAATTCTTGGTATTATTGCCGCAGTAGCAGTTCCATCTGTACTTGGCCAAATTAATAGTAGTAAAACTAGTGTTGATGCTGCTAACCAAGCTTTAATAAAAGATGCTGTAGAAAGAGCTTATCTAATGGAAGCTGTAAAGGACACTGATTTTCCTATGACTTTGACTCCTGGAACATCAGGTGGAACAATTACTGGAGGAGCTACACCAGTGGATATAAAAGATAAATTAATACCTAATTACTTAAAAGAAGTACCACCATTAAAAGATAGTACGCATATTAAGTACACTGTAACTATAGACAGTAACAAAAAAATTAGTGTTGGTTATTAACACTTCTTGGTACCATCTATTCAATTAGATGGTACCATAGCTATTTTTAAAAAAGAGGTAAACCTTCTATGAATCTATTACTCTGGACAATATACATACTACTAGCTTTATTTATCGGCTCATTTTTAAATGTAGTTGCTCTTCGTGTTCCAAAAAAAGAATCTATAGCATTTCCACCATCACACTGTGTGAGTTGTAATCACCGTTTATCTGTAATGGATTTAGTTCCTGTATTAAGCTATTTAGGACTAAGAGGAAAATGTCGTTATTGTGGTACAAGGATTTCACCAATCTATCCATTAGGTGAACTATTAACACTATTTTTATTTCTTCTTATTCCTTTATTTTTCGGTTTTAGTAAAGAACTCATTATCGCTTATCCGTTTATCATGATTATGATTACGGTAACCTTAAGCGATTTAAAATATCAAATTATCCCGAATAAGATTACTTATCCCGGTATTATTCTCATTTTTATTCTTCGATTGTTTTATCATCCATACCCAATTTGGAGCTATATCATAGGGGCTGTAATTGGTGGGGGATTGCTACTCCTAGTCGCTATTGTTAGTCGAGGTGGAATGGGTGGTGGCGATATTAAGCTATTTTTCTTAATTGGTCTTGTTCTAGGCTGGCAAAATACACTACTTGCGATCTTTCTATCCACAGCGATTGGATCAATTATTGGTGGGGTTTTAATGCTGATTAAAATCGTAAAACGAAAGCAAATGATTCCGTTTGGCCCATTCATTTTTATTGGCAGTATTATTGCTTATTTTCTTGGTAACCAAATTTGGGCTTGGTATTTGAATTTTTATTAAATCTATTAAATCTACTAAATCTTTTAAATTATGGAAGGAGTGCATCCCATTGAAGTTTCATAATTGGAATAATCAAAAGGGGATGACCCTTATTGAGTTATTAGCAGCTATTACAATATTATCCATTATTATCATACCCGTCTTTCAACTACTAAATAGTGCCTACACAAATTATATGTATGACCAAAGAAAGGTGAAGGCATTAACAATCGCTCAAAATCATATTGAGGCTTTAAAGGCAGATATGCAAGAGAGTCTATCCCTTTCAACAAAAACTGAACTTCAAACCTTACTCCATAACTTAAGTAAGGATAGCTATACCAAAGTCTATGATACTGAACAAAACAATTATAGGGTGGAGATTTTATTTAAACGGTCACCATCTGTTGGAATTAAGAAAATTGCGGTTAAATTGAGTGTCTTCTATTTAGATAGTCATCAACCGATTACTTTTATAAATACAGAAATAAAGGATCCGATATAATGCTTAAGGGACTGCAAAATCAAAAGGGAGTTACATTAATTGAACTACTGGCTGTTGTTGCCATTATCGCAGTAGTCTTAATCGCCATAAGCACAGTACAAATACAATTTATCAAAACATTTAATGAGGTTAGTGAGGGCTCGTTACAAAATAGTGAAACGGCATTTTTTATGAATGTTGTAAATGATGAAGTGAGAAACGCAGAGGAAATTATGGTTAGTGAGAATATGATAACATTAACAAAGGAATCAGGAGAGGAAACCACCTTTGTTTTTGATAAAAATGAGATGGTCATAAAGATACAGAAGGAAAACGGGATTGATCTGACGTTATTAACAGGAGTTCAAGACTATCAAGGTATTCTTTTAAAAGAGAAGAAAAAAATAGGGATTCAACTTGATCTTCAAATTAAATCAGGTCACCAAATTTTTCCTTTCAAATTGATCGCGTATTCCTATATTGGTGTAAAGGGGAATTAAATAGAAGGTGCCTATAAAAATTAAACTCCGTCATTATTTAAAAACTGAAAAGGGTTCTGCCCTTCTAATGGTATTAATCTTTGTAACCATTTTTGGAATAATGGGAAGTAGTTTAATTTACCTTACGGGAACCCACCATCAGAATGTTCTTAAGGATGAGCTAAAGATCCAATCCTATTATGCAGCAGAAGCTGGTGTTCTTGAGGGAATTAATCTTGTGGAAGAAAATCGGGGTAATTTGCGGTCAAGCCCTATTAAATTAGATGGGTTACTGGATCAAAATCGGATTGGATTAAGTTATTCGATTGAAGTGAGCAGAGAAGGTAGCGAATATCTCGTGAAATCGATTGGGACAGCAAGACTAAATAATATGCTTCAATCGAATACGACAATCAATGTCGTTCTTTCCAAGAAAAAGCCGTTTAAAGAGATTAGAGATAATTCAGCCTTTAACTATACCATTTTTAGTAAAGAGGATCTTTATTTAGGTCAGGAAGAGGTGAATTACGAATCCTTCTCTTTGTCTATCCCCTTTTTACCAGAAATTGAGTTTAAAAATAAAATACCTTTAAAAAATAACTTAAAAATATTAGGGGATGTTTATTCAGGTAAGAAAATTTATTTATATAATGGAGATAAGCTTTATAATCAGGCGGATAACGGTGGATTTGAGTTTCTTTTTTCGATGGATTTAACAGGAAATCACCCTGAATTTATCGATTCAACTTTAGTCACAGAGGAATCCAATCATTTAAAGGAATTAGGCTATGAAATAAAGCTATATAAAAATTGGAAAATAGTATTAAGCTCTGAATCAAAAAATCTTAATGGGGAGTCATTTAATACAAGTATTCAGGAAAACCCATTGAAAAAACAATCTAACATACAGGATATTGCAGAAAAATTAGAGGGAAATGACAAAATGAAAGAAATTAACGGTGATCTGGTGATTACGAATCGAAATAAAGCGGACCTCAATGGTTGGATTCATGTAAAAGGCGATTTACTAATTGAAGAGGGCGTAGAAATCACTGATCTACAGGAGCTGGTTGTAGTCACCGACGGTGGGATATTAATTGGTTTTAATGAAGCTTTAACCTCTCGTGCTAACGATAATCCCGTTAAAATAAAAGGTGAAGACATCCTTTTCTTAGCTAAATCTAATATGGAAGAAGATAAACAAGATAAGGCTCCTAATCGTAACTACCAATGGTGGGCTATTGATAGTGCTGTTTCTTATCTTAATGAATATACCGATAATAATAAAAAAGAAAAATGGCGCAATGTTGGGATTTTAACAAGCAATAATACAGAAATCGATGGTTGGCTAGTTGCTGATAAAGAAATCGTCTTTGATTATAAGGTAGATGATCTGTTTCATAATCAAAGGCCAACGATAAAGGTCAGAGATGGTGTTATTGCTGAAAAGATTGTTTTCCCAAAAGCGATTGAAGTAGGAGACGAAGGCCTTTACATTTACGGTTGGGAAGTCAATTAAGAATAGAATTATATTGGGTGAGCGGAGAAACTGAGGTGAAATTCAATTGAAAAAGAAATTACTTAGATTAATTAAAAACAAAACTAGATTATTAACAGTTTCCCTAGAGGAGGATTGTGTTCGCTTTTTAGAGGTAACAATTAAAAACAAACAGATTCAAACCATTCATCAGGCCTTCTCATTAAAGCACTCAATGATTGGTGATGGCGGCAAGCTAGATAAGGGCCAATGGGAAGAAATCCTGAAGCAGCAGGTAAAAGAATATAAAATAAAAGCAAAGCTAGTCCATATCGTAATTCCTAGCTCATTAGTCATTGTAAGGCATCAAGCGATGCCAGATGTACCAGAGAAGGATTTGAAGCAAATGGTTCAATTTGAAATTGGGACAAGCATTCATTTACCATTTGATTTACCGATTGTGGACCTAGTTAAGCTAAAAAGCGATCAGCCTGTATATAATGACGAAGGAGAACTGGCTAGTTCAGTGATGATTGTTGCTGCACCGGGAGATTTAATCTATCCAATGGTTGAAATATTACAGGAAAATGGCTTCAAGCCCAAATACGTAGATATCCCAGCTCTAAGTTTATATCGTATTTTTTCCGCAATTCATGAAAACAAAAAAGATGACCCTATATTACTAGTGAATATCTCACGGTTTGGTGTTGATTTGCATATTTTTGCTAATAGTATTTTATGGTTTACTCGTCATTATGAAATGGCGATTGATAGCTTTGTGAAGCGTCAGGAACAGATAAAGGAATTCGCAGAGGTTGAAGAAGAATCATCTAAACAAGAGGTATTAAACGGAAAAATATATGATGCAAAAACCCTTTTAGATCGAATTCAGGAAAAAGAAAATTATCAATCCTTTGTTACTGAATTAGGTCATGAAATAGAACGAGCCATTAATTTTTTCCGATTCACCTTAAATCATCAGGATCAAAAAATTAATCATTGCTATATTTCGTCCCTTTTTGATCTTCCTATTGAGTTTTACAACCAAATACAAGAGAGATTAGATATGGAGGTACACTCCCTTCGATATACATCAGAAAATAAAAAACTAGAGACCGAACGTCTTTTGGGCTATGAAGTTGGAATTGGTATGTTATTTAGAGAGGTGGTTGAGTAATGGACATTAATCTTTTGCCTCATGTTCCAACCACCAAAAAATATCAATGGCCAATTGCTATAATAGCTGGTGTGGTTGTTATTGTTTTTGGTTCCTTTATTGGTTTACAGATCTGGCATAAATCCAGTCTACTCGAAGAGAATCAATTGATTCTGGAGCGGATGAAGGCAGATCGTGAAGTGAAAATGGGAGTTCTCAATAAAGAAAAAGAAACCTCTTTACTTGTGGAAACCTATTTAAAGGATTATCAGGAATTATTACCAACGCATGTGAACTGGGTTGACTATGTGGATGAAATTAGTAGACAACTACCTTCTAGTGGGCGAATAATGAGAATGGCTTGGTCAGATGAAGGAATTATAGAAATGCAGGGGATTTTCCCTTCGATTGATCTTATTGGGCAATATGTGCAATTATTATCCAAGATTGAATGGGTTAAAAATATTGATGTACCAGTTATTCAGGAAAGCAATGCCTCTAGTCAAGGAGTAGGTTACTCCGGTAAACTATTTACTATCAAAGTAACGGTTAATCTTGATAAGCTGTATATGAAGGAGGGGATTAACCATGAGTGAAGGGCGTAAAGCATTATTAATTATCCTTCTGTTTTTTGTCATTATGGGAAGCTTCTACTTTTATAAGGTAACAGACTATAATCAAAAAATACTTGAACTTAAGACAGAGATTCAAAAAGAAGAAGAATTTATTGCCTTAATTGATCAACAGTTAAAGGAAATAGAGAAAAAACCTAAAATTAAGGATGTAAACGAATTTTATCATAGGCTACCATCAGAACCGGGTACACCTCAACTTCTCCAGTTTCTAGAGCAGGTTTCTTCTAAAAATAAAATAGCAATTTATTCCATCGATTTTGAAGAAACTCTAGGGAATATAACCGTACAAAATTCTGTTAACGATGAAAAGGGTAATACGAACGAAGCAACAAAAGAACACTCAGAGAAGAATTCAGAACCGGGTATTGTCACTATTAGCATTCATATGACAGTTAGTGGCAGTTATTTTGATTTAAGAGATTTTATCAATGATGTTTATGAGTCGGAGCGGTTAATTAATTTGGGTGAATGGCAATGGGCAGCTACTTCAACGAATCCAATGGTTGAGCTAACCTTTAATACCTATTATTCACCGGAAATGGATGGTATTCTTTCACCTCTACCACCAATTCCTACTTACACACCAAATCAAAGTAATAACCCAATATAAGACAAACTATTATTAATAAGACCAATAAATAAATTTAAATAGACTTGATTTCAAAAAATCAAGTCTATTTTTTTTGTTCTAATCCTCACTTTTATTCATATATATGGAATAAAAGAATGGCTGAGGAGGTTTAAAAAGTGGACAACCCTAAAATCAATATACGAGCATGGAAACCAGTAGAAAAAAGAAAAACAGAAAGAGTAGAACAAAAAAATGAAGACAAACAGAAAAATGAGGACAAGCAAAAAAACCTATACATTGTAAAAACTAATCAGGACATAGCACCAAAACCAGCACCAAAACCAGCTCCAACACAAGAAGACTTGTTGGAGCGATTAGAATCAGTAAATAATGATGACCTTATCTTTGTGGACAACCATTCCAAATTTACTTTAAACGAAAATCTGAGCACTGATCTACCGGTCCCAGATAAGATTGAAGCTCCATCTCCTAAATATGATATAGAAATTATCGATGAAAAAATGGAAGAAAGCTTTAAAAATCGCTTTCCTTCTTTTATTAGAAAAGGAGATACTTTTTCTAATTCCTATCATGATGAACCTGAATATTCCACACCACCAAGAAAAAAAAATAAACGAATTTCCCTTCAAATTAACTCACAATTATTAAAAACGGTTGCTGCAGGGGTTGGGGCAATTATTACAGGAATGGTTATTGGAACATTACTTCTTATTTATTTTGTTAATCCGTTATTTGGAGAGAAAGAAAATACAACAATAAATAATCCGTTATCTGCTGTAGGCCAAGGAAAAAGTGAATCAGCAGCACTAACTATTGATGAGCAAGTAATTTATGTTTTACAGGCTGGTGTATTTAGTGATCGCGTAGGGGCAGAAACAGCTCTAACAGAACATAAGAAAAATGGATTGAACGGAATAATTGTAGGAAATGGCCCATTTCACTTGTTTTTGGGTATGACAATGGATAAGGAAAATGGTCTAACTTTAGCAAACGCTTTAAAAGAAAAGGGAATAGAAATATATGTGAAAGACTATCCGATCGGTTCATTTAAAGGAGAATTTGCAGAAGGTACCCATTCCGCATTTAGTAAATGGTTATTAACCGGTAATCGGTTAGTCTCTACTTTGGCTGGTCAAATTGGAGAGTCGATTTCCGCCAATAACAATGCACTGGATTTTGCAGCAATTCAAAAACAACATCAACAATTTTTGTTAGATACTCAAACATTGCTCCCACTTTTAAAGCAAGATGAGCTTACTGAGCATGAAAAAATAGTGAGTGACATGGTAAAACAAATGAATATTTCCATCCAAGCATTAGCTGCATACCAGAAGAATACGAATTCTGTTTACCTTTGGGATATTGAAGCAGGATTACTAATTTACAAATTCCAATATCAAAAATTAATGGAACTTTAGTCGGCCAAATTGTATTTAGACTGGTTAAGTGGGATAATATAGGGGTAAAAATTACCTGAAAAAGTGGAGGTCTACATAAATGACTCAATATCGTACAGAAAAGGATCTCTTAGGGACTAAAGAAGTTCCTGTTGATGCCTATTATGGAATTCAGACCCTTCGTGCTGTAGAAAATTTTCCGATTACAGGTTACCCACCACATCGGGAGCTAATTCGTGCATTTGGCTATGTGAAGAAAGCGGCAGCATTGGCCAATATGGAGGTAGGTGTCTTAAATCCCAAACTAGCAAATGCGATTGTACAAGCTTCAGAGGAAATTATAGATGGTAAATTACATGAGTATTTTATCGTCGACTCTATTCAAGGAGGAGCAGGAACTTCATTTAATATGAATGCGAATGAAGTCATTGCTAATCGAGCGATTGAAATTTTGGGTGGGAAAAAAGGAGAATATCTTCTTCTTAGTCCAAATACCCATGTTAATATGGCTCAATCAACCAATGATGCTTTTCCTACAGCGATTCATATCGCGGTATTAAATCATTCTAGTGGTTTGATTGAAGCATTAAAGAAACTAAAGGATGCTTTACATCAAAAGGAAAAAGAATTTGATGATGTAATAAAAATGGGGAGAACCCATTTACAAGATGCAGTGCCTATTCGTTTAGGACAAGAGTTTGGTGCTTATGCAAGAGTTCTTGGCAGAGATATTGTTCGTGTACAAGAATCGGTTAAAAACCTTTTAGAAGTAAATATGGGTGCAACAGCGGTTGGTACAGGACTCAATGCAATGCCTGAATATATAAAGCGTGTTGTTGAAATATTAGCGGAGATTACAGAACACCCATTAAGAAACGCCGAAGATTTAGTAGATGCTACTCAAAATACGGACGCATATACAGAAGTCTCTTCTGCTTTAAAAATTTTAGCCATTAATTTATCCAAAATGGCCAATGATTTACGATTGATGGCTTCTGGACCAAGGGTAGGTCTTAACGAGATTAATCTTCCAGCAAGACAACCTGGTTCTTCAATCATGCCTGGTAAAGTGAATCCAGTTATGGCTGAGGTTATTAATCAAATTGCCTTCCAAGTGATTGGGAATGATCATACCATTTCCTTGGCATCTGAAGCAGGTCAATTAGAGCTAAATGTAATGGAACCAGTATTGGTGTTTAATTTATTACAATCATTAAGTATATTACAAAATGGATTAACTGTTTTTAGAACTCATTTGATTGAGGGTATTACGGCAAATATTGAGCGTTGCAAGCAAATGGTTGAGCAGAGTGTTGGAGTAGTTACCGCAATAAATCCACATGTTGGCTATGAAACTGCAACACAGATTGCGAAGGAAGCAATTCAGTCTGGTCGATCGGTTCGTGAAATTTGTTTAGAACGTGGAATTTTGACGGAAGAAGAATTAGATGTCATTTTAGATGCGAAAGAAATGACCGTTCCTGGCATTGCTGGAGCAAGATTATTATTTGATAAGACAAAATAATATGATAAAAACTGATTGTTTCTTTAAAAGCTACTTATGTAGCTTTTTTTTTAACTCGATTATTTTTTTGTAGAATGATGTATTATCTTGTCAGTATAAGGGACATTTGCTACACTTAAAGAAATACAATTGGTAATTATAGCTAAAATATACATCTACACAGAGGAGAAACAACATGAAAATACCACAGGTTACATTGTTAATTATTCTGCTTGTCGTTGGTCTTTTAGTTGGAAGTATTATTGGTGAAGTCCTTGGAGGAGTTGCACCGATTTTAGCGAAGTCTCAGCAAGTTAGCTGGCAGCCTAGAGCAGATTTTAATATTTTGAAGTATGATTTATATTTTCAGGTTAAACTAAATTTAGCAAGTGTTATTGGATTAGGCATTGCATTTTGGATTTATAAAAAAATCTAATCAAAACCAAAGAACTAACTAGAATATAGGTGAAGAATATGAAAAAAATCATTCTTGCGTCTTCTTCTCCAAGAAGAAAAGAATTATTACAATTAATTCAGTTACCATTTATCGTACATCCAAGTGAGGTAGATGAACATATTGAGGAGCCTCTAGCACCAGACAAAATGGTGGAAGAGCTTGCATTACGTAAGGCTATGGATATTGCAAAAAATTACCATGAAGGAATTGTAATTGGTGCCGACACAATTGTTGTTTTAGATAACGAAATTTTAGGTAAACCAAAAAACCAAGCCGATGCCTATGGGATGTTATCTCGTTTGCAAGGGAGAGCTCATGAGGTATATAGTGGAATTGCTATAATTGACGCAGCTACCCTATACAAGAAAGTGACACATCAGAAAACAAAAGTTTTTATGAAGCCTTTAACAGAGGACGAAATAAATTATTATATTGAAACTAAAGAACCAATGGACAAGGCTGGCTCATATGGAATACAAGGAATTGGGGCAATGATTATTGAAGGAATTGAAGGAGATTACTTTAATGTCGTTGGCTTACCTGTATCTTTACTAGCGCAAGAGTTACATCACTTTGGGATTCATATTATGAAACAATATGTACATCCAAAAAGCGATGCGTAAACCTCATTGATACACCTCCTGCTTCTGGATGAAAAAGGAGGGTATTTTTATGGGAGATACAAGAGCAATCATGGTAAAGGATGTTCCTTTAGCAGAAAGACCACGAGAGAGGTTATTACAGGTTGGGGCAAGCTCCTTAAGTAATGCAGAATTGTTAGCTATTTTATTAAGGACAGGGAGTAGTAATGAATCGGTTTTACATCTTGCGCAAAAAATATTAGCAGAATTAGAAACATTACATAACCTACATGACGTTACTATAGAAGAGCTAACAAAAATAAAAGGGATTGGTCCTGCAAAGGCAGTTCAAATTAAGGCTGCAATCGAACTTGGAAAGAGGATTGTTTTACAATCATCAATTGACCGCGTTTCTATTCGTTCGCCAAAGGATGTCGCTCACTATATTATGGAAGAGATGCGATATTTAAAGCAGGAACATTTTATTGCATTATTGTTAAATACCAAGAATCAAATTATTGGTAAGGAAACGATTACAGTGGGTACTTTAAATTCATCTCTAGTACATCCTAGAGAGGTTTTTAAACCAGCGATAAAGAAAAGTAGCTCCGCAATAATTATTGCTCATAACCATCCAAGTGGAGATCCCACTCCAAGTAAAGAAGATATTGATGTTACACATCGTCTTATAAATGCTGGAGAGCTAATAGGGATTGATGTTCTAGACCATATTGTGATTGGAGATAACGCTTATATCTCGTTAAAAGAAAAGGGATTATTTGCTAAGAAAAACTAATCATTCTGTTGTATAGTTTTGGATTTACATATAGTATAATGTTAATTTGTTATAGTGTATGAACTTATTACTATCTTTTGTTTAAGCTGAAGGGAGAAGAAATACATGTTTGGTGGGTTTACACGAGATATTGCAATCGATTTAGGAACAGCTAATACTTTAGTTTATGTAAAGGGAAAAGGGATTGTTGTTAGAGAACCGTCCGTTGTGGCGATAAATACGGATAAAAATAAAATTGAAGCAGTCGGTAACTCTGCAAAAATGATGATTGGACGTACACCTGGCAGTATTGTCGCAAGACGTCCAATGAAGGACGGCGTTATTGCTGATTTTGAGACTACAGCAACAATGATTCGTTATTTCATCAATCAAGCGCAAAAGCAAAGAGGCCTTTTTACAAGAAAGCCATATGTTATGGTATGTGTACCATCTGGAATAACAGAAGTAGAAAAAAGAGCAGTAATTGATGCAGCGAAGCTTGCTGGAGCAAAGGATGCTCAAGTGATTGAAGAACCATTAGCAGCAGCAATTGGTGCGGACTTACCAGTATGGGAGCCAACAGGAAGTATGGTTGTTGATATTGGTGGAGGTACTACTGAGGTTGCGGTTATCTCATTGGGTGGTATTGTAAATAGTCGCTCTATTCGTGTTGCTGGTGATGAAATGGATGAGGCTATTATTCAATATATTAAAAAAATGTACAATCTGATGATTGGTGATCGAACAGCAGAGCAAATTAAGCTAGATATCGGTGCTGCCATTGCTCCAGAAAAAGAAGAAATTATGGAAATCAGAGGACGTGATCTCGTAACTGGATTGCCGAAGACATTAGCAATTACCACAACTGAAATTGCAAATGCTTTATCTGATACCGTAAATAGTATTATTGATGCAGTAAAAATCACCTTAGAGAATACTCCTCCAGAATTAGCAGCTGATATTATGGATCGTGGTATCGTACTAACAGGTGGTGGAGCACTACTTCGTAATTTAGATCGCTTATTATCCAAAGAAACAGGAATGCCTGTTATTGTAGCAGAGAATGCACTAGATTGTGTGGCAATGGGTACTGGACGTGCACTAGAACACATGGATCTATTTAAACGGGCAAAGAAAAAATAAGCTAAGTGTAGGTGTTTCTTTTGCTGTCAAAAATATTTAACAACAAACATTTAATATTTATTCTGTTAAGCATCATTCTTTTATTCATACTGATTTGGTCAACGATTGGCAGTCGCAATCTATCCTGGCCAGAAAAGTTTTTAAAAGATACAGTTTCGATGACACAAGGAATTATATATAAACCCGCTAGCAAAGTAGCGGGTTTCTTTGAAGATATTCGTGATTTTACGTTAATTTTTGCTGAGAATAAATCATTAAAGGCAAGTCTTCATCAATATTCTCAGGTGGTTGCAGAATTAAATCAAGTTAAAGAAGAGAATAAAAGATTAAAAGAAATGGTCGATTATAAAGAAAGTGTAGCTAATAAATACCATCTAAAGGCTGCAGGTGTAATTGGTCGGTCACCAGACCGTTGGAATAATATGCTTGTGATCGATAAAGGATCTAAAGATGGTATTACTAAGGATATGGCGGTGATTAGTACACAGGGATTAATCGGCAAAGTCTATAGTGTATCTAACTTTTCTGCTAATGTTCAAATGATTTCAGATTCGGAGCATGGTGGATTTGTTTTTGCAGAGATTCAGAGCCAACCACTAAGCTACGGAGTAATCGAAGGCTATGACCCAATTACTCAAGAATTAAGAATGAATAAAATAGAATTGAATGCTGAAATAGAGCAAGGACAATTAGTAGTAACCTCTAATTTAGGAGGGAAATTTCCTGCAGGTATCCTTATAGGAGAAATAACTAAAGTAGAGCAATATAGCTCAGGTGAACTAACAAAAACCGCTTTCTTGAAGCCAGCAGCTGACTTATATCATATTAAAGAGGTTTTTGTTGTTGAAAAGGATTTTGAACCTGAGGTTATAAGCACGACAGCAGCTTCTTCAACTGAATCTAGTGAAAGTAAAAAGGAGGAGAATTAATTTGCATAAATTAGCCTTTAATCTTCTTCTTTTTCTCTTGTTTATTTTCGAAGGAACCATCTTTTCATATTTTTCTTTAGATCAATATGGTCAATCCATTGTAATAGCTCCTCGCCTAAGCTTAATTTTAATAATATTCATTTCAATCTTTAACCATCGTAGATATGGCTTAATTTATGGCGTTATCTTAGGGGTTTTTTATGATATTATTTATGGCAAAGGCTTGGGCATTCATTTAGGGGGTCTAGCAGCCATTGGCTATTTTAGTGGCTGGCTAATGTATTTTTTCCATCCTTCCTTTATAATATTTGTCATTATTGAAATCATGGGTTTATTTACCTATGAAATCTATTTATATGGAATACACCGTTTATTTCAGTTGTTTTCGACTCCATTTCAATGGACTTTTTTACATTATTTACTCCCAACACTTCTCTTTAATGTAATTATCGCAATTCTTTCTTACAAACTATTAAATCAGATTATTAAAGAGGATGAGGAAGAACATGCATAATCGAGGTGACGAGTGTGAGAAAGACAAAAGATAAGAATAAAAAACCAACCTTTATTACCAGAATGAATATCTTATTTTTTCTTGTATTTTTATTGTTCGCTACAATTATCTTTCGTCTCTCTTTTATTCAATTAGTAGAAGGGGAAAAATATAGTGCATTGGCAGAAACCTATCGAGAAAAGAAGATACCCAAAAATGCACCAAGAGGCTTAGTAAAGGATGCTAATCATACTGTTTTGGTAAATAACAAAATTGTTTGGACCGTCACTTTTCATATTAATGAAGGACAAAAGCAAGATTATGAAGAGATTGCTTCTCGTTTAACAGAAGTATTAGCTAGTCCAGAAGAGGATAAACAAAAATTAAAAGAAACGATATTAGAAGATATGGACGTAGGACCAGTTTACAAAGCCTCTAAATATATTCCACGTGTCATCGAGGCTGGAGTAGATATCAATCAAAAAACTAGAGCGTACTTTGAAGAAAATCATCAACAGTTTCCAGGGGTAGAAGTGGTACCTGATCAGGTTCGAAATTATCTTTATAACGATTTTATGGCTCAAGTCATTGGATATACAAGACAAATTCCTGACAATGAATTTAGCTATTATCAGGCAATCGGTTACAAGCTTGGAGACCGAATTGGTAGATATGGACTCGAGCGGAAATATGAACACTCCTTAAGAGGAACGGATGGACAGGATATAGTTGAAGTAAATAGTGCATATGCGAAGGTACAGGTAAAGGATACGATTAATCCAGTCGCAGGTAACAATTTGATTTTAACTATCGATAAACGTTATCAAGAGGCAGTTGAAGCCTCCTTAGAAAAAAAAGTAAAGGAAATTCAAACCAGTAAGACAAAAGAAGGAGAAAACGTTAAACAGGCGATGGCAGTCGTAATGAATCCTAAAACGGGAGCTATATTAGCGATGGCCAATTATCCCCGTTATGATCCAAACTGGTTTAATGCAAAGAAACTTCCTGCAGATTTATATACAGAAAAGATTATGCCATTTGAATTAAATGGTGTTATTCGTCAGCCGATTGCTATTGGTTCCACGGCAAAACCATTAACAGTTTTAATGGGACTACAAGAAGGGGTAATCACCCCAGATACAACAATATATGACCAAGGAAGAATTTTATTTGATTATCGAACAGATAGTGAAGGGAATAAAGTGCCCTTGTATTTACCTAACTATGGTGGTAAAGCACATGGTAAAATCGACTTGAAGGTTGCCTTACAAAAGTCAAGCAATGTCTTTATGGCTGAGGTCGCTTTACGTTTAAGGGATAAATATGGAACTGCTAGAAAAGCGATTGAGGTTATGCGCCAGTATAACCAAATGTTTGGTTTAGGTGTGAATACAGGGATTGATTTAGCAAAAGAACTTCCTGGAAATGTGAATGAAGAGGTACCGAACTTTGTACAAGAATCGATTGGACAGCACGATACCTTTACTGTTATGCAGCTAGCACAATATACAAGTGCGGTTGCCAATAATGGCTATCGCATGAGACCGTATCTAGTTGATGCTATTGAAGAAGGAACACCTTCTGGTGTAGGTGGAAGGATTTTATATAAACAAGAACCAGAAGTATTAAACAAAATAGAAATGCCAATGGAATATTTTAATGCTGTGAAGCAAGGGATGTTCATGGTTACTCAACCTGGCGGTACCGCCTACTTTACATTGAACGATTTACCAATTAAAGTTGGTGCAAAAACAGGAACAGCTCAATCTGGACAATATGTGAAATATAATGGGAAATGGGTGGAATTAGACAACTCGGTTCTCATTGGTTTTGCTCCATATGATGACCCGGAAATTGCTTTTGCTATTGCCGTACCATATGGTGGAGGAGGCTCTGCCTCAGGTCCAATCGCTAAAGAGCTTATTGAAAGCTATTTAGAAATATATAAAGGCTGGCAAAATCCAAATAAAATTCCAAAAGAGCCTACACAGACTGAAGAAACCGTAACTCCTTAAGCAGATTTATTTTTGGTTAATTATTGCAGGAAAAAAATCATATGATGGCGAATAGTTACATTGAGGTGATCTTTGGTATGACAAAGCATAATATCATCATTAAAGGGACCAAAGATGGCCTAATGTTTCTTTTAAATGATGACTGCTCCTACGATGAAGTCATAGAAGAATTAAAGGAAAAATTAGAAAATAGCCATCAAACAATACTAACAGGTCCAGTAACAAGAGTAATCATTAAAACCGGTGCACGAAAATTTACTGCCTTTCAAGAAGAAACAATTAGGAATATCTTTTCTACTAAAGGAAATCTTATCATTCATTCTATAGAGCATGATGTGGTAGAAAATAAATCAAACGATTGCTTGGATAAGATAGAGATTATCACAGGAACAATTCGTTCAGGGCAAGTTCAAGAATATCAAGGAAATGTACTTTATATTGGTGACATCAACCCTGGTGGTATTTTAAAAGCAATAGGGGATATTTATGTGCTAGGAACCATCAGAGGGATTGTACATGCAGGGATGAATGGAAATAAAGAAGCCATTATTGCAGCTTCAATTATGGAGCCTACTCAAATCCGAATTGCTGATGTGATAAGTCGCCCTATAGAAGAGGAACAGCCTAGATCTTTAAAGCATGAATTCGCTTATGTTTTAGATGAACGGATTTTCATTGATAAGATTCAACATTTGTCCAAGTTTAAAGACAAGCTTCCTGTAAGCTTATAGATGAAGAGTTTGGTTGATGGAGGGATAAGGATGGGAGAAGCGATAGTAATTACGTCTGGAAAAGGTGGGGTTGGTAAAACAACAACTACTGCAAACCTTGGTATTTCTTTAGCATTAATGGGGAAAAAGGTTTGTCTTGTGGATACTGACATCGGACTCCGTAATTTAGATGTTGTCATGGGTTTAGAGAATCGAATTTTATTTGATTTAATTGATGTTATTGAAGGGAATTGTCGATTAAAGCAAGCATTAGTAAAAGATAAACGTTTTGATGCGTTGTATATGCTTCCAGCAGCCCAAACAAAGGATAAAAATGCGGTTAAGCCAGATCAACTGAAAAGCCTTGTAGACGAACTGAAAAAGGATTTTGATTATGTGCTTATTGATTGTCCAGCTGGAATTGAACAAGGCTTTAAAAATGCCATTGCTGGTGCAGATCATGCAATTATTGTAACCACTCCAGAGGTTGCCGCTGTAAGAGATGCAGATCGGATTATTGGTCTTTTAGAGGCAGAAAAGCATATTGATGAACCTAAATTAATTGTGAATCGGATACGACCTCATATGGCTAAAAAAGGTGAAATGCTTACCGTGGAAGAATTGGTTCAGATTTTAGCAATTGACCTTATTGGTGTTGTTGTAGATGATGAGGAAGTTATCCATTCTGCTAATAGAGGAGAGCCTACAGCCTTAAATCCAGATACATTATCAGGACTTGCATATCGTAATATTGCAAGAAGAATTTTGGGAGAGACAGTTCCTTTAATGAATTTAGAACAAAAGAATGGAATTATGAATAAGTTTAGAAAGTTGCTAGGGATAAGATAAGAAGTAGATACTTCAGATGGGACTAATGATGACCAATTCATTTCCGTCTGAAGTTTATTTATATCAATCGGAGGTAAATTGCATCATGGACTTTTCAAAAAAGCACCTAAAATATTTAGATTATTGGATGATTGCCATTATTATATTTCTAGCAATCTTTAGTTACTTAGGTATTTCTAGTGCTAAGCCTGAAAGCACCTACGGGACGAAGCAGCTGATATTCTATGGGTTAGGATTTATCGTTTTAATTGGAGTCTTGGTAATTGATTATGAAATGATTAGTCAATATACCTATTTCTTTTATGGAGTTGGATTAGTCTTACTTCTTGGCTTGTTCTTCTTTGCGGATGTAACAAAAGGAATTGTTGGCTGGTATGAAGTAGGAGGGATTAAATTTCAGCCTGCGGAAGTAATGAAAATAATTACAATTGTAACGCTAGCAACTTATCTCCAAAAACGAGAGGATAGGCCATTTGAGCGCTTTATTGACCTCTATCCTATATTTTTGATCATTGGAGCCCCATTAATATTAATCCTACTACAACCTGATTTAGGAACCGGTTTAGTATTTATTGTCATTATGTTTAGCATAATGCTAGTATATGGAGTTTCATTAAGACATTTTGCGATTTTGTTTAGTATTGGTGCAGCTGGAATTTTTGGTCTTGGGTTGCTGTATCAATTTAAACAAGAGGTATTCTTTAAAATTATTGAAAAATATCAATGGTTAAGATTAACCTCCTTTATTGATCCTACAAGAGATCCGTTAGGAACTGGATATCAATTAATACAATCATTAATTGCGGTAGGAAAAGGAACAATTATTGGAGTAGGATTAGGAAATGGAACACAAGGAAGAGATAATTGGGTACCAGAGGCCCATACTGATTTTATTTTTTCAGTTTTGGCAGAAGAATTTGGTTTTATAGGTTCTAGTCTTCTTCTTTTATTGTTTTTCTTACTTATCTATCGGGTTGTACGGATTGGCATTGAATCAAAGGACCGTTTTGGAACCTATGTCTCTGCAGGAATGGTTGGAATGTTGGTCTTTACAATTTTTGAAAATATCGGTATGACCATCTCCTTAATGCCAATAACAGGCATTCCACTTCCCTTTATTAGCTATGGTGGAAGTGCATTATTAACTAATTTTCTATCCTTAGGGATTATATTGAATATTGGAATGCGTAGGAAAACATTGATGTTTGAATAATTGAAGCGTAAAAAACTTGGCAAATGCCAAGTTTTTTTTATTTTACTTTTTTTAGCATAACTTAATGAGACAAGTCATATCTTTTAATAATTAGTAAAATGATTTTTTACGGCCTGGAAAGGATGAAGGGAATGGACAGGAAAGAAAGAATCGATAGCCTGCGTAGATTATATGAGGAACAAAGAAAAAATATAAGTAAAAGAAGAGAAGTGCCGGTAAGAGAGTTCGAAATCCATTGGAAAAGAAATTTTATGATAAAAACGTTGATTTCAGTTGGAATGCTGGCAATCGTCTATCTTTTGTTTCAGCTCCAAGTTCCATATGCGAAAATTGGACAAGAGTTTATTCGAGAAACGATGCAACGTGAGTACAATTTTCAAGGGGTTTATCAATGGTATGAAGAAAAATTTGCAGGTAATCCTGCAATCATACCAACCTTCTCCGTCAAACAAAAGCAGACAGAAATGATTACAACGATAGCACCTATTTCAAGAAAAACTAATATAGAGAGCACAAACCAAGGGATTTTAATTGAAACGGTAGAACAAGAACCAATTATGGTAATCGCTAATGGAATTATTAAAGCGATAGGACATAATGAAAGCTTAGGAAATACAGTAATTGTTAAGCATTCCAATGGTTTTGAAAGTATATATGGAATGCTAGAGAGTATTGATGTGGAGAAAGATGAGTGGGTAGAGGCAGGTCATATTGTAGGAATGGGTAATAAAAAAGTATACATTGCCATTAAAAATCAAACCGAATATCTGAACCCTTTGGATGTGATTCCTTTTGACACAAACGAAAATTAAAATAAATCCATTTTTTTGGCCAATTATTTTAGGCTCTATAATTACAGGACAGTTTCTAGAGATTATTACTTTATTCGCAATTGTAATTATTCATGAGCTTGGTCATGTATTCGCAGCAAAAAGCTATGAGTGGAGAATTATAGAAATTCATTTGTTACCATTTGGAGGGATGGCTAGTGTTGACCCCAAAAGTGCAACAAGCCTATGGGAAGAATTTATAGTAGCAATTGCTGGTCCACTCCAGAATTTTTTAATGGTAATTTTAGGGATAGGATTAAATAAATTAGGTGTGTGGTCTAACGAGTGGACCACTTTTTTTATTCAAGCTAATTTATGGATTGGTTTATTTAATCTCTTACCTATTTTTCCACTTGATGGAGAAAAACTATTAAAAGCATTCTTGTATTTACTTTTTTCTTATCGAACAGCAAATCATATTTCATTATTCATTAGTATGGTTGTAGCATTGATTTTTTTAAGTATCAGCAGTGGAGTTATAGGTACAATGAAGATACATATCAATGGAACGATATTAGGTATCTTTTTCCTATATATGAACTGGATGGAATTAAAACAGCTTCCTTATCGTTTTATGAAATTTTTAGTAACAAAAGCAGAAGAAAAGAAGGAGTTAAATAAAAAAGCAGCGAAGGTATTCATTAAAGAGGAGCAAACGGTGATTCAAGCACTTCGTTTAATGAAGAGGGACCAGAAGCATATGTTTTATCTTCTTTCTAATGAAGGAGAAATCGTGGCTGTTCTACCAGAGGATCGATTATTACATAGCTTATTTGATGATTATACTTTGTATCAACCAATTCATAAGCTTGTTATATAAAAATATGATACAATAAATGAAATATAGTGTGCGAAAGAGGGAGGAAGATGAAAAAAATTATTGTTCATGTGGCTCCAAATGAAACAAGAGCTGCTATTGTCGAGAATGAGCACCTTGCGGAGTTCTATGTGGAAAAAGATAATGATGAGCAAATCGTCGGCAATATCTACTTGGGAAAAGTGGAAAATGTTCTACCAGGAATGCAAGCAGCATTCATTGATATCGGAATAGAAAAGAATGCTTTTTTGTATGTGGATGATGCCTTGCCTCCAGAGATATTAAACGACAAAGATCGGGAAAAGCCGTTTAAAATTAATGAGGTATTGAAAGAAGGACAATCTATCCTTGTACAAGTAAAAAAAGAAGCGTTTGGGACAAAAGGGCCAAGGGTAACTACTCATATTTCAATTCCCGGGCGTTATCTTGTATTTATGCCAGGATTTCAATATGTTGGCGTATCCAAGAAAATTGGAGATGAAGAAGAACGATTACGTTTAAAAGAAATTGGAGAAACGATTCGTGAAGAAAGTGAAGGAGTCATCATCAGAACGGTTGCTGAAGGAATAGATCAAGAACTTCTTCGTAGGGATTTGAATTTTTTACGAGCGATTTGGAATAAAACGGATCAACAAGGAAAACAAAAAAAAGGTCCTGCACTAATCTATAAGGATTTGGAATTGGTTTACCGTTTAGTAAGAGATTTATTATCTGAGGACGTAAAGCAATTTGTGATTGATCATGGATTTAGCTATCGTAAAGTAAAAGAAATGGTCGAGGCGGCAGCACCAGAGCTACTTGAACGTTTATACTTCTACTCGGAAAAGGAACATATCTTTGATGCTTTTCATGTTCAAGCAGAAATTGATAAGGTTCTTCGAAGAAAAGTATGGTTAAAAAGTGGTGGATATATTGTTTTTGATCAGACCGAAGCTTTAACAGTAATTGATGTGAATACTGGAAAATATATTGGTCATTCTCATTTAGAGGATACCGTTCTTAAAACAAATATTGAGGCTGCCATAGAGATTGCGAAGCAACTAAGACTAAGGGATATTGGTGGTATCATTATTATTGATTTTATTGATATGAAAAAAGAAGCTCATCGTGAGCAAATATTATCGGTTCTTCAGACGGAAATGGACAAGGATCGTACCAAATCTAATATTTTAGGTTTAACTCAATTAGGCCTTGTAGAAATGACTCGAAAGAAGGCAAGACAAAATTTGGTAAGCCTTCTTTCTAGAACCTGTCCAATTTGCGATGGTTCAGGCAGAGTAATTTCTGAAGAAGAAATGGTGAATAAAATTGAACGGGATATCCTAAGTCATAAGGATCGTTTTTCCATTAAAGGAATAGAACTTGAGGTAAATCCTTTTGTTGCTAAAGTATTAATTGGAGATCAGCAAAAAAACATTCGCCGAATAAAGGAAGAAGTAGGAAAAGAAATTATCATCAAAGAAAATGCTATGTTTCATTTTCATCAGTATGAGATGAAGTATCTTTCATAAGATGAAGGTGTTCTAGTTGACATCCTTCCTTTCCTTGTGTTAATATTTTTAAGTATGGTTATATACCGCACAAAATGGGTTGAAGCATTTCGATGCACCTAATTTTGGCGAGTCTCAAATTATGAGGAGGTGCGGCAATGTACGCAATTATTCAAACTGGTGGTAAGCAATACAAGGTTCAAGAAGGCGATGTAATTTACATCGAAAAATTAGCTACTACTGAAGGAGATACTGTTGAATTTGATCAAGTTTTAATGGTATCCAAGGAAAGTGGACTAGTAGTAGGTAACCCAACTGTAGCTGGAGCAAAAGTTACTGGTAAGCTTGAAAAGAACGGTAAAGGACAAAAAGTTCTTGTATACAAATACAAGGCGAAAAAGAACTACCGTCGTAAGCAAGGTCACCGTCAACCATTCAGCAAAGTTGTTATCGAAAAAATTAACGCGTAATTTGATATTATTATGATAAATGTAATGATTCGTCGTGATAAAGAAGATCAGCGAATTTCTCATATAACAATAAAAGGCCATGCTGATTTTGCTCAACATGGAAAAGATATTGTTTGCGCAGCTGTTTCGGCTTTAGCGATTGGAGCGGTTAATTCAGCAGAAAAACTGTTACAAATTAACCTACAACCTCTTAATCATCCAAAAGACGGTGGATTCCTATCATGGGAAGTGCCGATAATAAAGGATCCAATGTTGGATAATCAATTGCAATTATTAATGAAAGCTCTGATATTATCATTAGAAATGATAGAAGAAGAGTATGAGCGTTATATACGAGTAAAAAAAGTTGACTGAGGAGGTGGATACCAATGTTAAAAATGAACCTTCAATTATTTGCTTCTAAAAAAGGAGTAGGTAGTACTAAAAACGGTCGTGATAGCCAGGCGAAACGTCTTGGTGTTAAACGTGCTGATGGACAAACGGTTTCTGGTGGTAGCATTTTAGTTCGTCAAAGAGGAACTAAGATTTACCCAGGTGTAAACGTAGGTATTGGTGGCGATGATACACTATTCGCTAAAGTAGACGGTGTCGTTAAATTTGAGCGTTTAGGTCGTGACCGCAAAAAAGTTAGTGTATATCCAGTAGCTGTAGAAGCATAAGCTGATGATAACATCCCAGTCTTTAGACTGGGATTTTTTATTTGCATATTCAATGTGTTACATTTTTATACAATTTTCGCTCTAAGTAAGGTATACTAATTGAGAGTTGTCTATTGTCAGTTACTTTTTAATGGAGTGATGCAAATGCAACATATTTGGTGGGTTTTCTTATTGATATCCATATTGGAGCTAGGGATAATCATTTGGTTATGGTTGAAAAATAAAAATGACACAAATTTATCTGATAATGAAAACATTGTTCGCTTAATGAAAATCTACCGACATGATTGGTTAAATCATATTCAGGTAATACTTGGATATGTATCTATGAAAAAATGTGAGAAAATTAAAGAATACATTGATCGCGTTTACGAAACGGTGAAACAGGAAAGCGATATTTCCAATTTTAAAGACAAGGATTTAGCGGCCTTTTTATATCTTTTACCTGTTCATTATCCTAAATTGGATATTCAATTAGAAGTAGAAGAAAATATAAATGAAACCATGAAGATGGCAAATGGAAAATGGATCTTAAGCTACTTAAAAGCTTTTATTGATTTATTGGCTTTTAGCCAGGAAAATCAGGATCAAATTTATCCTTTATATTTAACAATTACTCATAATACTCACGATATTATGGTTACTATAGAATATGAGGGGGATGTGTCCTCGGTTATTTTCAAAATAAATCAATTAGGAGAACGGTTAACTGAAGAAAAAGGATATTTTTCTATTGACTTACATACGATAAATGAATTGATAATGGATATTCATTTTCCTTCGAATGAACTAACAATAAGAGGTTCGCAACATCTATAAAAATATATAAAAATATATCGAATAACATAATATCATTTGTCTATTAAGAAAAGTTGATACCAAATGACCTTATGAGATTGGAGCCAACAAAGCCAAAAAAATGATTAAGGAGTTGTTAGAAAGTGATTCTGGCGAAGAAAGTTAGATTAATTCCCAATGAAGAACAAGAAAAACAACTCTGGAAATCAGCAGGAACGTCTAGGTATATATTTAATTGGGCATTAAACAAGCAAATTGAGCATTTTGAGAAAACAGGAAAGCTGAATAAAATTTCTGATCGAGTTTTAAGAAAAAAGCTTACCAAATTAAAACAAAGTAAAGAATATGAATGGCTTTATGATGTTAGTAATAACGTTGGAAAACAAGCGGTAAAAGATGTTTGCTTGGCAATTGACAGATTCCATGTAGAAAGTAAAAAGTATGGCTATCGATATAGAAAATCAGCAATCAAAAGCGGGAAGCCACTAACTTTTAGGGATTTTGAAGATTTCCCAAGATTCAAAAGCAGAAAAAAATCAAAAATATCCTTCTACAATGATAACGTTAAATTAAAAGTAAAAGATGATGCAGTTCTAATCGAAAAAGTGGGATGGGTGAAAGTTGCCGAACCGAATAAAATACCGATTGGAGTAAAATATACAAATCCTAGAATTACGTACGACCATAAGTATTGGTATATTTCTGTAGGGGTAGAAGTGGCAGAAACAGCAGAAAAAAATACAGGAATCTCTATAGGCATCGATTTGGGAATAAAAGATTTAGCAGTGGTTTCAAATATCGATAAACCTTTTAAAAATATCAATAAAACAAAAGAAGTAAAACGACTAAAGAAAAAGTTAAAAAGAAAGCAAAGGCAAGTTTCAAGAAAATATGAAGAAAACAAAACTTCATTAGGAAAGGCAGGTGAAAACCGTTACAAATTTACAAAATCGAAAAATATCGAAAAATTAGAGAAAGAAATAAAACTTATACATCGAAGGCTTACTAATATTCGTTTAAACCACATTCATCAAGCAACAAACGAGATAGTGAAAACCAAGCCATCTACCATTGTTGTTGAAGATTTAAACGTAAGTGGCATGATGAAGAATAAACATCTATCCAAGGCGATTCAAGAACAAAATTTCCATAAATTCATCACTACCCTGCAATACAAAAGCAAATTAAATGGGATTGAATTTGTGAAAGCGGATAGATTTTATCCATCAAGCAAAACGTGTTCGAATTGTGGGGATATAAAGAAAGATTTGAAATTAAAAGATAGGGTTTTTGTTTGTCCGTCATGCAATTTCAAAATAGATCGAGATAAAAATGCATCTATTAATCTTTCAAGATATCCGAAATCAGCATAATATCACGTTCAAGATGATGCTGATATGTACTGTTCGTTACGCAGGAATTTAAGCCTTTGGAGTGTCATATCAAACGAAAGTAGTGTAAATTCTGCGGAAGCACAAAATCGGACACGTTGAATAAGGAAAAAATCTCTAATCATTAGATTTTTGTAGATTTTTTGTAACGGTGCATAGGGATGTTTGTAGATAAGGTTAAAATATATGTGAAAGCTGGAGATGGAGGTAATGGACAAAAGGCTTTTCGTCGTGAAAAGTATGTCCCATTAGGTGGTCCGGCTGGTGGTGATGGTGGTAAAGGTGCAGATATAATTTTTCAAGTAGAGGAGGGTTTAAGAACCCTTCTTGATTTCCGTTACCAAAGACATTTTAAAGCGGATAAAGGAGAAAATGGACGAAGTAAAGCCCAACATGGTGCCAATGCAGAGAATATGATTGTAAAAGTACCACCGGGAACGGTAATCATTGATGATGATACACAGGAAACGATTGCCGATTTAACGGAGCAGGGACAACAAGTAGTCGTTGCACAAGGTGGTAGAGGTGGCAGAGGGAATATGAGATTTGCATCTCCTGCTAACCCAGCTCCAGATATTGCGGAAAAAGGAGAGCCAGGCCAAGAACGTTATCTTGTCTTAGAATTAAAGGTGATGGCGGATGTTGGACTAGCTGGTTTCCCTAGTGTAGGAAAATCCACTCTTTTATCTAGTGTATCAAAAGCAAAACCAAAAATTGCTGCATACCATTTTACAACGCTTACTCCAAACTTAGGTCTTATTGAGGTACCTGACGGTAGAAGCTTTGTTATGGCTGACTTACCTGGATTAATCGAAGGAGCACATTTAGGTGCTGGCTTGGGTCATCAATTTTTAAGACATATTGAAAGAACGAGAATTGTTGTCCATGTGGTAGATATGTCAGGCAGTGAAGGACGCAACCCATATGAAGATTGGGTTAAAATAAACAATGAGTTAGAGCAATACAACTTAAAGCTGTTAGAACGTCCGCAAATTATTGTTGCCAATAAAATGGACATTCCAGAATCAGAGGAATATTTAAAGGAATTTAAGGAAAAAGTTGGGGAACAGTACCCTGTTTATCCGATTTCTGCTGCCACTGGTGAAGGAACTTCTGAGCTTTTGTATGCCATTGCTGATTTATTAGATCAGATTCCTGTTAAACCATTAATTGATATCGTGGAAAGCGAAGAAGAAAAAGTGGTTTACAAAATGAAGCCTAAGGCAGAAGATGAATTTACAGTACGTAAAGAAAATGATATTTTCGTGGTTGAAGGAGCAAGTATTGAAAAACTGTTTAAAATGACAGATTTTAATCATTATGATTCCATTCAACGCTTTGGTCGAATTTTGAGAAACATGGGAGTAGATAATGAGTTAAGAAAGCTTGGCGCTGAAAATGGAGATAGTGTTCGAATCGCTGATTTTGAATTTGAATTTGTTGATTAATTAAATAATGTTAACTAAAAAAAACAGACCAATCCGGTCTGTTTTTTGTTTGGAACAATATTTCCTCTTCGAAAAAAAAGTGAAAATGTAAGGGTTTTCTTTGAAAAATAAGGATTGTTTAATCCCAATTTATCTATTATAATGTCTTTTATATAAAAACAAATGTATTCAACAGGAGGACTCGTGATGACGAAAAAAGATGATGAATTATACTACCTTGTACGAGCGGATATTTTACCAGATGCCATATTAAAAACCATTGAAGCAAAAAAACTTTTACATAATCATGAAGTTGGGACAGTGAATGAGGCAGTAAAAATGGTTGGCCTAAGTCGTAGCGCTTTTTACAAATACAAAGAGGGTATCTTTCCTTTTAATGCAATGATGAGAGAAAAAATTATTACTATCGGTCTTGATTTAGAACATCGTTCTGGAATACTTTCTAAAGTGTTATCTAATATTGCACAGGTAAAAGGCAACGTATTAACAATTAATCAGTCGATACCTTTACAAGAGATTGCTAATGTGATTCTTTCCATCGATACGGTATATATGGAGATTAGTGTAACAAATCTGTTGGATGATTTAAAAGCAATGGATGGGGTAAGAAAGGCACAATTAATTGGTAGAGGTTAATCACAAATAAAGCGAAACTTTATTCAGATGGAGTCTTGATGAAACCGAAGATAAATAGAAAAGATTTTAGTGAGCTTAGAATAGTTATGGATAAAGGAGAGGGAGAAATGGAAGAGAAGAAAGAAATTAAAATAGGACTTCTTGGATTAGGGACTGTAGGAGTTGGGGTTGCCAAGATTATTGAAGATCATCAAGAGGATTTACAAAAACAAACAGGTAATCCAATAAAGATTGAAAAAGTATTAGTGCAAGACTTAGAAAAGCGAAGAGAGTGGCCCGGAGATCCTGAACGAATTACCAATGACGTTTGGGAGATTTTGAATAATGAAGAAATAGATGTGATTATTGAGGTCATGGGTAATATTTATCCTACCTTTGAATATTTAATGCATGCTTTAAGTCAAGGAAAGCATATTGTTACGGCAAATAAGGATCTGATTGCACTACATGGTCCAGAATTATTGGCTCAAGCAAGTAAATATCAATGTGATTTATTTTATGAAGCAAGTGTAGCAGGAGGAATACCAATTATAAGGGCTCTTGTAGAAGGTTTTGCTTCTGATCGGATTACAAAATTAGTAGGCATTGTGAACGGCACCACTAATTATATTTTATCTAAAATGAGCGAGGAAGGGCTCCCTTTTGATGAGATGCTACGTAAAGCACAAGAATTAGGCTATGCAGAAGCTGATCCTACTAATGATATCGAAGGATTAGATGCAGCTAGAAAAATGGCGATTTTAAGTAACCTTGCCTTTCATATGGATGTTAGTATTCATGATGTAGAAGTCAAGGGAATTACCTCTGTCAAGAAAGAGGATATAGAGTTTGGAAAGCAATTAGGCTATGAGATCAAGCTATTAGGAGTCGCCAATGTAAACGAAAATGGAATCGAAATTAGTGTTCAACCAACTATGGTTAATCATAATCATCAGCTGGCTAAAATTAATGGGGTATTTAATGCAGTTTATGTTTATGGCGAAGCAGTGGGTGAAACCATGTTTTATGGCCCAGGTGCTGGTCAATTACCAACCGCAACAGCTGTGGTATCTGATTTAGTCACTGTGATTAAACAGATGAATTTAGGGGTCAATGGAAGAGGTGTTGTTGCTCCTTATCGTAAAAAATCCTTAAAAAGTGATGAACTTAAAATTTCTAGATACTTTATCCGTTTAAGTGTTTCTGATCAGGTAGGGGTACTAGCAAAAATAACTCAGGTTTTAGCAGAAGAGGAAATTAGTATACAAGAGGTATTGCAGATGTCTGGAGAAGAAAAGAAGAAAGCCCAGCTAATCATTACTACACATGCAACCTCAAAAGCACAATTAACAAAGTTTATTAATAAGCTAAATCAATTGGCTGTTGTTGATAAAATCAATAATATTTTCCCTATCGAAGGAGAGGAAATTGCATGAGCTTCCAGCCATTAATTAAAAAATATCAGGATTTTTTACCTATCAATGAAAATACACCTATTTTGTCTTTGCATGAGGGCGATACTCCATTAATCGAGGCGAAAAATCTCTCAAAGCAATTAGGACTTAAAATATACCTAAAGTTTGAAGGATTGAATCCTACTGGCTCCTTTAAAGATCGTGGCATGGTGATGGCCGTTGCTAAGGCATTAGAAGCTGGTAGTAAAACGATTATCTGTGCTTCAACTGGCAATACCTCTGCAGCAGCAAGTGCCTATGCGGCAAAAGCTGGAATTACCAGTATTGTCGTAATTCCAGATGGTAACATTGCATTAGGAAAGCTTGCACAAGCAATGATGTATGGAGCAAAGGTGATTGCAATTAAAGGGAATTTTGATGAAGCATTGGACATTGTTAAACAAATAGCAGAATCGGATAAATATACTTTAGTCAACTCTGTAAATCCCTATCGAATTGAAGGGCAAAAAACAGCCGCTTTTGAGGTAGTAGATATGCTAGGGGAAGCACCAGATTGTTTAGCGATTCCAGTAGGGAATGCAGGCAATATTACCGCATATTGGAAAGGATTTAAGGAATATCATCAGGCTGGAAAAATGGATAAGCTACCTAGAATGCTTGGCTTTGAGGCGGAGGGGGCTGCAGCCTTAGTAAAGGGCGAAACAATTTATAACCCAGAAACCATTGCGACAGCGATTCGAATTGGAAGACCAGCTAGTTGGGATGGAGCAATGAATGCAGTAAAGGAATCAGAAGGACTTATTGATAGTGTTACAGATGAGGAAATTTTAGAAGCCTATCGATTGCTAGCAAAAACAGAAGGGGTTTTTGCTGAACCAGCTTCTGCAGCCTCCTTAGCTGGAGTAATGAAAAAGAAAAAAGCCGGTTATTTTTCAGAAGAAGAAGTGGTAGTTTGTGTATTAACGGGTAACGGATTAAAGGATCCAAATACCGCTGTAGAAACCATTACAGAAAAGCCTTTGGTGGTAGAAAATGATTATCAAGCGGTATTAAAAGCCATTAGTGAATAAAGCGAGACTTATTTCGAGGATTGAAGAACAAAGGATAGACAATCGAGAGAAGAGAGAAAACGGAAGAAGGGAAAAGAGGATGGACGGTGAAATGTTAGAAATTAAAGTGCCTGGAAGTACCGCTAATTTGGGTCCAGGCTTTGATACATTAGGATTAGCGATTCCATTATATTTGACAATTCGTGTTAAATTAGCGGATACCTTTCAAATTATAGTAAAGGGTGAGCATTTATCTTCTCTACCAACGGATCGTTCCAATCTAATCTACCGATCAATGGAACAATTATATGAACTAGCGGGAAAATCAATACCTCCCCTTTCACTAGAGATTGAAAGTGAAATACCACTTTCAAGAGGTCTAGGAAGTAGTGGTTCAGCAATCATCGCTGGCCTATTAGCGGCTAATGAATTATTAGGGCAAATCAAAACTAAGGATGAATTATTGCAAATTGCCGCAAAAATAGAAGGGCATAGCGACAATATTGGGGCTTCTCTTTATGGAGGCTTTATCATTGCAGGAGGGAATCCAGAACTGGCTATTGTAGAGAAATTACCTTATCCGGAAGAAATGAAGCTTTTATTACTAATTCCAAAATATACCCTATCCACTAATGTTGCTAGAAAACAAATTCCAGAACGAATTCCTTTAAAGGATGCCTCTCAAAACATTGGCAATACTGCATTATTAGCTCATTATTTTGCCACAGGTCAAATCGAAAAAATTCCACTGGTGATGAAGGATAAGCTTCATCAACCTTATCGTCAAAATGTTGTAAAGGGCTTAGAGAGAATACTATATTATGCAGAGCAAAAACATTTTGCTGCAGCATTAAGTGGTGCAGGACCTACTATTATTCTCTTCCTAAGGGATTTTGAAGTTCCCTATATTGCAGAAATTGCAAATGAGGTCGCTGAAATTGAAGGGGTTGAGCTGGATTTAAAATTAGTTACCATTCAAAAAGAAGGCCCCCTTATCCATAGAATTGAAAATCCCACTCCCACCTGTAATTAATGGGTGGGATTTTTTTTGCCCAAATGATTAGCAAAATACCTATAGACGCATATGATGTAGTGTATTTGACTAAGGAGGGTTTAACAATGAAGCTTCATGTAGTTCAAAAAGGGGATACTCTTTGGAAACTCGCCCAGAAATATAATGTGGATTTACAGACCCTAATCGATGCAAATCCGCAAATTAAAAATCCTGATCGAATCGATATCGGGATGAAAATAATCATACCAGATGGAGGAATGCCAATGGAACCAAAACCTAAGTATCCAAAAAAAGCAATGCCTGCTCCGCCACCAGCACCAGCACCAATTGTTCCAGAAAAACCAGAATTACCTGAAATGATAATGCCTACACCACCACCAATGCCTGAAATGCCAAAAATGCCAGTACAACCAATGCCACAGATGCCAATGATGCCGTATCCACCATATATGCCAGAACATCACCACCATCATCATAAGCATAAACATCACAAGATGCCAAAAATGCCAATGATGCCATATCAGCCAATGCCTGAAATGCCATATCAAATGCCAGCTCAGCCAATGCCGCAAATGCCATATCAGATGCCAACTCAACCAATGCCACAAATGCCTTATACTTCACCTTGGCAAATGGGTAGACCAAGAATGCCAATGAGAAAGCAAAGAAGAATGCCAATGCCACAAATGCCATATCAGCATCCATATATGATGGATCCATGTTTACAAATGCCAATGGGAATGTACCCAGACTTTGAAAGCTCTAGCTATGGCAGCTCCTATGAAAGCTCAATGGAAAGTAGCAGCCAAAGTTCCAGTGCTAGCTCAAGCTCTAGTTCCAGCTCAAGCTCTATGGAAAGCTCTAGCTCAAGCATGGGTGCAAGACCACCAAGAGCTCCAAGACCACCTAGACCCCGTCCATTTTATTAATAAGAGAGAAAAAAATACTAAAATGTAGTTTTTAAACATATATATGGTTATATTCTAGCTATCCGTCCAATGGATAGCTATTTATTTTGTCTGCGAGGGGGAATAAAACATGAATGGACAATTAAGAGAGATTATAGCTCATCAATATCCACTCGACATTTTAGAGATAGAAAATTATCAGCATTTATGGAAAATAAAGACCAAAGAGGCTGTTTATCTTTTAAAGGCATATGATAAAAATTCTCACCATATAGAGTGGATTCATTTTTTTAATCATCAGCTTGCTAAAAAGGGGTTTTGTCGTTTTCCAAATTTTTTAGAAACAAGAGACAAGAAACCTTCCTTCCCCTGGCAAGGAGCAGTCTATGTTTTGATGCCAATGCTTACTGGGAGAAATGCACGCTACTCCAATTTGGAGGATATAGATCATGTAATTACTATCTTGGCTAATTTTCATCATCATGCCTCTTTTTTAGAGAAAACAATCCAACCACCTGTAAGAAAAATTATTTATCAAAAATATGAGGATCGTTTAAATCGCTTTATTAAGCTGTATAAGCAGCTTCCATATAAACAAAATCGATCTATACTTGATAAATATATTCTTTTATTAGGAAAAGAGATGATAAAATATGGAATTTCTGCTTTACAGCGATTAGATATAGAAGCAATCCATCGTTTACAGCAACAAACGATGGATTATGCGATTGTTAGTCACCGAGATGTGGCCAGTCATAATTTTTTAATTGAGAAAGGGAAGGGGTCGATGATTGATTTTGATTTAACAGGCTATGAACCACAAGGGATAGACCTCCTTCAGCTTACTCAAAGAATAATGGTAGAATGGAGCTGGGACATTAATTTATTTTTCCAAATAGAAAATAAATATAACTCCTTACATTCGCTTCAGGAAGCAGAGAAACAATTAATTTATCAGCTTTCGCGATTTCCAAATGAATTCTTTAGAGAAGTGTTAGGTGTTTATGAAAGACCACAGAAATTTAAATCCGATTATGTTCTCCGATTATTAGAAAAATATGTGAATCAATATCAAAGATTTCAGCAATTTCAAAAGGAGATGAATAAACTCTAATTGAATGAGTAGTGATACTTGTGTATGATGAAATCGAAGGTTAAAATAATGAAAATAGTGATACAATCAATATCAGATTAGAAAGGGCTGAAATAGATGAATCAGATGGATCAATTTCAAACAATGCTTGAAGAGTATCAAGAAAATATCGAGGCAGATATTGAAAAAAGAACTGATTTTATTCGAAGCTATATAGAAGAAGCCCATGCATTGGGGATTATTGTTGGTATTTCAGGAGGAATTGATAGTGCTGTAACTGCTGCATTAGCTGTGAAAGCATTAGGGAAAGAAAAGGTACTAGGTATTTGGATGCCCGCTTACTCAAGCAATGTTCATGCAGAAGATGCTTATTCCTTAGCTAACGCGATTGACCTAACCTTAGAAACAGTTGATGTTGGTCCAGCTTATGATCAAATTACCACAGAAATCGAAAAGGTAGTAAATCTAAATGATCTTACAAAGGGAAATACCAAGGCTAGACTAAGAATGACTACCCTTTATGCGATAGGCGGACAAAAAGGATATTTGGTGGCAGATACCTGCAACTACTCAGAAATCTATGTTGGATATATGACTAAAGGTGGGGATGGATTGGCCGATTTAAATCCTGTTGCTTCACTAACAAAGCATCAGATCAGAATATTAGCAAAGCACCTAGGCATCCCACAGCAAATCATTGAAAAAGCTCCTTCAGCTGATTTGTGGGAAGGTCAAACCGATGAGCAAGAGATGGGCTTTACATATGAACAATTGGATCGATATCTTCTTACTAAAGAAGGGGACGAAAAAGCAATTGAGAAAATTGAACGATTACATCGATTAAGTGAACATAAAAGAAGATTAATCCCAGGAATTTAAGGGAAATAGGTATAAATCTCTTTATTATGGTGATAATGGAATAAAAAACCATATAAAGGGGTTTTTTTATATGCGAAAACGAAGCTTTTATTTTATCATTGTTTTGATTGGCGTTCTATTGCTTTCACCTTTAGCTAATTTTTTAATTCAAAAAGCAGAGGAAGAAACGCAAGATAATGCACAGGAAGTACAAAAAATGGCAGAAACAGAGGTTCATCTAATTACACATTATCTTTGTGGACAAGATTTGATTGAGACAAAAAAAGAAATGAATACCTCGATTGATGAAATAAAAAACAAGTATAATGCTTGGATAATCAATGATGTCAACAACAATGTTATTACGATGGAAAGATTTGTGGATGAATTAGGGCCTGAATGTAAGGATGGGGCATTTTTTGGTTTAAGTGCTGATGGTGTACTTACTTTATATCAGGGAGAGCCAGAAGAAAATCATGTCATTGAAACTTTTTTTCAAATTGATATTGAAAGCTTAGAAAGTGGTTTACCAAAAGAGCCAGTGGAGCAGCTATATAAAGGAATTCCCGTAAAAAACATTACAGAATATCATAGTATATTATCTACGTATAGTGAATTTGTGGTAGAAGAAGATTAATATCGTGATGGAAATAGCCTATAAAAGGGCTATTTTTTTTGTTTTAAGTAAAGCATTTTTTTGATATAATGAGCGATATGGAAATATGTGTTCGTATTTTGGGGTTTATGGAGGATTTTTAGTGATTATTTTAGGATTTGACCCGGGAATTGCCATTGTGGGTTTTGGTGTGATTAATAAGGAAGGTCATCGGATACGACCTTTACAATATGGTTCCATCGAAACGAAGGCTGGTCTTGATACAGGAATTCGATTAAAGCAAATCTTTGATGCGGCAAAGGAAATCATTGAAGCCTATCAACCAGATGCTGTAGCAATTGAGAAGCTGTTTTTTAATAAAAATGTAACAACCGCAATGACAGTAGGACAAGCTAGAGGGGTATTAATGCTCTCTGCAGTAGAATATAATTTACCCATTTTTGAATATACTCCTTTACAAATTAAACAAGCCATTGTTGGTTATGGACGTGCGGAAAAGAAACAAATTCAAGAGATGGTAAAAATGTATTTAAATCTTACCTCTGTACCAAAACCAGATGATGTGGCTGATGCTTTAGCCATCGCGATTTGCCATGCACATTCAGCAAAATTAACTAGTATGATTGAAGGAAGGAACTAGAATGATTGATTTTATACAAGGCAGCCTAGTAACGATTGAAGAGGATTCAGTGATTGTGAATGTGGGTGGATTAGGCTATCAGGTTTATGTTCCTAGACCAGAAACCTACCAATCCTTAATCAATGAAACCACAATGATCTATACCCACCATTATATGAGAGAAGATTGGATGGGTTTATTTGGTTTTAAAGAAAAAGAAGAGCGTCATCTTTTTCGTCTTTTAATTAGTGTGTCAGGGATTGGTCCGAAAAGTGCACTAGCGATGATGAGCAATGCATCCCCTCAAAGGGTGATTCAGGCAATAATCACTAACGACGAAAAATATTTAACCAAAATGCCTGGGGTAGGCAAAAAAACAGCACAACGAATTATTCTTGATTTAAAAGATAAGGTAAAGGGACTAAATATAAGTGATGGTGGCCATGAGGATTCCTTATTTGTTAATGAGCTCGAGGAGACAACCTTATTAGAACAGGATTTATCCCGTGATTTAAAAGAAGCATTAAAGGCATTAGGATATCATGAGCAAGAAATACAGAGAGCGTTATATTCTCTAAAAGATCAAATTGATGTAGGAATTGGATTAGATCATTTAATCAAGCTTGCATTACAAAATTTAATGAAGAAGTAGGGATGGTCGATGGAAGATAGAATTATATCTGCTCAGATGATGACAGAAGATCAAACCGTAGAATTTAGTTTACGTCCTCGCTATCTTTCGGAATATATTGGTCAAGAAAGAGTAAAGGAAAACCTAAAAATCTATATTGAAGCTGCAAAAATGAGAAATGAAGCCTTAGACCATGTATTATTATATGGACCACCTGGATTAGGAAAAACAACGCTTTCTAATATTATTGCCAATGAAATGGGAGTAAATATTAGAACCACCTCAGGTCCAGCGATTGAAAGGCCAGGGGATTTGGCAGCTATTTTAACGAACCTACAAGAAGGCGACGTTTTATTTATTGATGAAATACATCGATTACATAGAACAGTGGAGGAAGTTTTATATCCAGCAATGGAGGATTTTGTGTTGGATATTATCATTGGAAAAGGTCCAAGTGCACGATCTGTTCGATTAGACCTGCCCAAATTCACGTTAATTGGTGCAACAACAAGAGCAGGATTGTTATCTTCTCCTCTTAGAGACCGCTTTGGTGTAGTAAGTCGTTTAGAATATTATACAATTGAAGAATTAACATATATTATAACTAGAGCTGCAGATTTGCTTGGTGTTCGAATAGTGGAGGAAGCAGCAAAAGAGATGGCACTTCGTTCAAGAGGAACCCCACGTGTTGCTAATCGTCTATTAAAAAGAGTGAGAGATTTTGCTCAGGTGGTAGCTGATGGAATGATTACAAAGGAATTAGCGAAAACTGCCCTTGAACAGATGCAGGTGGATAAGCTTGGCTTAGATCAAATTGATCATAAGCTATTATCGGTAATCATTGATAACTTTAAAGGTGGCCCAGTGGGGCTAGACACCTTAGCAGCTTCTATTGGCGAAGAATCCAATACAATTGAAGATGTTTATGAGCCTTACTTAATGCAAATTGGCTTTTTACAGCGAACACCTCGTGGTAGAATGGCGACCAATGCAGCCTATCTTCACATAGGAAGGAAGAGCATCGATGACCGCAATGCCTAAAATGCTCATTAGTATCGGAATTTCAGCTTTTATTTTCCATTGATGACCAGCATTATTTTAAGTATTGTTTTATCTGGGATTATGTATTTGTTTCGGTTATTTAAGTAAAGTAAATTGTAAATTAAGTTCATGTTTTTATTGCCGATTTTATGGTTCTGCTACCTAAAATCGGTTTTTATTTGTTAAAAAATACAACTATTGTTGAATTAGAAAGTCTAATATTTTATAAAAAACCTTGTAGAAAAGGTAAAATGACCTATACAATAGAAAAGGAAATAGAGAGAGAATTGTCGAAAAAGAGAAGAGAGAAACGTAAAATAAAAAAAGGGGAAGGAATGGGAGAGAATGAGACAGCCAGTACCGGCAAAGAAAGTAGTAATCTCCATTTTTGTTTTAGTCTTCGTCATGATGAGTTTTTTACCAGCTAATAGCTTTGGACAAGGGGTCGAAGAAATTAGGGTCCTTTTACTAAATGGGAAACCAAGCTATGATCATCATGTTACCTTGAAGAGTTCAACAGAGCTGAACATGACAATAGAGGGTGCTATTCCTTATCAATATAAAGTGAAAGCCAATGAAAATATTGCTTTTGAGTATGATCTATATAAACTATTAATTGTTGAAACAGCTGATTTGGCTACTGTTAAAAGTCTTAAGGATAAAATTGAGGGAATAAAAGACTGGAAGCTATTCCCTTCCATTGAAATTATCGAAAAAAACAATCAAACAATCTACAAATTAATAGTTGGTCAGTTTGCTACATTGGAGGCCGCAAATAGTTTTGCAAAGGAATTAGGGGTAAAGCTTCAAATGACACCAGCTGTGATTGGGCCAAAACATTGGGTCTTTGGAGAGTATGGGGATGATGTAGCTAGTTTGCAGGCAGCTGTTACAGCGCTTAGAAATCAAGGATTTGATGCATACTCAGTTAAAGTACTAGGTTCAAAAGGATGGGAAAACCAAGCTTGGATTGGTCTATCAAGTTCATCACAGTCCCATGAACAGCTAAAACAGGCTATTCTAGCAAAATATCCAACTAAAATATTAACCGAACCAACAACCCAAACCTATTCTATGGAACAAACAGCAGGTACATATATTAATGGTACCTTAGTTAAACATCCGCAGTATAATTTAGCAGACAATACCACAGCTAAGATAGCAGGAATCCAAGCAAGCTCAACGATCACTGTTTTTGAGAGGTTAAATAATCAATTTCGTGGCCAAATAAATTTACATTCAATCAATAAAAGCTTTAGTGTTGTCAATCAAGTATCATTTGAAGAATATTTATATTCAGTTGTTGGGTCTGAAATGTATACAGGCTGGCCGATAGAAGCCTTTAAAGCACAAGCAGTATCTGCGAGAACCTTTGCTTATAGTAAAGTGTTAACTAACTCAAGTCCATATTACACAATTCGTGATACTACTGCAGATCAGGCGTATTTTGGAATTGAAGAAGAAACAGATAAAATTAGACAAGCAGTAGAGCAAACTAAGGGAATGGTTATTCTTTATAACGGTAAACCAATTTCCACTTTTTACAGCTCGAATGCAGGAGGTCATACTGCAGATGGAACAGAGGCCTGGGGTAATCCGATTCCATATGTAACAGTACGGCCAAATCCTAGTGATGATAGTGCTCAAGTTGGTTTGTTACAATGGTATCGATTGATGAGAAAAAATGGACAAACTGGTTATGTTCGAACAGATTATGTCCAGAAAACAGGGGCCAAAAACGAGCTAGGCTTAGAAATTGGAATCATATCTAATGCTAATGACCCTAATTTTAGCACGGTTAACTTTAGGAAGATCCCAAAAATTAATACAAACAATCTAATTGGTAGCTTGCCAAAAGGCGAAGAGATTGTTATATTAGATACCGTTCATGAAAATAGCTCTTTTACTTGGATTTCATTACCAATCACACCTGCCTTTATTCAGGCTGCGAACAGCTCTATCACTGGGCCAGTACTAGACTTAAAGGTATTAGAACGTGGACCATCAGGAAGGGTTACATTACTTGGAAATGGGACAACTCCTCTTACAGTCTCCTACCCAGATAAATATCGTGCATTCTTAGGAAGCACAGAAAATGAAGTGAAGAGCACCTTGTTTGACATCGAACAAACAGGGAGGATTGAAGTCCTAGGGGCTAATGGAAAGACACGCTCGATAGTGAATCAAAAAGAGAGTGTTTATGTTCAATCTTCATCAGGAACAATGAAGCTACAAGAAAGTAATAATAACCAGGAAGAGTACGTGATTTATAGTGGTAACAATTCTATTCGTGTAGCGACAAAGGAACAGGCATATGTGATTCATGGGACTGGTTTTGGTCATGGGATAGGAATGTCTCAGTGGGGTACAAAAGGATTAGCAGATTCTGGGTATACCTATGATCAAATTTTGAAATACTATTATCAAAATGTAGAAATTAAACCAATACCATAAACTAGGACTGTGAAATATACCTAACCTTACTTAAATTAATACTACTTAAAGGATGAAAAACTAGATGAAAATAGATTTATTTGATTTTGATTTGCCTGAGGAATTAATTGCCCAAACCCCACTATTAAATAGAGACGAGTCTCGATTACTCACTCTAAATCGAAAAACTGGGGAGATAGAGCATCGAACATTTAGAGATATTATGCAATTTTTGAATTCGGGAGATACCTTAGTATTAAATAATACTAAGGTTCTCCCTGCCCGTTTGTTTGGGGTAAAAAAAGAAACAGGAGCTAAGATAGAGGTTTTACTCTTAAAACAACTAGAAGATGACCGCTGGGAGACATTAGTGAAGCCAGGCAAAAAGCTTCGAGTAGGACATGAAATTGATTTTGGCAATGGCCTATTAATAGGTATAGTAGAAGAGAACACTGATGCTGGCGGTCGAGTGATTCGCTTTGAGTATGATGGAATCTTTCACGAGATATTAGATCAATTAGGCAGTATGCCATTACCCCCATACATAAAAGAACAGCTTGAGGATAAAGACCGATATCAAACAGTATATGCTAAGCATTTAGGCTCTGCTGCAGCACCAACTGCAGGTCTTCATTTTACAGAAGAACTACTAAACCAGCTTCGAGACAAGGGTGTACAGATTGTTTATCTTACATTACATGTTGGGCTTGGTACCTTTAGGCCAGTGAATGCAGAGAACATCGAAGAACATCAGATGCATGCAGAGTATTATACCTTAACAGAAGAAGCTGCAAATCAATTGAATGCTGCAAAGGAGCAAGGAAATCGAATTATTGGAGTTGGTACGACATCCATTCGAACCTTAGAATCCGTAATTGATCCAATTACAAAACGCTTTTCAGCAAAAGAGGGATGGACAGATATTTTTATTTATCCCGGATATGAATTTAAAGCAATCGATGGCATGATCACGAACTTCCATTTACCAAAATCCTCGTTAATTATGCTTGTTAGTGCTTTTGCAACAAGAGAGCATACCATGAAGGCCTATCATGAGGCGATTCAACATCAATATCGCTTCTTTAGCTTTGGTGATGCAATGTTTGTTTATTAAGGCTGATTTGTATTGGCTTTTAGAAAGGTAGAGAGAAAATGACCGCAATACGCTATGAATTGATTAAAAAGGATAAAAAGACAGGTGCTCGTTTAGGGCGTCTACATACACCACATGGAATTATTGAAACACCAATTTTTATGCCAGTTGGTACCCAAGCAACGGTCAAAACAATGAGCCCAGAAGAATTGAAGCAAATGAATGCACAAATTATTTTGAGTAATACCTATCATTTGTTTTTAAGACCTGGTCATGATATTGTTAAAGAAGCAGGTGGACTGCATCAGTTTATGAACTGGGATCGTCCTATTTTAACAGATAGTGGTGGATTCCAAGTATTTAGCTTAAGTGATCTTCGTAAGATTACTGAAGAAGGGGTTCATTTTAGAAATCATTTAAGTGGAGAAAAGCTATTTATTAGTCCTGAAAAAGCGATGGAAATCCAAAATGCATTGGGTGCTGATATTATGATGGCCTTTGATGAGTGCCCACCTTATCCTGCAGAACGTGACTACGTGAAAAACTCCTTAGAAAGAACTACTCGTTGGGCAGAGCGTTCCTTAAAGGCGCATCAACGTCCAAATGATCAAGCATTATTTGGCATCGTTCAGGGGGGAATGTTTAAGGACCTAAGAGAACAAAGTGCTAAGGAATTGGTTTCTTTAGATTTTCCGGGTTATGCAGTTGGTGGCTTAAGTGTAGGAGAACCTAAGGATATTATGTTTGATATTCTTGAGCATACAACACCATTATTGCCAGAGAAAAAGCCAAGATATCTAATGGGTGTTGGGGATCCAGAATCATTATTTGAAGGAGTTATTCGTGGAATCGATATGTTTGACTGTGTGTTGCCAACAAGGATTGCACGAAATGGTACAACGATGACCAGTCAAGGTAGGGTAGTTGTACGAAATGCAAAGTATGCTAGAGACTTCAGTCCACTAGATCCAAAATGTGGCTGCTATACCTGTACCAATTATACAAAGGCATATATGCGTCATTTAATTAAGGCAGATGAAACCTTTGGATTACGTCTTACTTCTTATCACAACTTATACTTCTTATTAGACCTTATGAAAAATATTAGAGAAGCAATTAAAGAGGATCGCCTTTTAGAATATAAAGAGGAATTTTTCGCTGAATATGGAAGAAATGAATTGCGTTCTTTCTAATAAAGCATAAAAATATGGAACTTTGTCTTTTAATTATGTTATATTGAAAAGGAAAGGAGGGAGATTGATGATGTTAGCAGTTGGAGCACAAGAAGCAAGCTGGATACAAGGAGCACTTCCTTTTGTTTTGATGTTTGCTATATTTTATTTCCTATTAATTCGTCCACAACAAAAAAGAACAAAGCAAAGAAATCAAATGTTGTCAGAATTACAGAAGAATGACAAGGTTGTCACTATTGGGGGACTTTATGGTACGATTGTAGAGCTTACTGATGATAAAGTAACCTTACGCGTTAACGAAAACACAAAGTTAACCTTTGATCGTAGTGCAATCAATAGTGTTACTAAAGAAGACTAAGGAAAAATTAAATTTACATACCAAAAAAAAGGAGTCTGATTCGTTCAGACTCCTTTTTTGTATTTAAACATATTATTATCTTCGTAAACTCTTTCACCCAAGGTATGCTCTGCTAGTCGAATTCCTGTTTGACTTGCAATGATGGCCAATAAAATTCCTGCGGTTAAATCGGCTAACCAATGAATACCTAAATACATAGTGGAAAAGACAATGATAGCAGAACTAAAAAGTGAGAGTCTACCAAATTCAATTTTCCTTGATCTCATTGCAATTAGTGCAATGGTAAGAGAAATAGAGGTATGGAGACTAGGGAAATTATTATCAATTCCAGATAATGGACGATACTCAAGTTCGAAGTTAGGATAAATTTCTGGAATAAGAAAAGTTACGTTAGGGTCATAATACCATACTTCAAAAACAGGGAAAAACAAATAAAAAGGAACAGCAATCAAATAGTTTAGCATTAAAGCATACACAAAAGCATAATAGGATTTAAAATCCCTACTCTTGATATAAATGACAATCGATGAAACAAGTAGAACAGGAAATACAATAATATAAAAAAAGGTAAGTACGGCAGTTAGGTAATCATTCATAAAAAAACGCTGTATGAAGTAAACAATATTTCCTTCCCATAAATGAACAATGGGAGTAAAATCACCTGGGGTCATTTCTTTCGCAATAGTTTGTTCTAGCTTATTTAAAACGAGAATTAGTAGCATTGCAATAAAATGTAACAGCATTTTTTTATTTCCTAATAAGGTTTGAACCGAATCCACTAGAATACGATGAACGCTTTGCTTTAGCATCAGCATCGATACTAAAGCTGTTAATAGCACTACTGTAATAACAATAGTATTCATGGAATGAAACATAGTAACCCTCCAATAAACCAACTTTGAATATTTCAAAGTTTTATTATTAGCTTCTTATTCATTAGCTATTATATCATATTTATATTGACGTGATTATAGTATACTATGTTGCATACCAGATATTGTTATCCAATTTAGATAAGTCACATTAATTTCATTTTTTGGACAAGTTGACCCCGAAAATACCACCAGAAGAACCAAATAAAAAGGATAAGGCAACTAAAGCAAGACTCTGAAGATTCATTTTAGAATTAAAAGCTAAGAAAGCAATAATTAAAATAACAATTCCATAAATCAAGCCTGTAATTCCACCATAATACCATCCCTTTTCCCCAGCTCGTTTACCTGCTACAAAGCCCCCTGAGAGCAAACTGACTAAGGTGATTAAATAGCTCATCAAATTAATATAGGAATCAGAAACAGACGTAAAATAGAGTAATAGTGTAAAAGCAAATGCTAATAATAATCCGATGCCAAATGTGTACAATAATCCTGATAAAATAGGATTTCTAAATTTCATGTTTTTCCTTCCCCCTCTTTTTTTATCATTTTAAATGTTATGACCATCCTGCTTAATTTGTACATACATATGCTTGTTTGTATAAAAAAATACATAAATAAAAGGAGCTATTCCAAAAATATAAACAAGTCTTTTGAATGAAAATGAATTAGAAGAAGGAGAAGCGGATGGAAATATGGATCGCATTTCTTAGAACGTTACTCATGTACTTTATTGTATTAGTTGTGCTTCGATTAATGGGAAAAAGAGAAATAGGCAAGCTTTCCCTATTTGACTTGGTGGTTTCTATTATGATGGCAGAAATTGCAGTTATGGTGATAGAGGATACTAAAATTCCACTAATCAAAGGAATTGTTCCTATTATTACTTTAATGCTGACACAAATTATACTTTCATATATCACCCTTAAAAGCAAAAAAGTGCGTGATTTAGTTGAAGGTGAGCCTGCTGTATTAATCGCTAATGGGAAAATTAGGGATATTGAAATGGCCAAGCAAAGGTATACCATTGATGATTTAGTTACGCAATTAAGAGAAAAAAATATTAATCGAATTGCGGATGTTGAATTTGCTATTTTAGAAACCTCTGGTAAGCTTAGTGTTTTTCCAAAACCAGCACAATTGCCCGTTACTAAAGAAGATTTGAAAATTGAAGACCGCGATTATGGTGGAATTCCAATGCCATTAATTGAAGATGGTAGAATTCTTAGTACAGGTCTTCAAAAGATTAATAAGGATGAAAAATGGCTTATAAAAAAAATAAAGGAGCATGGTATCAAAGATGTAAAACAAATATTTTTTGCTAGCATTGATCATAAAGGGACTTTTTTTATAGATTTAAAAGATAAAAAAGGTCAAAAGGACGGTAAAACAAATAAATAACAAATTAAATAGGAAGTTAGTCACTATTTAATAGGCAGGATATTTGCAATCTTGGCACCAATCCAAGGAATGCGCTCAATATCCTGTTTTTTTATAATTTTAAAAAACAATAGCAGATAGAAATATGCAATACTGCTAAAAAGTAAAATCACGATAATTCTAAAGCCTAAATGTAAATCTAGGAATGAATGGTGAAGCAAATAATAGGATAAATACCCTACTATTGTTGTCGAAAAAATAATTAAAGATAAGGTTTTTAATTGCAAGGAATAGCCAATGATTCGAATAATACTATTAAAATGTAGGATGGTAACAAGTGTCATACCTAAGTTTAAAGCAATTGCAACACCATCAATGCCTAGTTCTGGTCTTGAGGCTAAGATTACAATAGCAATTGTTTTAGAAATAGCACCAATTATCGAATTTTTCATCGACTCCTTTGCATGATCTAATCCTTGTAACGTAGCTGCTAAAGGACGTTGGATATATAAGAAAATAGCGAATGGAGCGATGATTTTGATTAAATGCCCAACTTGGGTATTATCAAAAAGAAGGATTGCAATTGGGTCCGCCATAATAAACATTAAAGTAGCTGCAGGAAATCCAATAATAAAAGCAAATTTTAAAGCCTGATGGAGTCGTTTATAGATTAAAAAGGAATTGTTTTTGGCTGCAGCTTCACTAACTGCTGGTACTAAGGAAACGGATAAAGAATAGGTGACCACTGTCGGGAAAGTAGTAACCAATAATGCCATTCCGGCAAGTTGACCGTATTGTGCAGTCGCCATGGCTGTTGAGATTCCAGCAATAGCAAGGCTGTGAGCAACAACTCCAGGTTCAATAAAATAAGCAATCGAACCAATAATTTGGCTGGTGGTAACTGGTACTGCAATTCTAGAGAGCTGCTTACGAATCCCTCTATCAAAAAAATTGGAAAAATAATTGAATTGGTAGTTTTTATTTGATTTGCTTCTGTTAAAATGATAATAAATTAAGAGAATGATATTGCCGGCAATTTCTCCAATAACCATACCAATCATGGCTCCTGCAGAAGCATATTCTGGACCATAGGGTAAAAAGTAAAATGATAATGCAATTCCAGAGATCATTCTAAAAATAGTTTCTATGATTGTAGAAGTGGCAGAAGGTAGCATATTTTGTTTTCCTTGATAATAACCTCTTAATACGGATGAGATAGAGATAATTGGAATGATAGGAACAATTGCATACAAGCTTAAGGAAACTCGTTCATCGGTTAATAGATATTTACTAATGAATGGAATAGAAAAATAAAAAAGAATTGATGTAATTATTGCGATAGAACCAACGAGAAATAGTGCCAACCATAGAACTTTTTTCACCTTTAATTGATCTCTACTTGCTTCTGCTTCAGCAACTAGCTTTGAAACGGCTATAGGCAGACCAGCGGTAACAATAGTAATGAGCATAATCATGGTAGGAAATGCCATTTGATATAAACCGATGGCTTCAGCACCAATAAATCGAGATAAAACAATTCGATAAATGGTTCCTAAAGCTCGAGTTACTAATCCAGCAACTACTAAAATCATTGTGCCTTGTATAAAATTTTGTTTTGTCATGACATATCCCTTCCTTTTAGAGCGCTTGGCCGTTTTCTTGGACTAGTCTAGATATATGATAAAAAAGGATGACTAATGACAAATGTGGGAGAGATAAATTATGAAAATCATGTATTTAATGTTTATCAGTATGCTACCGTTTATAGAGTTAAGAGGGGCAATACCCATTGGAATTGGTTTTGGTTTGCCATTTTGGGAAGTATTAATCATAAGTATTATAGGTAACATTATCCCCATCTTACCGATACTTTTTTTGTTTCAACCGATAAGTAATATTTTACTTCGATTTAGGTGGTATCAAAGCTTATATAGCAAGGTGTATGAACGAACAACCAAAAAAGGGAAGAAAAATCTTGATAAATATGGGGCACTAGGACTCTTTTTGTTTACTGCAATACCTATTCCGACAACAGGGGCATGGTCTGCGGCGTTATTAGCTACTTTTTTTCAAGTAAAGTTAAGCTATGCATTTTTGGCAATCGCTTCGGGAGTGGTGGCTGCCGGAATAATTATGAGTACGATTAGTCATCTCGTTTTTTAATGAGCAGGAAAACGAAGGTTTATGACGAATACTATTAGGGAACCGGCTAAATGAATAAGTGAGGCGATAACACAGTGGAATTCTTAAACGAGACACAATTAAATAGGCAGATAGAAGAGTTATGTAAAAGTAAAGCAGAAGAATTTCAATTAATGGGCTATGGAAGTGTCACAGGAAAAGAGGTATGGAAATGTATTTCTGCTAAGTATCAGGCAGGCCAGCCTCCATTACATCAAATTGTAAATGATATATTAACTTTAAAGGTGACAACCTTTATGAATTGGATCACGTTAAATGCATATAAAGGAATAGAAGAATAGCATCCTTTGATGCTTTTTTTTTTCAGTTTGACACTGATTTTCATAAATAGTTATAATTGTA
>DJVJ01000028.1 GCA_002441135.1 Caryophanales bacterium UBA6259 | reverse complement strand
TTGACATACTACCGCAGGTCTTCTCGTTCTTTATATCACAATTGATCCCATTAGCTTAATAAATGCTTGACTGTAATTTTGGGCTTAACTCTTTGTAGTTGACAACATAATCTCTTATAGAAAAAACTGCAAAGTAAGAAGAGGGTTCAAAGTCAACTAATAAACACTCATCATAAATTAAGCTAATACTCAATTCTTTTTGAGGTTTAATTCCTTTTTCTATTATAAACATCGTTAATTTCGCGTAAATTTTTTGCCCATTTTCATCAATAGACCTTTCTACTGAAAAACGTCCAGCAAAACTGTCCCACCACACTTTAAAAGATTGATATATTTCATTAAATTCATTTAAGGTATCATCATTTTCAATAAATAAACTCTGGTAAAATAAGTTCTTCTCTTCAGTGAAAATTTTTAAATCATTTATTGGATGTTCAGAAATTCGCTTCGCTACTTCACCCCATAACTCTCGGTAACGCATTTCAAAGTCTTTTCGAAATTCACACTTTGTTGGTATATAAGGGAATTTCAATTCATTCCTATTCTGATTTCGATTTAGAAATATATTTTGGATATAAACCAAAAAATTTAATGAATAAGAAGCTTCTGTTCTCATTACCAATGTATTTTCCATTCAATATCCTCCCCCTTTAACACAATAAGAGCTGCCGCATTCGACAACTCCTTGTTGAACTCTTGCTCCCGATAGTTTAATAAACTAACTTATAGCTCAATATTATTCTTTAAGACAAAGATATATTGACTTATTATTTCATCACTCAAAACCTTATGTCCTTCATCTAATTCCTCAAGTTCGCTCATTATGCTTGCTATACAATCTTCCTGTTCTTCGTTATATTTAAACCAATCCTTAAACCAGATAGTATTTACCCAATCTAATAATTGTTCTATCGTTATTTTGCCATTCTTTAACGCTAGCAAAAGATTTATCACATGTTGAGAAGAAACAACTACTTTTTCAGTAATATTAAAATTTTGTTCCCCATCAAGTTTATTTAGAAATTGGTCTTTAGATATTTTCATATCCCTGTATTGTTCAAAAAGTTCGATTGACACAAGTAATTACCTACTTTCTTGATGCTTCTTCAAAATAGACTATTTTCCACTTCAAAAAAAGCCCATATCTTCTTGCACAAAACTGCCTCTATAGTTGAAAAACCAGCGCATTTCGAATTCAGATTTCAATCAAAATAGGCAGGTTCTTGTGAATTATGTAGATGTTTAAAAACCAATTTAATTTGTGATTCAGTAATTCTAGCTATCGATAAGGATGGTAATTCATTTACAGCAAAAAACTGAACTTCACTTGTTTCAATACCTTCTTTTGGTTGCCCACCAATGATTTCACACTGAATGAACATTTTATAAACGTGAAATGGGGAAGGTGGATGTGAATGACATTTTTTATCCAGAACAGCAATCAATTTTATTGCTTTAACATCAAACCCCGATTCTTCTTTGACTTCCTTGACCGTAACTTCACCTGGAGTTAATCCAATATCCCCCCAACCTCCAGGTAACGACCAACCTCCATCGTTTCTTTCTTTTACCATTAATATTTTATTATCTCTAAATACAACAGCCCTAATATCAACTTTCGGCGTTGCATATCCAGTTTCGTTTGCGAAAAGTTCTTTTATAACTTTATGGTCTAAATTTGTATGCTGATTCAATATTTCAACACTTATATTTCGTATTAGTTCAAATCTTTCTAAGTCATATACATCTTTTGAATAAGTTAATCCTGCCTGTGCAATGGATTGAAGTTGTTTTGCCCATTCTAACCATTTAGGTTCCAACCTTAAACACCACCAATTTGTTTTTACTTCATTTCTACCTTATTCGAATTAAAAACTAAACTGTTCTTCTTCAACTCTTCTGCCTCGTTAACTTAATAAGAGTCCCTTATTTTAAAGCCTTGTTTTTTGGCATAATCATTAATTAGGTTGATTAAATTATCTTTGTAAATTGAAATTGTTTTATGAATTTCCCTATGTCCATCCTCTGGATAAACATATTCGTCAAAAATAAAAAAATTGATATGGTCCATCTTCTTAATAATAAAACGGTTGCCTTCGTATTCTCCGCACCTAATGTTAAAGGAAACGATAAATTCATAAATTCCATCATAGTATTCTTGGTCAGAAATCTCATCTTCTAAGAATGAATCTATAAGAGTTTTCATTTTATTTCCCCCAATACTTGCATTTGTAAAAATCCTTCTTAAACAAAACTGCTCCGTTAGTGGAATAAGACTTCTCCTATACTTTACCATATTTTATCCATTTACCTTCTAATTTTTCGAAATTTTCTAATAAACTGATATAAGCATCTTCATCGTAGAGGAAAATTAACAAAAGTAATTAAATGTAAAAAAACACCACTTAGCTTTAAAAGTATAAGCTAGCTGGTGTTGAACTGATCTAATTCAAAAGGCACCTAAAATAGTTTTATATTCTAGGTGCCTTAATATTTTTTTGGTAAATCAAACTTTATTACTTAAAGATTATGAACATCTTGTATATCCACAAGATAGACAGTGCTTACAACCCTCTTCATTCACTAGTGAAGCAGAACCACAGGTTGGGCAAAGGTCTAATTCATCTGGATATAAATCATTTGCCTCTTCTAAACCTAACTCTAAATCATCTAGGTTGATTGCCTCGTGGTCATTGTGTTTGTTTAATGTTTCAGTAGCTTGACCAGCTGCTACAGAGTCATTGGAGTTTTCTCCATCTAAATGCATTTCTAATGCTTTAGCAACTGCATCAGGAATGGATTCTACACGGTTTGGTCCAAATCCAACTGCTCCAGAACCACCAATGCCTTTTAGATGCTTAATTAATAAGCGAGCCTTATTACCATCTGGAATCTCTCCAAAACGTAGGAATAAGGAAGAAACTCGGCCAAGTCCTTCTGACATCGCAAATACATCACTACCTGCTTTACCCACATTAACAATAACCTCAAACGGATTTCCGTTAATATCATTTACAGTAATGTATGCTTTACCTAATGGTGTATTTAATTTATAAGTTGCACCAGTTAGCTTTTTAGGTCTACGGCGATAATCCTTGCCATCTTCTCTATACTTTGGTGTTGCATTTATTGCTGTTTCTGTAGTTTCGTTTTTCTTTTTATCTTCTGTTGATAATACTTGTACATCACGACTACCATCTCGATAGATTGTAACACCTTTACAGCCTAAGTCAAATGCCTGCTCATATAAACGCTTTGTATCCTCTACAGTAAAGTCTGCAGGAGCATTTGCTGTTTTACTAATAGATGAATCTACCCACTTTTGAATGGCAGCTTGTACACGAATATGCTCTTCGGCAGTTAAGTCCATTGCGCTAACAAAATAATCTGGTAGCTCTTCACCAGGATGCTCATTGATCCAATCCTTCGCAATCGGTACATATTGCTTGTCCAAGCCAAGACGACTTTGGCGCAAATATTCAAATGCGAAATAAGGCTCAATTCCAGTAGAGGTTCCTACCATGGTTCCAGTACTACCCGTTGGCGCTTGTGTTAGTACGGTAACATTACGCATGCCCTTTTCCGTGATTGCTTCTTTCACTTCATCATCAAATTGCTGCACAAATCTGCTTTGTAGGAATTTCTCAGTATCAAACATTGGGAATGAACCTTTTTCTTCGGCTATCTTAGTAGATGCAATATAGGATTGCTTTGCAATAAAGCCATATAGCTTATCTAAAAATTCCATTCCCTCTGGGCTGCCATAACGAAGCTCAAGCTTAATCAGCATCTCAGCTAGACCCATTGTGCCTAAGCCAATTCGGCGTTCATTCATTTGATTTTCTTCATTCTCTTTAAAATGATATGGGGTAGCATCAATTACATTATCTAAGAAACGTACAGAATACTCTACTGTTTTTCCTAGCTCGTCCCAATCTACTTCCCCATCATTCACAAATTTAGCTAAGTTAATCGAGGATAAATTACATACACCCCAAGCTGGTAACCCTTGCTCTGCACACGGGTTTGTACTAACAATCGGGTTAAAATACCAGCTATTGGACATGTCATTATAATATTCCATAAATACAATACCTGGTTCTGCTGACTTCCATGCAGAGGTAATTATGGTATGCCATATTTCACTTGCTTTTACAGTTTTATATACTTTAACAGGTTTCCCTAACTCTTTCCATTTTTGAAGATTACCGTCCCAAAGCTCGTCATATTCAGGATCATTTGAATCTGGGAAAACTAAATCCCAGTCTAAATCATTTTTCACTGCTTCCATGAAATCATTACTTACCGCTACAGAAAGATTAGCATTCGTAATTAAACCCATTTCTTGTTTAACAGTAATAAATTCAAGTAGGTCTGGATGCCAATCATTTAGCATTAACATTAATGCTCCTCGCAGATTGTTACTCCTCATAAAGAGGGGGTTGGTCATTTCTGCCAGCCTCTTATGCTTTCACATAAGATCAGACTATATCATCAAAGAAGAAAATTTTTCATATTTACGATTCAATTTGATGCTTCCGTCTTTATACAAATGTGTATAAATTTCTTTTGCATCTATTACACTTGATATATATAAGTCATAACAACCTTCTTTTTGGATAATTGAATTTACTCTTAATCCTATATTGCGGGATTTTAAAAACGATAATATTGATTCAAGCATTTCTTTAGTTCCAGTAAAACCAATTCTGGTTTTAAGATAATTATCTTTTAAATATACTCTTATATGGCCGTCAGCATCAAAAAAACCTCTTAGAAAAGCCCACTGTAATTCATTATTGTTAAATTCAATCCACTCTTCATTTTTTGTTTTCTTAGGTGCAATACCTAATTGTATAAGATCATTACACATCTTAGTGGAGTTAATCACCAATGAATACTTATTTTGTTCATTTGGAGCATTTCTTTTTCTAAATTTAATTGCCTCAGTCATATTCAATTCATTAGCAATGTCATATAAGAGTTGTTTATCTTGTTCGGCTAAAGATAATACCAATCTTTTTGATTTTTTTCTATCAAGTATCGTTCCATCCCCAAGTATATATCCAATAATGTAGGCTTGATTTGGCGTAGATATAGTCTCAAAATAATTCTCATCATAGTCATAAATTTTCGACTTGATTTTACCACCCTCACCAGGTGTTCTAGGATGGAAAAATTTTAATTCTTTGTTCCATCTTAAGATAGTACCTCGTGAAAGTTTTAATTTTTTAGCTATATCTACCTGACTTAATCCATCGTTGTGTAACTTTATAATCGTATTAATTAATTCTTCCCTGTCTCGTGCCTCATAACCACGTCTCCGAGGTTTATGATTTACTTTTTCCATTGCACCCATTATTAACACCACCCTGTTAATTAGGCTGTTTTACTTAGATAATATTGGATACTTTAGGAAATTTCAATAGTCGTTGAACGTTCATCTTTGTTTCCAAAGATGCTTCGCTGCTGATTGCCCATTTATTTATCCCAATCATTTTCAAACCATCACGCTCGTTGTTGCCAACCACGTTGTGGTTGATCAGGCTTTAGAGTGTTCCAGCAATTCACGAGATTAAGTCGCCGATATGTTAACGACTTCCACCTTGTTCAATCAATCCAGTTGTGTAACTAAATAATCCACCCCAGGATACAGCACCACTGGAGGATCCATTTACTCCTTTTACATTGGCTCTTCTTGGTCTTAAAGAAGAAATATTGATTCCTACACCACCGCCACGAGACATAATCTCTGTCATTTGGCTTAAGGTATCCATAATACCGCCACGACTGTCCTTTGGTGATGGGATTACATAACAATTAAATAATGTTAACTCATTGCTTGCTCCAGCCCCTGCAGCAATACGACCACCAGGAACTAGCTTCCAATCATCTAATACATAGCGGAACTTTTCTTCCCATTCCTTTTGCTTCTCAGGCTTTTCAACAGCAGCGATTGCTTTTGCTACTCGATCCCACATTTGTTCTGGGGTTAATTCGCTTGGCCTTGAAACTTGATCAATAGTAGAAGTGACAACTTGTCCATCTCTTAAACGGATTTCTAATTCTTCTCCGTTTACCTCAATGACTTCCCCTACCTCTTTTTTAGGGAATTTTGGATCATCCTTTGTTAGGACTAAAACAGTATCCCCTTCAAGTACCTCTGTATTCTTTGCATCCTTTAGGGCATACCGGTCAAGGAATATTTTCTCACTCAACCCTTCTAACTTGGCCATTTTTCAACCTCCATAATTCGTTTTTATTAATAAAGATAATGTTACCTCTTGTTGTATTCACCATATGTAGTGTTGCTTTTCCATTATATAACACTATATTTGGTAGTTCTAGTACAAAAATTAAAAAAAACAGTTATTAGTTCGAAAGTAACATTTTATAATATTTTTAATATTTTCCCTTGATTTTTAAAAAAATCAAATTCAATCTTCTATTCGCTAAAAAAAGTGTTAGAATTGCTTTAATAGTATTATACAATTTCCTATAGAAAAACGGAGTGGTAAAGATGACAATCTTATTAAATGATCAATTTCTATCTAGAGACAATGTCCATATTGATTTAGAGGATCGTGGATATCAATTTGGAGATGGTATTTATGAAGTTGTAAGAGTGTATAATGGCGTTCCTTTTGAAATGGAACCACATCTAGTACGATTCCAAAGAAGCGCAAATGAAATTGACTTAAAACTTCCGATGTCTTTAGAGGAAACAAGTTCTAAGATAACACAATTAATCGAGTTGAACAAGCTTAAAGATGGTATTATATATTTCCAAGTCACTAGAGGTGCTGCCCCAAGAAATCATGCGTATCCTATAGGTACAACTGCTGTTTTAACAGCGTATACGAAAGAGGTTGCTAGACCTGTTGAAAAGCTTGAAAAGGGAATTAAAGTGGTTACTATTGAAGATATTCGCTGGTTACGTTGCGATATCAAAAGCTTAAATCTGTTAGGAAACGTGATGGCAAAACAGTATGCCGTCGATCATCAAGCAGACGAAGCGATTCAAATTAGAGATAACATTGTTACAGAAGGTAGCTCTTCTAATTTTTATATTGTAAAGGATGGTAAAATTTACACTCATCCTGCCGATAATTTTATTCTAAATGGAATTACTCGAATGGTAATCAAAGACATAGCCAATCAGTTACATATTCCTTTTATGGAAAAGAATTTTACTTTTAAGGAAGTATTAGAAGCTGATGAGGCTTTTATAAGTAGTACAACGGTTGAAGCAATGCCTGTCATTCAAATTAATGACCATGTAATCGGCCACGAGCCAGGCCCAATTGTACGTGCTATACAAGCAGAAATCCAAAAAAGAATTTCTGAGTTAGTTTCAATATAAGAGTGCAAAAAAAAGGGAGCATGAATTACTCATGCTCCTCTTCCATTTCAACCTCTTTTCTTTCTAACTTTCTCTTTTCATAGGCCAAATCTGCTTCGGTTACTTTAACCACTCGTTCTACAATAATATCACTGCTTGCCTGTTGTCTCACTTCTTGTACAGAATTCGCCTCAACAATATAACTGTTAATATTTTCTCTAACAAACCTTTCGTTTTTGTTCCAGTACAACACTTTGTATGATTCCATTTTCATGATCGCTCCTTATTGTTTTTTACAAACTGCAACTCCTAGTGGGTATCTAATTTTTTCGCGTGGGAATAACCCATCACTACTATACTCAAAAGAAACACCATGTTGAAAATAAAAATCAACATCCATATACCGATTAAAGAGCATCAAAAACTCTTCTCTGGTGTATTGGTGGTAATGAAAGGCTTCACTTGTAGGCTTTCCTTTACCTTGCCCAAAAGGTGTAGAAATGATTAGTGTTCCATTCGGTTTTAACATCTTAAATAAATTTTCCAAAAAAGGCTTCTCATCCGGTACATGTTCAATCGTTTCAAAGCTCACAATAGTATCAAATTGACCAAGCTTCTCAGGCAATGATGGATCTAAGACATCCTCTACCTGATAATTCACTTTTCGATGGTTATAGCGTTTGTTCGCATATTCAATGGTCTCCTTATCTATGTCCACACCAACCATCTCTGAAATTGACTTATTACGTGCTTTAGCCATCATAAAAGTACCATAGCCAGCTCCACATGCTATATCTAAAACACGACCCTCCACGTACGGCAGGGCAAAATAATACCGAGCCATATGCTCTAACAGCATTCCATTGGTTGGTTGCATTAGATCAGGAATTATTCTTTCGCCCGTCAATTTTAACAATCTTTAATCACCGCTATCTTGATGTATTAGGTTCCCCGTACATACAGATTATACAGAAATACTTTTCACAATTATATACCAAATATGAAATTAGACACAAAAAAAAACGTGAAACCAATATAAGGTTTGCACGTTTTTCATTAATACTACTAAATATTATGCTTATTTTTGATAACGAAGAATTGGATTTCTTGCTGCCGTTACTTCGTCTAAGCGACCAACCACAGTAGTGTGTGGTGCTTCTAATACTTTTTCTGGCTCGGTTTCTGCTTCTTTTGCAATTTGAATCAAGATATCAATAAATTGATCCAAGGTTTCCTTGCTTTCTGTTTCTGTAGGTTCTATCATCAAACACTCTTCCACGATTAATGGGAAGTAGATTGTTGGTGGATGGAACCCAAAGTCAAGTAAACGCTTTGCAATATCTAAGGTACGAACACCAAGCTTTTTCTGCTTTTTACCAGATAAAACAAATTCATGCTTACAATGCTGACCAAATGGTAAATGATAATAATGCTGTAATCTTCTCATCATATAGTTTGCATTTAATACTGCATTTTCAGAGACAGATTTTAAACCATCTGGACCCATAGAACGAATATAGGTATATGCTCTAACCAAGACACCAAAGTTGCCGTAATAAGGCTTCACACGGCCAATAGATTGTGGCATATCGTAGTTTAGATAATAGGTCTCCTCTTTTTTGGCTACGATTGGTTTTGGTAAGAAAGGCTCTAATATTTTCTTTACTCCTACTGGGCCAGCACCAGGGCCTCCACCACCATGAGGTGTTGAGAAGGTTTTGTGTAGGTTTAAATGTACTACGTCAAATCCCATATCTCCTGGTCTTGAAATCCCCAAAATCGCATTGGCATTAGCACCATCATAATATAGAAGGCCGCCTGCTTCATGAACGATTTCTGCAATTGCTGCAATATCCTTTTCAAATAAACCTACCGTATTTGGATTGGTTAGCATTAATGCTGCAGTATCATTACCCACTACCTTCTTTAATGCTTCTAAATCCACGTTTCCTATCTCATTGGAAGCTACTGTGATGATTTCAAAGCCAGCAACAGTTGCAGATGCAGGATTAGTTCCATGGGCAGAATCCGGTACGATTACCTTAATACGCTGATGATCACCGCGACTCTCATGATATGCTCTAATCATCATCAGTCCAGTCCATTCACCATGCGCTCCTGCTGCAGGCTGTAAGGACACTTGATCCATTCCAGTAATTTCTTTAAGCTCTTCTTGTAGGTTGTATAATAACTCTAATGCGCCTTGTACAGTCTCTTCACTTTGGTAAGGATGAATCTGAGTAAATCCAGTATATCTTGCTACATCCTCATTTACCTTTGGATTATATTTCATCGTACAGGATCCAAGTGGGTAAAAACCATTATCCACACCATGATTGCGACGGGATAATTCAGTATAGTGACGCATCAAATCTAATTCAGAAACCTCTGGGAACTCTGGTGCTTCCTCTCTTAAATATTCCTTTGGTAGTAATTGGTCTAATTCTACTTCAGGGATATCTAATGCTGGTAAGCTATAGGAAACTCTTCCTGGTTGACTTAGTTCGAAAATGAGGGCTTTTTCTTTTCTCATGATAATAATCCCTCCAATCTTGCAACAAATACATCAATTTCTTCTTTGGACTTCAATTCAGTAACTGCCACAAGCATCATGTTTTGCATTTCAGGGTAATCCTTGCTTAAATCATAACCACCAATAATGTTTTGAGTTAATAGCTCCTTATTGATTTCTGCTACTGATTTTGGCAATTGAATCACAAATTCATTAAAGAACGGACTATCAAACACGGCATCTACTCCATTAATTGAAGTAAGTGCTTGTTTTGCGTAATGCGCCTTTTGTAGATTTTGCTTAGAAACCTCAACAATTCCTTGCTTACCCATTGCATTCATGTATACAGCTGAAGCTAATGCCATTAAAGCTTGGTTAGAGCATATATTCGAAGTTGCTTTCTCACGACGAATATGCTGTTCTCTTGCTTGTAAGGTTAATACAAATCCACGGTTTCCTTCATCATCTACCGTTTGACCTACAATACGACCTGGCATTTTACGAATCAGCTTAGAGCTGGTTGCGAAAAATCCAACATGTGGTCCACCAAAGCTAGCTGGTAAGCCCATTGGTTGATTATCGCCAACAACCACATCTGCTCCTAAAGAGCCTGGTGCTTTTAGTACTGGTAAAGACATTGGATTCGCGCTTACAATCGATAAGGATTTATTGTTATGTGCAAGATCACTGATTGCCTGCACATCTTCGATAACCCCAAAGAAGTTAGGATATTGGACAATCACTGCAGCAGTATTGTCGTCCAATACCTTATTTAAATCATCAACGTCTGTTTTTCCATCTTTCAAACCTACTTCGACAATTTCTAAGTTTTGTCCTTTTCCATAGGTTTTAAGTACTTCTCTTGCTTCTGGATGAACAGCACGCGAAACAACAATCTTTGTACGACGGGTTGAGCCTGCAGCCATTGCTGCAGCCTCACCTAAAGAGGTCGCACCGTCATACATTGAAGAGTTCGCTGCTTCCATCCCAGTTAACTCAGCAATTAATGTTTGAAATTCAAATATCGCCTGTAGTTCCCCTTGACTAATTTCAGGCTGATATGGTGTATATGCTGTATAAAATTCTGAACGAGAAATGACATGGTTCACAACGCTAGGAATATAGTGATGATATACTCCTGCACCTAAAAAACTAGAATAATCTATGCTAGTGATATTTTTAGCTGCCATTTTGGACAAGTAGGTGGTAACCTCTTGCTCTGACATGGCATTTGGTATCTGTAATTGGCCTTTGAAACGGATGGCTTCTGGGATATCGGCGAATAGCTCTTCCACCGATTTAACCCCAATTTCTGCCAACATCTTTTGTTGATCTTCGACAGTATTTGGGATATATCGGAAACTCATTTTATTTCCCCCTCTTTTTTACCGAATTATTCCTCTTCCTTTGTAAAAGCGTCATACTCTTGTGCAGAAAGTAGCTTATCTAATTCAGATGGATCACTTAACTCAACAACAACCATCCAACCTGCACCATATGGCTCTTCATTAATTTTTTCTGGAGCATCTTCTAGATCTCCATTTACTTCTACAACTTTACCAGAAACTGGGCAATATACATCAGAAACTGCTTTTACAGATTCAACAGAACCCATAGTCTCATCAGCAGTAACTTCGTCATCAACCTCTGGAATTTCTACGAAAACAATGTCTCCTAAAGAGTTTTGTGCAAAATCAGTAATACCGATTCTTACTTTGTTGTCCCCTAAAACTTCTACCCACTCATGCTCTTTGCTGTACTTTAAATCGTCTCTTAATTCACTCATCTTAATTAACCTCCCAATTTTACTTCACCATTTTTAATTTTTAAAATCTGCTTTAGTTTCCTCGTTTATAAAAAGGAGATTTTACTACTTCTGCTTTTACCTTTTTATTTCGAATTTCAACCCATACTTCTGTTCCAATTGCTGCATGCTCTGATTTAATCAAAGCTAACCCTAAATTCTTTTTTAGAGTTGGAGATTGAGTACCAGTAGTTACTTCACCGATAAGCTCCTCTCCTATGTAAACAGGATAATGAGTACGAGGAATACCTCTTTCAATCATTTCAATACCAACTAGCTTTCTAGGTGCGCCGTTTGCTTTTTGAAGAGCTAACGCATCCCGGCCAATGAAGTCACCCTTATCCAATTTTACAAAAAAACCTATGCCTGCTTCAATAGGAGAAATATCTTTTGATAATTCTTGTCCATATAAAGGCAGCTTTGCTTCAAAACGCAAGGTATCTCTTGCCCCTAAACCACAAGGAAGTACCTCTTCGTCTTTACCAGCTTCTAATATTATATCCCAAAGTTTTGGCGCGTCTTCATTGGATAAATAAATTTCGAAGCCATCTTCTCCAGTATAACCAGTTCTAGATACCAAGCCTTTTATCCCATTTAAGTTTACATCGGTTTTAAAATGAAAGAAAGCAATTTCGGATAAATCGGTATCGGTCAGCTTTTGCAATACCTTTTCTGCAAGTGGTCCTTGTAATGCAAGCTGTGATACTTGAGGAGAAATATTCTCTAAGGTAACCTCACCCTCAAGGTTTTGCTTCATCCATTCAACGTCCTTATCAATATTAGCTGCGTTGATTACAATGAGGTAATGCTCTTCATTATAGCGGTAGACCAATAGGTCATCAACGGTTCCACCATCTGGATAACACATTGGGCTGTATAATGCTTTCCCGTCCACGAGCTTGGCTACGTCATTGGTCACTAATTTTTGAATATAAGCAAGAGCATCCTTTCCTTTGACATCCACTTCCCCCATGTGGGAAACATCAAATAAACCTGCTCTTTCTCTTACTGCCTTATGTTCATCTAGAATGCTTGTAAATTGTACAGGCAGCTCCCATCCTCCAAAATCTATGATCTTTGCGCCATACTTCTCATAGAGTGGAAAAAGTGGGGTTCTTTTTAATGCTTGCGACATACAACCACCTCCAACTTTAATATTTAAAAATTTCTTTTTACTTAGTAATTCATGATGAAAAAAGAAAAAGGGCACAGCAAAATAGAAAATTTCTACTTTGCTCTGTCCTTTTTGCCTGAGAGTTACCTTAAAACTAAGTTTCCCCTTTGGCGGTCCAATTATTCAGACTCTCTCCAGAGTTGCATCCAGAATACGTACATTTGCCTGAGAGATTCACCTTTTTTCGGGCTTGCTCCTTCGGCGCTACAATACACAATCTTTGTAGTCTCTCCCTATTCCTTCCTCTGCCTTATATGTAATTGTAAAAATAATCTATTTTTCTCCCCTATTATAACAAGTAAAACGTTTTCATGATAGCTTTTTATCATTCTTTTGCAGATTATTTGTCATAAAAGATGGATATTCAATCCATACTAAATTATACATGAATTTTTTTATAGAAAAAGGAGATTTCCCCATGAATAACGCTCAGGATAAGATATATTCCTTTGATCTCGGAGTTCAAAAGGTTCCCATCTATTTTGATCAGCAATGGATTACTGATTTGCAAAACTCCATACATCATGATGGGCCATGGGATTCATGGGAAGTATTTAAGCTTTCCCATCAAGCAGAGGAAGCCTTACAAGTAACCGATTTTAATCAGCTTCAAGCACTTGCTCATCTGACCAAAGTAGAGCCTTTTAGTCATCAAATTGAAACAGCAAAAAAAGTATTGAATGAGATGCATGGTCGTGCCATTTTAGCAGATGAGGTTGGTTTAGGAAAAACTATTGAGGCTGGCTTAATTTTAAAGGAATATCTAGTAAGAGGATTGATTAAAAAGGCATTAATTCTTGTCCCTGCATCACTCGTTCTTCAATGGACGAGAGAGTTAAACCAGAAATTCGATATTCCGGCAGTGGCACAAAAAAAAGAATATATGTGGGATAGCTATGATATTATTGTCGCTTCAATGGATACAGCAAAACGGCCTCCTCACCGTGAACATGTGATGAATAACCACTATGACATGTTGATTGTGGATGAAGCACATAAGCTTAAAAACAAACGAACAAAAAACTGGGAGTTTATCAATAAAATTAAGAAGAAGTATACCTTACTATTAACGGCAACCCCTATTCAAAATGATATGATTGAGCTCTTTAATCTAGTCACGTTATTAAAACCCGGCCAATTTGGACGGTTCCATCATTTTCAAAAAGAGCATATGCAAGACAAACGAAGCCCGAAAAATAAGGATATGCTACGAAAAGAAATTGAAAAAGTGATGATTCGCAATAAACGAAGCGATGAAAACATTGAGATTGAATTCCCAAAACGAATTGTCAATACCATTCCACTGGAATTAAGACCAGAGGAGCGTACATTATATAATGAAATTTCTAATTTCGTAAGGGGATATTATAGCCAAGCAAGCGGTAATATTCAGAATAAGCTAGCCCTGATTACCCTACAACGAGAGATTTGCAGTAGTAGGGATGCCGCATTTATCACCTTGATTAATATGTTTAAAAAATCCGGTGGAAATGAAGAAATGAAAAATGAAATACTGCGGCTAGTTCAGATTGCAAAGCAAGTAGAAACACAATCTAAAATTGAAAAGGTAATTAACCTCATAAAAGAGATTAACGATAAAGTGATTATTTTTACGGAATACCGTGCCTCTCAAGAATTTATTATGAGCAAGCTCGAAGAACAAGGAATTAAAGCTGTCCCTTATCGTGGTGGGTTTAACCGTGGGAAAAAGGATTGGATGATGGAGCTATTCCAACGAAAAGCTCAGGTGCTAGTGGCCACGGAGGCTGGTGGCGAAGGGATTAACCTGCAGTTTTGTAATCACATCATCAACTATGATATGCCTTGGAACCCAATGAGAGTAGAGCAACGAATTGGCCGTGTTCATCGCCTTGGCCAAACAAGAGATGTTAATATCTATAATTTATCCACCAATGATACGATTGAAGAACATATCCTTTATCTGCTCCATGAAAAAATTAATATGTTTGAGAATGTCATTGGATCCTTAGATACTATTTTAGAAAAGCTACAAATTAAAAATATTGAAGCTAGTATTATGGATATTATGGTAGAAACCGAAGATAAAGGAACCGTGAAAGAACGTCTTGCAGATTTAGGCTCAAAGATACAACAAGCAACAACCTAATCTAAGACATTGGAGTGAATGACGATTTATGAATACTGAGTGGGTAAGAAACTTTGTAGAGAATTACCTTGACATTCATCAATGTCATTTTATAGAGAAGCATCCTGCTTATCTACAGGTAAAGCTTTCTGTTGACGTAGATAAAGATTTAACCAATCGCCCTTATTATTGGACCTTTGTGGAACGAACCGGGACCGAGCCAGAAACAATGACCATGAATTTAATTTTCGACTCAGAAAAAGCACCAACAGATATTCGAGGAGAAGAAATTCATTTTGGGTCGAGAAGGCTACAGCAAATTTTTCACTCAACCAAAAAACGAGGAAGAATCGTGCGTCTATATCAAGTACCGATTAATCCCATACCTAAGTATAGACAACATCAGCAGCCACAGATAAAAGGCCCGATTCAAACTCTCCATCCATGGCTTGGGATCAATTATAAAATTGAGTTTCTAAGCGATAAAAAAAAGGATATCCTCCTCTCCCTTGGAATTAATTTGGCCAATGGAGAGATGAAGGAAAACTTTTTAAATCATTTAAGAAAAATAGAGCTTACTCCTGTTTTGCCCTTTAATGTATCGGCTTCAAGGCCATTTCTCTCGGTTCGAGAGGCAGCTCTTCAACTAGAGGAGTGGGTCTTGCATGAAATCAACAAACAGGACTTTCATTGGGCCATCGAGGCAGAAGCACGCCTTCAAGAAGAGCTTGAGCAAATCGAAAATTATTATCAAAGTCTACCACACGAAAAATCAGATGAAGGTTTTGATGAAGAAAAAAATAAACAAGATAACGACATTGAAGAAAAGGCTGTCGAAAAAGAAAGACGAATCGAGGAAATCAAATGGCAGTATAGTCCAAGAGTGAAAGTAATGCCTATTAATTTCGGGATTTTTTACTTAAATGAAATTAAAACAAACAATGTCGAATATCTGCAATAACTGGCTCATACACTGAAAGGAGAAAGGATTTTTTACAATCTTTTCTCTTTTTTTCTTTTTTGTTCGATAAAACTTTCTATAAAAAGCTAAGAAATGTCCGACAGAAAGCAACAGACATTGCAGACTTTTCTACTTATTATAGGTTCTAGAGGTGATATGATGTTAGAAATAATCTATACCCATTTAAAAACAAAACAATTTGGTTTATTAATTTTGACCTCCCTGTTGCTCTTTTTTGTTCATCAGCAGGTAGGATATAGTCAGGTGGATAACCCTATTCCCATCACACCCGAGAAAATGATTACAACCATTTTTCAAGGAAGTGATATCGGACATCAATTTTCCCAGATTAGTCAGGTATCAGTTCAAGAATTAAGCCAAACTCATCAACTAATCACTTTTAGAGATGGCCTTCAACAAGGCTATATCGTACTTTCCAAGCAAGATGAGCAAGAACAAATGATTGAATTCGGCTATGGTACAAGCATTCCTTATCAAACTTCCATTATCTTTGATCAGGATATTAAAAAACACGAGCCTGATGGCTTTCAATATATTAGCCCTTTAGAAAGCTTTTGGGAGTTTAACTATGGTTCAGAAACAGTTTATATGGATGGCTCTAGTGGAGAATGGCTTCCAGATCTTAAAAAAAGCCTAGAACCTATAAAGCAAAAAGCAATAGAGGTAACCAATTCCTATTACACCTTTAAAGAGAGAAGTACAGACTCCTATCAAATTATTAGTGGTGCAATCTTTAATCCTAATTCCGACTTGTCTTGGCTTGTTCCTACGCCTAAGTTAAGCTTATCTAAGGAAGAAACAATCGCAGCGATCAAAAAGGAACAGGTGTTAATGGTAACTGGCACCAAAATGGATGGACTGGTAACCTTTGCCTACCCAATCACAGGCTTTCAGCAATGGGATAATTACTTATATTTGTCTATTTATGATGAAATTCTTGATATGAATCGATATATTCTTTATGAAGACCTTCTACAATATGGAGTAATTGTACAAAAATAAAAGAGCAATGGCTGTCATTGCTCTTTTTATCATTATTTATAGTTGATTTAAATTGTTTAGCGCCTGATATACTTCTTCGGCGGATAAACCTGCTGCATTAATAACAGAAGCTTTGGTTGTTGTGTCTTGCATTCCTAAAACGTCTTTATCTTGACCAGATATTACATACACATCTGCATTGGTTGCTTGCTGATTTAAATCAGTTACATCTAAACCTTGTGCTTGAAGATATTGTTTCACTTGTGAAAGTGTTGGTTCAACTGCGACACGTTGCAATGATTACACCCCCTCTCATATTTAATATGAGCAAGAGGAAAATGAACTATACTAGGATAGCAGAAAACGTATATTTTAATGTTTTCTTAGCTGTTTACGGAGCAAGCGAAGTGAAAGTGGAATGAGTCCGAACCATCGAGTAGAAAAATTATCATCTCGCTCCTTTACCCTTGGGCCTTTTTTCGGCTGATCAATTCTTGATACGACTTGTACAGTAAGGTATTTAACTAAATCATTAGTTTTCATCATTATCCCCCTTCCATTCTCAGTATCTACAAAAAGTAGCCATTTTATAAGAGGGACAATGAATATTTACAATGATATTTAGATTAAAACACCTAGATAATCTTTAATTTCTCCAACAATGGTTTCGACGGTTTTCTGATCTGTATTTACAATATAATCGGCTGAATACTCATATAAGGCATTTCGTTGTGTTAACAAATTGGTGATTCTTTCTTGAATCTCTTCCTCTTTTCCTAAGAGTGGCCGTTGATGCTGTTCCTTCTTTATCCTCGATAAAATCTCACCAATACTAGCTTGCAGCAAAAAAACATGATGGTCATCTAACAGCTGGCGATTTTTCTCAGCTAAAATAATGCCACCACCTGTTGCAATCACTTGTTGTGTATCTGAATAATCGAGAACCTGCTCTAAGACCTTTGATTCTACCTTACGAAAGTATGGCTCCCCTTCTGTTGCAAATATTTCAGATATGGGCACCCCTTCATACGATTCTACGGCTTGATCTGTGTCCACAAACGATACTCGTAAATTCTTAGCTAGCGCTTTTCCGACAGTACTTTTACCAGTACCCATAAAACCGATTAAAATTACATGTTTAATTGGTTTATTCATGACGAAAATAGCTCCTCCCACAAAATAATGGATCGATTGAAATAATCAAATTTGATCTTAAGATATTTTTTGGTCAAATACGGCATGCTAACGATGATATCCATTATACCATCTTCTGTTGTAGATGATATATATTCTAGTTTGTAAGTAATATTATCATAATGAATCGTTTTTACCTCTATATCCTTAATAGTTTCTGTGTCTATTTGATACAATTCAGCAACGGCTAAAGTATATCCAGATTCTAGTAGATTATTTAGATATTCTTCATTTTCTAGTGAAATTTGGTTTTCCATCCAAAGCACATCCTGATACATAATCTCAATTACCAAGAATACGAAGATAAATATCCCAATCAAAAACAATAATAATACGTTTCCTTCTTGATTACCGATCATTTTCATTCTTTTTTCTTAATATTACCTCATCAAAATCCAATGTTGATCCTCCTTTCTTTAATTTTCCATACATCCTAATTCCCATCTGTTGTGGTAAAATTTCAAAATTGATGTGTTCCACAAACTGAAAAACATTAATAACACCTGGATTATTTTCAATATAACGATTAACTTTATCACCATACTTTCGTATTTCTTGTGAGGAAAACCCCTGTTTAATTACAAGAAGTTGTCCTCCTCCTAATAAGGAATCAGCATTGATAATTTGTGATCGCAAATAATAGTATCCAATAATATAAGAATGTTCTAATATCTGTAATTCCTGTTGTTTCTGTTTTTCCTTATTGGTAATAAGTAAAATATCAATAAAGATGGTACTCACAAAGATAATAACCGTTAACGCAATCATTAATTCAACATAAGTAAATCCTTTATTTGACCATGAGTTATTTCGTCCCCTGATAAAAGCACTAGTTTTTTTAGCTTGATATTCTTTAATTCTCCGTTTCTCCCTTCCCATTGAACTGATACTTGTACTTCCTGAATATGTTCATCATAGGAGGTTAAATCCACATAAACAGAATATATGGATTTCGTTACAAAAGCTGGCTCACATTCTAATGTTGCGTTCTCTAATTCAGAACGAGCTAATAGAAAAGCCTGAAAAAATTCTGATCTGTCTGCTCGCTGGTTCATAATGTGGGAATAAATAACAAAATAGCTTAAAATCACGATAGTAAACACAAATAAGACAATAAGACTTTCAAATAAAATAAACCCCTTTTGATCATGTTGCATATATTTGCCCGGTATACATCTGAATGACTATTTGTCTTACTTTATTTTTGGTTTTTATAGTGATCGTGCCATTTTGAAGAGCTAGATTTCCATTAGCATTAAATCGAATACGGTTATTGTTTAAAGTATTAGTAATGCGAATGCCCTTATTATAAGTAATTTTTTTTAAAATTCCTTCTCCATTCTTCACAACATAAAGATTCAGTGAAGGATATAATATTATTTCGACCCATTGATCTTGATAAATTGCCTGCTGTTGTGACCAATAATATGTAATAATAAATTGTTGAATCCAACCTTCCATTAAATAGTGTTCAGACATGGACCAAAAATTAGGGATAACAATAGACATTATGATAGTAAGAATAAAGAGTACTAATAATACTTCAACCAAGCTGACGCCCTTTTCGTTTTTCATACAAGCTATCATCCTTCCTAATGATTTTTAATATTACTCTGAAGATTCTGCGGCATTTAAAGGATTATGATGTATACACCCAATTCTCAACTTTCCTGTAATCGCGTCTATTTCATAATCATATTTTCCGCTTATCACCGGACAGCTTGGAATACTGTCTAAATAATTTTCTTCGTATAGTACATATAAAAAATCACCCTCTGTTGAGCCAGTTAACTCATCTGAATCTGGTGGATATTCTCCATTTTCTAAGTAGTAATTTTCCATTTGAACATGAATCAGTTTTTGGTTTGCTAAACAAGCTCTTGACTGAGCCTTTTCACCTGCTGCTCTAATATTAGGTACAACAATTGACATTAAAACCCCAATGATAAAAAGCACAATTAATAGTTCCACTAAAGTGAAGCCTTGTTCTTTTTTTTTCTTTTGATTTAGTTTTAATTGTTTCAAAAGTAATCCTCCTTCATATTGCAGAAATAAGGGTGAAAATAGGTAAAAATAAAGCATAAAGAACAAATAACAATATCGCACCTACAATCAATAAAAATATTGGTTCAAGCCATTTTAATTTTTGTTTCATTTCTGATTCTATTTGCTTCTGCAAATGCAGGGAATAATGTGCTAAACCCTTTTCAAGAGTTCCTGTTTTTTCGTATAGAAGTGTCATTTCAATAAATGAGGGTAAAAAAATATTTGTCATCTTTAATGATTCAGTTAGTGTATTTCCATTTAGGACGGATTTCATTATTTCATTACTTGCATCCTTAATAGCGACATCTGGATGTTTGCTTAATAGCTCTAACCCTTTTAAAAGAAACAAACCGTTGTTAATAAATAAACTTAGATAAAAGCTAACTGTGTAAGAATATTTTTTCAGCAAGTAATTATTCACTATTGGTAACTTCAATAAATAACGATACCACCGCTTTTTGCTATAATACGTTTTAAGAATCCAGTAAATAAAAATAGTGAATAATCCCAATAGTAGTAGATACACTTTATAAAATTTTATTAAATGTAGATGACTAGTCAGTAAAAATTTTGTCATTGTTGGAAGTTCAATTTGTGTGGTTTGATACAGAAGTATAAACTGAGGAAGTAGAATTGTTGTAAGAAATATCATCAGTAGGATAACCAAAAGTATTAACAGAAGAGGATAAGCAGATGTTGACTTTATAATTTTTTTTAATTCGGCCCTTTGATCATAAAACCATTCACATTGTTCAAAGGTCTTCGCTAAATTTCCATGACTTTCACCAATACTTACCATCGTAATACATAGTTTAGGAAGATTCCCATGGGTTAAAGCAATTTCAAGTGATGAACCTTGTTCTAAGTGATAGATGATCAAATCAATATTCGGCCATAATTTTCTTGGCAACACCTCCTTCATTAGTTTTAATCCATAGGTAATAATTATTCCACTTTCTATTTGTAATCGTAACAATCTACTAAATTCCGCGAGAAATCGATCTTTCCATCTAGCTCTCGTAAATAACCATCTCTTCTTCATCAATCATCACACGATGGAATTCTTCCATCGTAGTTGTCCCCTCCTTCACTTTAATCATTAACTCTTCTCGCATAGAAGGATAATGGTATTCCTTCATTTTTGCCCTAATTGAGTGTACACTAGCTCGACTTAAAATTGATTGATGGAGATTCTGATCCATCTCCAGAAGCTCATAAACCGCAAAACGGCCGTGATAACCAATACCATTGCATTTTGTACATGTAGTAAGACGATTACATGTACATTTTTTCCGCACTAGCCTTTGTGATAAAATCATTTGCACAGAAGAAGCGATTAAATATGGCTCTATCCCCATATCTAAAAGCCTTGTGATAGCACTAGCAGCATCATTGGTATGTAAGGAAGTTAATATTAAATGTCCGGTCAAAGCAGCTTGTACTGCAATATTAGCAGTTTCCTTATCTCTAATCTCACCAATCATAATCACATTTGGATCTTGTCTTAAAATAGATCTTAATCCAGTAGCGAAGTCTAATCCTACTTGTGGATATACTTGAACCTGATTGATTCCTTCAATTTTATATTCTACAGGATCTTCTAACGTCGTAATATTTCTATCGATTTTATTAAGGAATTGTAATGCGGCGTATAGAGTAGTAGTTTTACCAGAACTAGTTGGCCCGGAGACAATAATTAATCCGTTGGTTTGAGCAAGGCGCTTTTTAAAGTGATGAATAATTTTTGGATTCATTCCTAATTCTTCAATTTTTTTAAATCTCGGTTCTTTTCTAAGTAATCTAATCACTAATTTTTCACCATTAATTGTTAATAAAGTTGAAATTCTAAGATCGATATTTTGATTGTTTTCCTCATCTTCAAAACGAATAGAACTATCTTGAGGAATCCTTTTTTCACCCGGGTTAATATTAGCTAAAATTTTAATTCGATTTATTATAGATTGAAATCTTTCGATGGGAATTTCTTCATAAATTGATAGGTACCCATCCTTACGTATACGAACCACTCCTTTTTTCTTATGTGGTTCAAAATGAATATCACTTACATCAGACGAAAAACAAAATAATAGTAAATGATTCAGATATTCTGGAATATCACTCATACATTAACATCAGTCCTTTATCCCTATTTTTTTACTGTTTTTTAAAAATTTATAGGAGGTAAGTTACTAAATACGACACGTTTTTACAATTTCCTTCTTATTTTTTCAGAATATTTAAAATATTTTTATTTTTTTGTGCATTAAAAATAGAAATCAAAGATATACTTCGATTTCTATTTTTTTCTTTTTTATTAATATTGAATATTTAATATCTATCCACTATAACTCCCATCGAAGATGCCTTAATAAACGGTAATTTACTAAGCGACTTTAAGCTCTCTCTATCTCCTGTAACTACAACTCCAAATACCTTAATGTCCTCTTTTGCAAGTTGACCATCTTCGCCTACAACATGATGATATACCCGCTCAAACTCTCCTTTATATCTAGTGTCATATTCCTTCCCATTTTTTAATGCCCAGAAAAACTCTTGTTCAGGCTCTTCAAGTGGTTCCCCATTTTCATTGAGTGCTTTGATGCCATAGGCTCTTTGTTCAGAGACAATTCTAGCTGGCATCTCTATGATTTCTTCCCCCCCATTTGGATTCGTTGATTCCTCCTTACGAGGCTGTTTTTCTTCTTTTTCTTGATCATTCATATCATCAATCCAGTACCAGGCTAAGGTCACATTACCTGGAATCATCTTTTTCACCTGATCCATGCTATAGGCTTTGTCAAAGGATAAAGCCATTTCCATGATTTTATTTTCTTCTAATTGATCTAGTATTTGTAAATCATTTTTATACTCGGAATAGTTAATGAATGGATAAAAGAACACCATTTCTTTTTGTCCAAGTTCATTAAATCTTTGCAATTTTAAATCATCGATACCAAAGCTAGAACCAAGTATTAAAGGAGATTCCATTCCAATCCAGCTACCGTAATCGTTTTGTAATATCCCATAACTATAGGTACCTTCCCCTGTATAAACTACTTTACCTTCAATTAATTTGTAGGTGGTATATTCATTTTTTCCACCTAAGAAGCCATGATATCTCTTTACTTGGCCAATATATTTGTTCGGTGCAGATATTTTATTAAAATTATCGACAGCAATTTGTATTGGTCCTTCTAATCGGTAATTTAGCTCGTTATTAGCAATAGAACCGCCAATTAGCAATACTGCAACCACTAACACACTAATCATGATATTCCGGATAATTGAACGACGCTTTGCTTTTGTTATCGTCTTCTTTAATTTTGTCTCTTTTACATTATCAAAAAAACGGTCCAAATCTTTTTCATCATCCAAGATTGGGTGATTTATTTTCTGTTCATTCTTGTTCTTATTTTTGTTATCATTATTCAAATTGTTGTCCCTCCCAAATTTCTTTGAATTTGTTCCTTGCTCGATATAAATAGACTTTAACTTTTTCTTCGTTTAGTTCCATTATGCTTGCAATTTCTTTATAGGATAATTCCATTAAATATTTGAAAATAATTAAGTTTCGATATGCTGGCTTTAACTGTTCTAAGACTAGATAGATACCTTTTACTTTCTCTTGAGTCATATATTGCTCCTCGGGACCTTTTAATGGTTCAACTAGCTCTTCAACTTTTTCCGTAGCAATTGGACTTACTCTTTTATTTTTTTTATAAAGATTGTAATAGCGATTTATGGCTACTTTAAACAGCCAAGCCCTTATCTTATTCTCATCAATACCATCGATATTTTCTATAGTTTTAAAAAGGGTATCCTGAATAATATCTTCTGCATCCTCTTTACTTGCTCCCATTTTCACTAGATATTTAAAAACTACTTTGGCTTCTTCTATTAGAAGATCCTCTAGTGTTTCATTAGCCATAATTCACCACCTTCATACTTCTTCCAAGTCGACTTTGGAAAAGCTAAACGATGTTATTATATAATAACCTTCACGTATATAACAAAGCATAAGACATTATGTATACAAATAAGCAGAAAAAATTTTATTAAATTTATTCAAATCAGTTGTTTTGATTACTTTTGATATAATTCCTCTTTTCTCCTTCAACTTGTCGTAAATTGGACAGGCAATTAATGATATAATAGGAATAATGAATATTTGTAAAAGGAGTGAACAATATGACTTCTGAAATTCCAGAGATTCCAGAAATTCAACCTGATGAAGTGAAGCAAAGACTTATGAATAACGAAAAATTACTCTTAATCGATGTCCGAGAACTAGATGAGTATGAGGAAGGCCATATTCCTGGTGTGACTCTTATCCCTCTAAATTCTTTACCCAATTATCTCGAGACGTTGGATAAAAGCCTGGAATATATTATCGTTTGCCGAAGAGGAAATCGTAGTGGGGTAGCAACCGAACTAATGCTAGAGCTTGGCTTCTCTAACCCGAAAAACATGGTTGGTGGAATGCAACAATGGACAGGTAAAGTGGAAACTGGTTCTTATATTTAGAATAATAGTAATGGCATGTCGCGAAATTTGTTCGACATGCCATTTTAATTAGGATTTATTTAATTACCTTAACCTTTTCTATCTTTTATACAGCAGCATATCTTTGAAAATTTTGAACCGATTGACTGGTTCCAAGAACAAGCAGAATATCTCCTTTTTGAAATACTGTATCTCCATGTGGAAGTAAGGTCTCCCCTTCTCTATAAATAGAGAAAATCAGTATTTCCCCAGAAATATTAGCATGACGGAGCATTTTACCAATCAACTTCTTGCTAGTTACTTCGACTTCCTCCATGTGTAAATCTCTCTTATCCTCTAATATATCTGCGGTGATTGGATGACGAATCATATTTTCTAATAAACTAACAACAGAAATATTGGGATTAACCACTCTAAATTGATTTTTTTCTCGGGATTTCTCAATCACATTTGGATCACTAATTAAAGCAATCCCCTTTTCATATGCAAATTCTTCTGCAATAAGTGTTGCTATCTCGTGATTCTTCTCATCACTTCCTGTTGCTATTATCACGGCTTGGGCTTGAGTTATCTCTAGCTCCTCTAATAAATCTTTGTTCGTGGCATCTCCCCAAGCTATTTCTATTCCTGTCATTAGATAATCCTCTACCTTTTCCCGCTTAGATTCAATTATCATGACATGAATGCCCACACTTATTAATCGACGTGCAAGAAGAACTGCTTCTTTGGTAGTTCCTATGATCACCACGTTTTTCTCTTCCTCTTTTTCCTCCTGTCGGTCAGGGATAATTTTGCCAAAGAGAATGGGTGAAATGATACTGGTCAAAATCGCGACTAAGATAATTGCGGCATTCACCTCAGGGCTAATCGCTCCTACTTGAAGTCCTACTGCTGCTGCTGCGATGGTGACACTCATCTGAGTGGTTAATAGGATGGCTCCACCCATCGTCTCTCTCCATGGAAAGAATAGCTTTAATAATAAAGCAGGGATTCCTTTCACCAAATAGACGATAAACAATAATATTGGAACAAATACCAACGCTTCTGGATTATTAAATAATTGTTTAATATCAAAGGTTACTCCCACAAGGATAAAAAAGATCGGAATCAAAAATCCGAAACCAATCGCATCTAGCTTATGATAGATCTCCTCACGTTGATTTTGACTTACAAGGGAGACAATCGTTCCAGCTAAAAATGCACCTAAAATTAACTCCACACCAATACTTTCCGCTAATACAAGAAAAATGAGAATTAATGCAAAGGAACCACGAATCCCAATTTGTGTTGTCCCATGAGCTAGATTTTGGATAAGGGGAAGCTGTTGAAAATGAAGACTAATTCGATAAAATACGAAGACTAAAAAAAGTAAGCCGAAGATTAAAAATACCTCCGCACTAAATCCACCTTTAAAAAGGGAAACAGCAACAGAAATCAAGAGCATGGTTACAAAATCTGCCATCACTGCGCCGGTAATTATGTATTGCCCTAATGAACTTGCCGCAATGCCTTTTTCCTTTAAAATAGGTACAACTACTCCCAATGAGGTAGTACCAATAATCAGAGCCATTAATAAAGGATCTTTTATGATTCCTGTCTCTGCAAGAAACAGAGAAACTATGTAGGCAAAAGCTAAGGTGAACAATAAGATAATAATGGAAAATACGACCGGATTTTTGAGATACTTTTGAAGGAAGCTTTTATTTTCTGCTTCCGATGAGTTTTTATCCTGGTCAAAAAGAACCTGAAAATCAATTTCTAAGCCGGATGCAAACATTAAATATGCAAGACCAAAAAACATGATGAAATTCAAATTTTCATCCATTACGATAAAATCAAAACCACTTTTTCCAATAATCATTCCAGCAACAATTTCTCCGACGACCACAGGAATTTGGACCCTTTTGATTCGCTTTATGAGAATCGGAATAATAAAGGACAAGATCGTAACAATCAATAATGACGTCAAAGAAAAATCAATATGCTCCAAATAAAACACCTCACAACTAACGCTTAATATTAATTATTGCTATTATATTTTGTTTTAGACGGTAATACTATCCAATAAGTTTTTTTGCATAACAATCAGTAAAATAACAAACTCTATTATTGTAGCTACAATGATGGGCTGTAGCCAAGTGGAAAGGCAACGGACTTTGACTCCGTGATACGCTGGTTCGATCCCAGCCTGCCCAGCTTTTTAAATGGGGCCAGGCACCTTTTGGTAATTTATAACAAAAGGTGCCTGGCCCCTTTTGTTGGTTTTGACCTCTTTTGTTATTTTTCGGAAATTAATGCTGTTTCCATATTTTTAGTATATACAATAGTATATATCACTTGTTAACATAATACTTGTGACTATTATGGGAGAAGGTGATATATAATGATATGGATTATTGGCATTTTGGTTGCGATATTATCTGTTTTGTTTTATATCGCACACAAAAATACTTTTGCTCCGGAATTTACTCATATTGATATTAAAATAGATAACAATAAAGCAAAAACTCCTCTTCATGTCTTACATTTATCTGACCTACACATGGAAAACATCTCTGTAACCCCAGACCAGCTTTATGATCAATTGAAGGATAAATCTATTGATTTGATTGCCTTAACTGGAGATTATTTAGATCGAGTACGTAGTATCGATAAATTCCTAGATTATCTGCATGTTTTAAAAAAGCTAGATGCAAAATACGGAATCTATGCTGTTTTTGGTAATCATGATTATGTAATTAAGCAGCATATTGATAGCTTAAAAATGGTGATGGAAAACGCAGGAGTCCATGTTCTCATCAATGAAAACCGTTCTTTAAATGTCGATGGGCAACTAATTAATATCATTGGCATCGATGATAATCATACGAAAAGAAGCGATGTTGAAAAGTCTTATCACGGGATCAAGGATGGAATTAATCTTGTGCTAACCCATGACCCGAATTTGGTTCTAAAAATGGATGAATATCATTTTGATTATCTGTTATCTGGCCATTTCCATGGAGGCCAAATTCATTATCCAAAGGCTTACCATCTAGTGAAGATGGGTAAGCTAGCCCGCCGAAATGTGATTAAAGGTCTTCATTTTCATCATAAAAAGCCTTTTTATATTAGTGAAGGGCTTGGGCAAACAGGAATCAATATTCGTTTACGCTCTAAACCAGAGATAACACTTCATACCCTTTCATAAGAAAAACTTGGCTTGTCCCCAAGTATAAAAATAGAATTAGGAAAAGGCAATTTTAACTACAGCCTTTTCCTATTTTTTTACCTCTTTTTCTTTTTTAATCTTATCTACTTCTTTTAAAACCCTTGATTGGCTTTCTCCATATAATCTGTTTGAAGATAATGAAGCTTGGCTTCCTTTTCAATAACTTGAGCAATAGTTAATGAAGCATTGGGCTTCCCTATTTTCTTGCCGTGAGCCTTAAGCTTATCATAAAGGCGTGGATGGTCATAAAGATACTTTACCCAATAGCTTATCATCTCCGGTGTATTGGTTAGAATGGCAGCATGGTTTTTAATTAAAAATCGGGTATTCTTTTCCTCCTGCCCTGGTAGTGGACGATAGAGAAGAATGGGTAAAGGAATAGACATTGCCTCAGAGGTAGTTAAGCCTCCTGCTTTAGTGATAATCAACTGACTGTTTGCCATCAATGATTGTACATCCTCTACATAGTGATAAACCTCCACTGGAAAAGAAAACTGATGCTTAATTTTGTGGAGTTGGTCATATAATTTTTGATTGGTTCCTGTAATTACTTTAAGGGAAAAAGGAACTCCTATTTTTACATTCGATAAAGTTTCTACAATCTCTTGAATTCCACCTAGACCTAAGCCACCACCCATAATTAAGATGGAAAAAGGATTCCGTTTCCTTTGTTGCTTTATTTTTGCTCCTTTACTTGCAAAAAGTGGGTCAATAGGAATCCCGGTAACATAGACCTTTTCCTCAGGGACCTGATATTTATAAATCAATTGCTCTTTAAGGGATTCATGGCCAACAAAATAATAATCGATGGCTGGATGAACCCAAAAGCTATTGACATTAAAATCGGTAAAAGCAGCACCCAGCTTAAAGGATTGTTGCTTTTTCAACAGCGCTAATGCTCCTATACCACTGGCATGAGTAGCAATTACGACTTCTGGCTTATGCCGACGAACATAAGACCGTAGCCCATAAACAAGAAGCATCGCGATCAATTTTCGGAAAACGAACGAAAATTTGGTTTCTCTTCGATAAATCCAGCCCCACAATTTTGGTTGCTTTGTAATTAACGTCAAATAGACATACGTTATTAATCGTTCAATCCTTTTACTTAATAAAGAAATAATCGTTATGATTTCAATATCGTGCTGAAAATTATGACTTAAAAAGGCCTTTTTCAGATTCACCGCAGCCTTATAATGGCCATTGCCCGCAATAATCTCTGTTACAATTAGTATTCTCATCTTGTTCTCTCCACCAGAAGTCCTTCCGAGAAGAGCTCCCCTGATTGTTGTTTTGGTTCTTGTTCTGCTTGCTCTATTATTGGATGAAAATACCTCAAGACAAAATTTTCTTTAGAAATGTATACTCGTTTTACAACCAACTCTTGGTTCTTAAGCTGTAATCGTTTTTTGCCATCTGGGTGCATCAGCATTAACAACACTTTAAGGTACTGATTTTTAATTTTAAACCATGTCCAGTTGGGTACATCCTCTACATCAAAGCCTAGCTTATGTACTCCTCGGTGTAAAAGCGTTGTACCTACTAACCCCTTTATCTTTTTTCCCTTTGGATGACGTTCAATATAATTGGCTAGCTCTGGTAATGATTCTCTAATGGTTTTTAGAAGCTTTAGTGCAATTCTAGTATCATTATTGGTGCCACTAATGATTTTTGCCAACTTCCAATTATAAATATGTAGCTTTACGATGGGATCCCCGTTTTTTATCACCTTTTTATCATTGGTTTTCAAATCAGGACCACGATATTTGCAAAATACCACTCGAAAGATATTCCCATTCTCCTTATCTACATATTCTAAACGAGTCACATGCTGGTAAATAAAATCCCATATTCCCCATAACCGATGCAATCCAGCATTCACTGTACGCTTCTCCTTTCAGGGTAAAATAAAATTGACGTATAAATCACAATAATATTTTCCCCTTTTTCACTGAGAACCATTCCATCAGCTTTTCAAAAAGATTTCTATCCCCTAATTTCAATAAAACAACCCTTTAAATAATAAAAAGATTGTCTCCTATTTAGGAAACAATCTCTTGATTCATGTTTTTCATATTTTATATCTCATATTTTTTCTTTAAAATGCTTCTAATACATCGGTAAATAAAATATCTTTGGCTTGGATAGTCGAGTTTGGTGTAATTGTGATGGTTCTGGTTCTTTTGATTGCCTCATCAATTAAATCAAAGTTCATTTTTTGCTCAGCGAACTCTGCCCTTCTTATCGTTGGTCTAGTAACAGGGTTTTTTGGAACAAAAACGGTACAACAATCCTCGTGAGGAAGTATAGAGGTTTCAAATGTACCAATCTTCTGCGCAATGTCAATAATTTCTAACTTATCCATGGTAACTAATGGGCGTATCACCGGCGTGTGGATAACATGGTTGATGGTATACATGCTTTCTAAGGTTTGACTAGCCACCTGTCCTAAGCTCTCCCCTGTAATTAAAGCAAGTGCTTGCTGACGCTCTGCAATTTTTTCAGCAATTCGATAAAACATTCTCCGCATAATCGTAATATGATAGGCATCTGGTACATGTTCTTTAATATCTCTTTGAATCTCCAAAAAAGGAACTAAATGTAGGCGGAAATTCCCGGAAAATCTTGCTACAATCTTTGCAAGATCAATCACCTTTTGCACGGATTCCTCTGTTGTTATAGGATGGGTGTGAAAATGAATCCCCTCCACTGCTAGTCCCCTCTTCAATGCAGACCAAGCTGCGACTGGGCTATCAATTCCACCAGATAACAATACTAAACCTTTCCCACTAGTTCCTGCTGGCATACCGCCCATTCCTTTGACCATTTGAGAGAAAAGAAATACGCCTTCATGCCTAATTTCAATACGTAAAGTCTTTTCTGGATGATGAACATCTACCTTTAACCCTTCAATATTGCTTAAAATATGCGCTCCCACTTCCTGCGTCACTTCAGGTGAGCTTAATGGGAAAAACTTATTCGGACGTTTGGTCTCAATTTTATAGGTCGTTGGAAAAGGATCTAGCTCCTTCATTATGGTTAGTGCCATCGCTTTAACCTCTTCAATATCTAGCTCTGCCTTTACAACAGGACTCATGGAAACAATGCCAAATACATTTTTCATCTGACTCATAATTTGAACACTATCATTTCCATTTAAATCCACAAAAATCCGTCCATAGGTTTTAAGCACCTTAATATTCTCAAAGGATTTTAAAACGTTACGAATATTTTGGACCAGCTTATCTTCAAACCGATGACGATTCTTTCCTTTTAGTGCAATCTCGCCATATCGTACAAGGATGTAATCATATTTCATTTTTGTATGCCACCTTTTTATGCCTAATTTCATAATGAAAATCATATCAAAAAAACAAAAAATTTGCCATTTATATCAATAAATTATTATAATATACATAGTTTGTGCAGAAGGAGGGGTTTCATGTGGAGATTATTGGGCTAAATAACAACAAACCAAATGAAGAAAAAATTCGTTTGACAAGAACCACCCAAAAATCTGGCTGAGGATGTAAAATCGGTCCAGAAGACCTGGCGCAAGTTTTGCGTCAATTACCAAAGCAAGATGCAAATGAAAATGTGCTTGTAGGATTAGAAACCCCTGATGACGCTGGTGTTTATAAAATATCCGATGAATTAGCATTAATTCAAACCTTAGATTTCTTTACTCCAATTGTAGATGACCCATATATGTATGGTCAAATCGCGGCTGCTAACTCCTTAAGCGATGTTTATGCGATGGGTGGTATACCTGTCACTGCAATGAACATTGTAGGGTATCCAATTAAGAAGCTTGGTCCCGAAATGTTAGCAGAGATGATGCGTGGGAGTGCAGATAAAATTAAAGAAGCTGGCGCAGTATTAATTGGCGGCCATTCAATTGATAACGTGGAGCCAATTTTCGGTCTTTCAGTAACCGGTAATGCTCATCCAAATCATATTTGGACCAATACAGGGGCAAAGCCTGGAGATAAAATCATTATCACTAAACCAATTGGTGTTGGGATTCAAACCAAAGGAATTAAAGATGGTGTACTTGATGAAGAAAAAACAAAACGTGTTACCGAAGTAATGGCATTCTTAAACAAATATGCTGCAGAAGCCATGAAGGGCTACCCGGTCTCCGCTGTGACTGATGTTACAGGATTTGGTTTATTAGGCCATAGTCTTGAAATGATCACGAAAACAGATGTAGGATTAATTATTGATTCATCAAAGGTTCCAATTCTAGAAGGAACCAAACCATTAGCAATTGAGAATGTAGTACCAGCAGGTAGTAAAGAAAACCTTGCTTGGGTGCAAAAACATACCACTTTTGCTGACCATTTGGATTACCATGATCAATTGATTTTAGCAGATTCTGTTACCTCTGGTGGATTACTGATTGCGGTTAAAGGCGATTCAGCTGAAGATTTAATTGAGAAAATGCACAGCCTAGGAGTAAAAGATGCTGTAATTATCGGTGAAGTAACGGATAAACACCCAAACAAAATTCATGTAATTTAGAATTGATGTCGTCAGGAACAAAAAGCCCATGCACTTTGCGTGGGCTTTGATGTTTTATAACACAAATTATTGTCCATCATGATATTAAGTTATGATATTCTAATAGAAAGATGATATGCCAAGATAATAAGGTAGACAAAGATTATATAGATTAGGTGGTATCACAATGCTAAATGATAAACAAAAAGAGGCATTACGAAATCTACCCGCAGTTCATTTTTTGCTACAACAACCAGATTTGATTGAATTAATAGAAGCTTCCTACTTTGAACTCATTTCAGACATAACCTCTAAAGTAATTGAACAAGAACGAAAACGGATTATAGAATCGGAGAGCTTTAGTGAGCCTACTCTCAATGCTATTCTTTATAAAATAAAGGAACACTATGAAAAGCTAGCAACCCCACATCTTCGATCGGTGATTAATGGTACTGGTGTTGTTTTGCACACCAATTTAGGGCGAGCAAAGCTATCCAAGGAAGCAATTAAAGCGGTTCAGCAGGCTGCTGCTGAATTCTCCAATCTGGAGTATAGGATAAATGAAGGAACTCGGGGGTCCCGTTATGATCATGTTGAGAACCTATTAATTCAATTAACAGGTGCAGAAGCTGCGATGGTGGTTAATAATAATGCAGCTGCTGTAATTTTAATCCTAAAGGAAATGGCTCTAGGAAAAGAAGTCATCGTATCTAGAGGTCAATTAGTAGAGATTGGTGGCTCCTTCCGAGTTTCTGAAATTATGTATCAGAGTGGAGCTAAATTAGTAGAGGTGGGTACAACGAATAAGACCCATCCGTTTGATTATGAACGGGCAGTTACAGAAAACACTGGCCTGTTAATGAAGGTACATACGAGTAATTTTAAAACTATTGGATTTACAAAGGAAGTGTGTCTTAAAACCTTAGTAGATATTGGTAAAGAACACAATATCCCAGTTTATGAGGATTTGGGAAGTGGTGTACTCTATGATTTAAAGCCTTATGGGATTGGTGAAGAGCCAACAGTTCAAGAAACGGTTGCAGCTGGTGCAGATATCATCTCTTTTAGTGGAGATAAATTACTCGGTGGTCCTCAAACAGGAATTATTGTGGGGAAAAAGAAATGGATTGATCGCTTGAAAAAGAATCAGCTGACTCGTGCTCTTCGTGTAGATAAAATGACACTTGCCGCACTAGAGGCCACACTTAGACACTATCTCTTCAATGAAGCAACCGAGAAAATCCCTACATTAAATATGATTTTAATGAGCAATGAAGAGATTGAGCGTAAAAGCAAACAGTTATTCCAGATGATTCGTGAAGAAATGACTGGTGCTGGGGAATTAACCCTCATTGATGGGTTTTCAGAAGTGGGTGGTGGTTCATTACCAGATGTAAAACTCCCAACAAAGCTCGTTAGTATTCGACCTAATCAATTACCGATTCACCGTTTTGAAAAGCAATTGAGAATCACTTCTCCTCATGTAATTGGAAGAATTACTGAAAACCAGTTTCTTTTAGATGTCAGAACCATTGAGGAAAATGAGTTCGCCGTAATTGCGGGTAAGATTGGTTCAATTATGAAACAGTCCAATCATTAATTAATAAATTTGCGGCAATATAAAAAGTCAAGAAAAGAACGTATACTGCACTCCAAAGGATAGAGTTAAACCTATCTTTTGGGGTGCAGTACCCTTTTAGGCTCTGGTTTTAAGTTTTGAGGGGTACTTTATTTTTTTCCCTACGCAAATAATTAAGATATACGATTATATTAATGATTAGCAAAATAATGGATAACCGATACATGATTGAATAGGAAGTCCATTTTGCTACAACTCCTAAAGTCATCGAACCAATTCCAATTCCCAAATCAAATGCAGAGAAAAAAGTAGCATTCGCTGCTCCTCTACGTTGCGGAGGAACGCGGTTAATCGTCCAGGCCTGTAACGCAGGTTGAACCGTTCCAAAACCTAGCCCATAGCTGAGTGCAGCCAAAACTAGCATCGTTACGTTCGTGGTGTAAGAAAGAAGAAGTAAACCAATGGCTACGAAGATTACCCCTGGAATTAATACAGCCTGATGTCCCTTCTTATCAAAAATTTTCCCTGAAATTGGCCGAGAAAGCATAACCATCAAGGCATTCCCCATAAAAAACCAGCCTACATTTTCAATATTTTGCTCTTTTCCGTAAATCGTAATAAATGTAATAACGCCACCATAGGTAATGGCAAATAATAGGATTAAAAACGAAGGAAAAAGTGCTCTTTTTTCCATTAATCCGTCAAGAAAACTTTTTTTTCTCTCTTCTTCTTTAGATATTTTTTGATTTTCTTCTTTCGAATAAGTATTCAATTGCGTTAAGACCAATGTAATCAACGCCAAAATAGTAGCTGTACTAAATAAAAAAGGAAAGCCTTTATTATCCATTATCCAAATACCAATCAACGGCGCTAGAGCCATACCAAAGGTTGAGGATAATCCATAATACCCCATTCCTTCCCCTCGACGCTTTGAAGGGATAATATCAGCAATAATGGTTCCAAAGGAAGTTGTCGTAATTCCCCAACCAATACCATGAATAAAACGAAGAGATAGAATTAGAAATACCGTAGTAGTCCATTGATAACTGAAGGCCGATATAACAAATATGATCAAACCGATAAATAAGACATATTTTCGATTTATGGTATCTAATGCCTTTCCTGCAAAAGGACGAATAAGTAATGCAGAGATTGTAAATATACCAACCACTAATCCAACTGCAAATTGATCTCCACCACTTTGCTGGGTATACGCAGGCATCGTTGGAATTAACATTTGAAAACTAAAAAATAAGAATAAATTAGATATCGTCATTAAAATAAATTCTTTTGTCCAAAGAGATGCATTACTTTTTAATTGACTCTTAGTTTGCTCCATAAACCTCACCGCCTTCACTCTTAGATATATTCTATATTGCTCTTATTTTATCATAACAATTGTTCTATTTAATGGAAATTAAAAAGAAAATACAAAAGGCCAAACCTGGTTGATTTGGCCTTCTTAACTCTATTGATTATTCTTTATTAATTCCTGCTTTAAATATTGATAGGTTTTGGATGAAAACTGTTTTTTTCCGGATGAAATCAATCGTCCATTATAGATCACCGCTGGAACTTTTAAAGCAAATATTGTTTTAAAAGCTTGAACCATAGGGACTTTGAAATGAATTATGTCTTTAATAAGTCTTGGAAATAAGTATCCTTGATTTCTTGGATCTACAATATCAATATCTACAGTATGACCATAGTCATTTTTCAATCGTTGATAAAGTTCACCTGTAGACTGTATCATTTCCGTTGTAGACAGAAATAGGTCTAGCTTTCCAAGCTCTTTAACAAATCCACCTTCAAAAGGAACACAGCAAGCTGCAACGATTTCATCTTGTTCTCTCACTAATATCACTCTGTCTCTTTTCATCGTATCCCCATCTTTGCCTTTATTTTAACCTTTAGTGTCTATTAAGCACTAATTCCTTTACCATCATTGGTTGCTTGCTTTAATGTTTTCGTAGCGAAAATTGCTAGGATTACCGCTAGTATGAACAATGCAATTGCAACAACAGATAAAAGAATCTGGCCACCAATAACATTTTTATAAATTAACTGACCTAATGCTGTTAATGTAACAGCAAACATAAAGAACATTGGGTATTTAACATAACCATTCTTTTTCCCTAATTTCGCTAACCATACAGATACAGCTAATAGAGCAAGAGCTGCTAATAATTGGTTTGCTGCACCAAATACTGGCCAAATCGCACTATAGCTACCCATAGCCATCCATCCAGAGACAACTACAGTAACAAGAGTTGCTACAATAGGATTAGTACCAAACTTAGTCATTGCACTTTCAGACTTACCTTTTGCTGCTGCCGCTTTTTCAAAATACTCTTGGAATACATAACGTCCAAGGCGAGTTGCAGTATCTAAGGTAGTTAATGCAAATGCAGAAACAACTAAAGAAGTAAAGGTCTTTCCAGTTGTAAATGGAATACCAAGCTTTTCTAAAAATCCAGCAACACCTGTGGAGAATAATGCAACTGGTCCTGGAGCTGCTTTTCCAGCCTCAGCAACCATAAACGCATTGTAGTCTACTTGGCTAAGCATGATTGCAGTAATTAATGCAACCACAGCTAGTGTAGACTCAATTAACATACCACCATAACCAATAAATTTCGCATCACTTTCTTTATCAATCTGCTTTGCTGTAGTACCCGAAGCTACTAAGGAGTGGAATCCAGATATTGCACCACAAGCAACAGTTACGAATAATACTGGGAACATCCAACCTAATTTAGTATTAAATCCACCATAGGCAGTTAATTCAACTGTTGGATTGTAAATGAATAATCCAATTACAGCTCCACCAATTAATCCATATAGTAGGAAGGAATTTAAATAGTCTCTTGGTTGTAATAGAATCCAAACTGGTGCAAGAGAAGCAACCACAACATACGCTAACATTAACATGATCCAGGCTTCTTTGGATAATGCTAATGGGAACATAACCCCAACCCAAATTGCTAAGAATAATAATGCCACACCAATCACTGTTCCAATAATGACTGGAAAATTGTTACGGTAAACAACAAATCCATAAAATACTGCAATCGCAATAAATAATAAGGATGCAGTACCAGCTTCAGGAACTGCAACAAAGGTATTGGCAACAACGTTAGCAAATGCTGCAATAACAAGTACTAAGGTTAACCAAGCAAAAATATTAAATAGCTTTTTACCAGTATCCCCCATGTTCTTTTCAATAATTACACCGATAGACTTTCCTTTATGGCGAATTGATGCAACAATAGAGGTAAAGTCATGAACTGCTCCAAAGAAGATTCCCCCAAGAACAATCCATAAAAATGCAGGAATCCAACCAAATAAAGCAGCGGTAACCGGTCCAATAATTGGTGCTGCTCCAGCAATGGAAGCGAAATGATGACCTAATAATACAGGTGCCTTTGCTGGTACATAGTCTACACCGTCATTCATTGTGTGAGCTGGTGTAATTCTTGAATCATCCAATTCAAGCTCTTTAGCTAAGAAAGTACCATATGTTTTATAAGCGATAAAAAATGCAATAATAGCTATAGCCATTAATACTAATGCACTCACTTTTTACTCCTCCTTTATTTTTTTCTCCAAAATAATAGCTTATTTTGTTTCTCTTCCTTCTTTTCAATTACAGGTAAGTAAAAACTAGCAACCTCCTTTGCTTTTTTATTAGAAATCACTCGATTCGAGTGAAGATCTACCACGATTAATCGAACTTCAGCCCAACCCTTTAAAGAAAATGCAAAGTTTCTTCTAAATTGAAACCTTCGAATGATTGGCTCTAATTCTGCAGGAACATTATCCATAATCATAACCCCTGTAATGGTAGAGGACATATGCTCTCCATTAGGCTTTACAAATTGTTTGATGGCACTTTTTAAAAATTCCTGAAAGTTTTCTAACATCTTATTGTCTAGCTTTTCAAAGGACTTAACAAAAACATATTCATAATTTTCAATACGCCAAACAGTAGCAGACTTAGGTCCAAAATGTTTTTCATGTTTCATCTCTAATTTCGCAAATAAATCAACGGACAAACGATCTATCATGATATTTTTTTCTATGTCATAGTTCATTTTCAAACGTTCTTCCAAAATATTGTAATATGAATGAGTATCCATTTTTATTCCCCTTTTTCTTTTAAGATATATTTATGGTATGAAACGGGAATTCAGACCTTTAATCAGGACAAATTAATAATTTCGTTCAAAATATTCGACATAATTTTCTTAATTCCTTTTTAATTTGAAATAATTAATTTCTATTCTATCAAAATGATTTATGCTTTTAAATCACTAAATCTTTAAATCGCTAAATTATTTAATTAATTATTAATCTATTGAATCCTAAACTATCAAAATCAAATATTTGGAAATGGCTATAATGTATTAATTTTGCTAGAATAATAGAAATAATGTCAATATTTAATGAATAGAGGAGGAGCGAATCATGAATATTCTTAAAAAGCAAAGGCGTTTGTTACGCTATTTAATTATTATGGCGATTTTCTCCTTGATGGTTTTTTATCCTACTCATGAAGTAGGTAAAGAGTATGTTTGGGCTGAACAGGGATCTGATGTGGAATATAAAGCGATTACGTACAATATTCATCACGGAAAAACAAAAAATGGGGAAGCTTCTATTCAACAGATGGTCTCTCTATTAAAGAAGGAGGAAGCAGATTTTATTGCTTTGCAGGAGGTAGACCGATATTCGATTCGATCTGGCTTAAATGATCAAATCAATATCTTTGCCAACGAACTAGAAATGTACTATGTTTTTGAACCCAATATCAATATTGGGGTATTACAGTATGGTAACGGAATACTATCAAAGTATCCTATACTTGAATCTGGAAAAATCACGCTACCTAGTAGTAAGGAGCCAAGAAGTATTTTATGGGCCAAGGTGATGACGGAAAAAGGAAATATTTATCTTACTTCTATTCATTTGGGTTTAGCGCAGAATGAACGAATCAACTATTTTAAGGCGATTGAAAAATTTATGAACGAAATCGCAACAGATCATCCTGTGCTTATTATGGGGGATTTTAACACGCTACCAACGAATGATGCCCTAGCACACTTACAATTTCGAGTTACAGAAAAGCTTTATAAAAGAGAGATTCCTACTTATCAGCATCAAGAAAAAGAGATTCAGATTGATTACATTATGGGAAAAGGAATTCGCGAAGGCTTCTCTTATTCCATACCAAATAAAGCATCTGATCATTATCCACTAGTGATGAAATTTAAAATTGACCAGAATATAAAAAACAAGTCTGGATTACCAAACTTGTTTTAGTTTTCATCTATTATCTATCTTGAAGTTCTTTTGCAAAAACAAAATCTTCCCCAGTTTCTGCATTGATAATTTGAAGTGTGGTATAAGGTGGAAGCTCTACCTTAGCAACAATATAAGGATAGCTGATGACCTGTGAATACATTTGATTTGGATCAGGCTTTGTTTCCTTGATATATACTTTTAATTGCTCCCAGCTCATTTCTTGTTTTACAAATTCAACACCATACCCTGGATTTGGCTTTGCCCCTAATGCAATTACGACAAAATTACCAATTTGATGTACACCAGGACTTGTTTTTACAGTGTCAATATACGCCTTTTCAGCAGCTGTTAATTTTTCTTCAGGGATAACAGTAAATTCTCCTGCTTCACCGTTTATCTCTCTCCCCTTATTAATTACAACTGTTTCAGTATCACTATCCCAATTTATCTCAGCACCTACTAATTTACTAACGAATCGTACTGGCACATAAGTAGTTCCTTTATACAAGATAGACTCTGGAACATATTCTTTTCCATTGTAATATTGATGAGCTTGATCACTAGCTGAAACTGTTTCTCCATCCACATTAAATATAATCGGTTTTAAATATACATCCAATGTAGTGGGTGAACTGTTTGTGAAACCAACTAAAACTGCCATAAAGCTTAATGTGAAAATGAGAATTAATAGCTTTGTACTCTTTAAAAATTTCATCATAATTATTAGCCTCCTATATTTCATATTTAACCTATTGACGATGTTGGTGCCAAAATGTTGCATTTATATTTTCGAAAAAGTTTAGGAATTATAATAAGAGCTATTATTTCCATAATCTTATCTGTATAAAGAAAGCAGGACATTCAGTGAATGAAAAGAAAACTTGGGATTTAATATCATTAGCATCCATTCCTCTAATTATGACGTTAGGCAATTCTATGTTAATTCCAGTTTTACCAATCATGGAAAAACAGTTAAAAATCACGTCTTTACAAGTTAGTTTATTAATTACCATCTATTCTATTGTAGCAATTATTCTCATACCCATTGCAGGTTTTCTATCCGACGAATACGGTAGAAAAAAAATTATCATTCCCAGTTTAATCATCTCTGGAATTGGGGGTCTAGTTTCTGGATTTGCTTCTATGTTCTTAGAAAATCCATATTATCTAATCCTTTTAGGACGCCTATTACAAGGAATTGGAGCTTCAGGAGCTGCCCCAATCGTATTACCATTAATTGGTGATATGTTTAAAACAGAAGAAGAGGTTAGTAATGGATTAGGAATTATTGAAACCTCTAACACCTTTGGTAAAGTATTAAGCCCAATTTTAGGAGCCCTTTTAGCAGCTGTTGTTTGGTATTTACCCTTTTTTTCGATACCTGTATTTAGTTTAATCTCCCTTCTTCTTGTAGCCTTTTTAGTAAAAACACCGAAAAGAAAACAAGCACCTCTTAAGCTAAAAGAATTTATTGCAGAAACAAAGAAAATCTTTAAAAATCAGGGAAAATTTTTATTTGGAGTTTTTAGTATTGGCATTATAATTATGTTTGTCTTATTCGCTGTTTTATTTTATCTTTCCAACACGTTGGAGGATCAGTACAAGATTTTTGGGATTAAAAAAGGATTGCTTTTAGCAATTCCCTTGGTGTCCCTCAGTATTTCTTCCTTTGTTACTGGAAAAAAAATCGGCAAAAATCAAACCACAATGAAATGGATAACTCTTTTGGGAATGCTTTTATCTGGTATTACAATGTTTGCTATTACTTTGGTGGATAGCTTAATTACAATACTTTTCATCCTATTTATAAATGGCGTGGGTGTTGGTGCCACTCTTCCATCCCTTGACGCGTTAATTACAGAGAGCATTAAAAAACAGGAACGAGGTACCATCACAGCTATTTATAGTAGCATGAGATTCATTGGTGTAGCTGCTGGTCCACCGATTGCAGCTATGCTAATGAAAACCTCTGAGAAATTCGTTTTTTATACGATGGCCGGGTTTAGTTTCGCTGCTGTTATTTTGATTTTTATCACGCTTCATCCAATAGGTAAGCAAAGAAAAAAGGAGGTCACTTAGATCTCCTTTTTGGGTTTGTTCATTTTTATGCAATCCATTTAATTTGTGGCGCAGGGTGTTTTTTGGGATTCCAATTGTTTAAATTTTTTTTGAGAAACTCTTTCAAAAGTTCCCTTTTTTTCTTCCTTTTTATTGTTTTTGGATCCATTACTTCACCACCCTTTTACCATATTCTTACCTTATCATCTTTATTGTTATTATAGCATTAAACAATATTAGTATACATATTTTAGCAAGAATAGTGAAAAAAACTAATTCTTTTCTGCTAAAATGGTAAAGGTTTTTGGAATCCCTTGATCATATACCTCAGATGATAGGTTTGGAAGTTCCTCTAAAACTTTGATATTCAATCCAGCAGAAGCAATTGATGTAACAATTTCACCCATTGTCCATTTTCTTAACATCACTTTAGCTGGTTTTTGATGAATTTCTTTTAGAAATTTAGAATAAGAAACCTCAGATTCTATCAAAGAAGTATCAAAATAATCTCCAGTAATCTTATGTTTTCTAATTTTATGAGTAGTACCACTCGAGGTAATCATTTTAGAAAAGGGATGAAAATCCTGGATGATGAATTTCCCACCGGGCTTTAATAAGCTTGCTGCTGATTGAAAAAAGGGCTCGAGTTCAAGAAAATAATGCAAAATTCCAAACTCAGAAAAAACAATATCATAGTCTTCAGTTTGTTCTTCCTTAGGTAAATGAAGAATATCGTGTACTAGATATCGTAATTGAATATCTGCTTCCTTTGCAACTTCTAAGGCATACCGTTTGTTGGGCTCAGAAAAATCAACAACAGTAACATTTGCTCCTAGTAGTGCTAAGGCTGTCGCTTTTATTCCATTTGACCCTAGCAAATTAGCAATCTTTTTTCCCTCGATTTCCTCAAAAAATCTATATAACGAAGATAGCTTCGAAATAGGATCTCTCTTTAGCTTTTCCGCTACAAGTGCGGGTTCTCCAAATCGTTGTAGCCACGCATCATAAGCACTTGTATTCCATGCTTCTTCACTTAATTTAGTTAACTCATCTTGCAAAATACTCTCTCCTTAATAAGAACATTTTAGTAATTAGTAATTTGTTATGCTAATTATATTGTTATCGTAACCATTGTAGATTTTACCTGTAAAAAAATCAATTTAAAAAGGATTAAAAAGCAGGGAAATTTGGATTCTTCCCTGCCTTTTAACCCCTTTCAATTACATCTAACTTAATCCGATTTCTTGGATGGCATGCTCCCAGGATGGATAATAATATAATGCACTTTTTACAAGCTCAGGATGACTCTTTTTTAATTTTTTCTTATTAATGGATTCTCCCTGTTCACTTAACTGTTTAATTTTTTGAAGTACCTCTTGATGGCTCATATTAATCTCCATAGAAACAACTCCTTTTTCTTTGTTATATTTATTTTTCCCAAAAACTGAAATATTAGACAATTTTTTTCACAAATTTGACAAAAAATGAAGAGGATAAGAAATGATTCATCTTATCCCCTTTTAATCTCAATTCCTATTTAATTTTTTGCTAATTGTTCCATCATTTGCTCGACTTGCTCAACAGAGGCGGCTAATTCTTGTATAGCTTTAGATTGTTCATTTGCTTGACTTTCATTTGTCTTTACTTGTTCTAGAATTTTATCAAATACAGTTTTTATTTTAACTAAAATAGCATGGATATCTTTAACTGATTTTTCACTATTGGTAGCTAATTTTCGTATTTCATTTGCAACAATGGAGAATCCTCTTCCAGCTTCTCCTGCTCTAGCAGCCTCAATTGCTGCGTTTAATCCAATTAAATTGCTCTGGGACGAGATATCCTTAATAAGTTTAAGTACTAAAGTAACCTCATTAATTTCTTTTTCAGCATTCACGACTTCCGTAGAGGCATCTTGACTAGTTACGGCGAACGTCTCAGAGCTAGCTGCAAGTTCCTCAATTGTGGCAGCCATATTTTGAAGCTGACCATAGACATGATCAACTGCTTTCTTTTGATTTTCTAGATTTTCGTAGTTTTGTATCCACAAGATAACTAATCTTGATGCTACTCGTACAATTGGCTTCATTAGAAAAGGATCACCTGTCATCCCAATCACACCAATTCTAGCTCCATTATATTCAATAGGTAAATTACAACCTGCTTTTACTCCATCTAATTTTGCAGCTTCTTCTTCTGTCACTAATGCTTCATCCAATTGTCCTAAGAGAATTAGTTTAGCGCTTTCATGAATCGTTCCAATTCTTTCCTTACGTGTTGAGGCAACAATTATACCGCCATCCACCATGATATTTACATGTTGGCCAGTTTCTTCATGTAGTATTTGTACAATTTCGTCGTAGATACCTTCTTGCTGTACCTTCCTAATATCCATGATGTCACTCCCAATTATTCCAACTTTCTCTAATTATATGTCTTTTAGACTAGGTTTTCATTATATGAATTAACCTAAAATTTTTTCGTTGTAAGCGTTTTTTTTGTATCAAAAACACAACAACTCAATGATTTGATAAAAAAACAAACAATAATTAGTTCTTTAGTGTATTTAAAAGTAAAATAATGTTAATAATTTCACATACTACAACTAATTTAAAACAGAGTATATTGAAATGAATTTAGTAACTTCTCCTCTGATATGATTCATGAATTTACACCATTAAAATATTTTGATATATTATTCACAATTCTGTCATTGACTTTATATTATCTTTTTCTTTATAATATTATTAAAATTCAACCCCAAAGGGGAGTAAATTTTACAGCAGAGTAGTAATTCAGAATAAACGCTCTCAATGATAACGATAACTGGAGGATGAACAAAATGAAAAAAATGAGACTTACTTTAGAAGACCTTATCAATAAGAATAAAGAAGAATTAATTAATGATAAAGCACTTATGGAGAAAATAGACAAACAAATCGAAGATAAAATATTGAAATCTGGCAAGACCATGTAATCTATTTTTATCGGAGGTTTGAATGAAAAAGGTATTTAAACGATTAAGATTTATCTTACAGCTACGACGGTTTATTCCATTTCTAAAGGATTTTGTTTCTTCACAAGAAGTTTCCGGATTTAAGAAATGGTTGTCTGTAGCAATGATTTTGGGATATCTTATTTTTCCTTTTGATCTAATTCCAGACTTTTTACTATTTTTTGGTATATTGGATGACCTAACACTTTTAACTTTTATACTACAATATATAGTGAAAATTGCTCCGCCTTCTTTAAAAGAAAAATATCAGCTTTATGAGTAAACGTTATGAGTAATAGTCACCATCTATTCCTACTAACTGAATCAGTGACCCCTGTGTCAGTTCTATTTCTAAAATAGCATCCTGATACGGGGGTTTCCTTATGAAATCAAATGCCCTCTGCAATTCTTCTAGTATCAGTAGAGTTTCTGCTCCTACTTTTAGTTGAATAGAACGAATATTTCCATATCCTTCTTCCTCAATTATTTTTTCTAGCTTTGACATCAGATCAAAGATTACCATCATCTCTTGCATCTTCATCCCTCCATTATCACATTTTTAATAGGTTTTCCCCTAATTTATTCAGGGAAAATAGAGTTAAGAAGACTAGATTTGATAAAAATTTGTCAATGCTTTCATGAGTGTTTAAGTACTTGCAATTATCTTTGATATTTGTTAACATTTATTATGCATTTATTTTGGGAGTGGCTGAAGTTCTGGTGTCTTCCCCGGTCTTCAAAACCGAGTGAGGGGCACGGGTGTCCCTGGTGGGTTCGATTCCCATCCACTCCCGCCAATACATATGTAATGTCGCAAAGCATTTTTGCGACTTTTTTATTTTATATAACTTCTTTTTGTTTCCTTAGTATATAATTACTATAAGACAAGGCGTATACGGAATGTAATTTAAAATTGAATTATAGGTGGTGATATAAAATGAATGATATATTAAAACAAATTTTAGATGAAATTCAAGGTATGAAGACTAACATGCAGAACATGAATGCAGATATTTCCGATATGAAGACGGACATGCAGAACATGAATGCAGATATTTCTGGTATGAAAACGGACATGCAGAACATGAATGCAAATATTTCAACTCGATTTGATAACATTGAAACAAAATTTTCTATTCTACAAACCGACGTGAACGAAATAAAAAGCATTGTAAAGAGAATAGAAGAAAATCACCCCGAAGATATTCATGCTATGCTAAAGACTATCAATAGAAAATTAGATCAGCGTGATATAGACATACAGGTTTTAAATAAAAGAGTTTTCAAAGTTGAAGGAAACACTAAAAACTAGCATTTATTGCTGGTTTTTACTTTTTATACCAAAAGGGGCCAGGCCCCTTTTGGTATATGTTTAAAAGAATGTGGTAAACTGGAAAATATATTAGAAAAGTAGGTGGCAACATGATTAAATGTATTGCTAGTGATATGGATGGTACGTTGTTAAATGGCAAACAAATGATTAGTGACGAGAATCTACAAGCCATTAAACAAGCCCAAGCTGAGGGGATTGAGTTTGTAATTGCAACAGGACGAGCTTATCAAGAGGTGGTTTATTTATTAAAAGAAACTGACCTTGTGTGTCCAGTTATTTCTACTAATGGTGCTGAAATAACTTCCGCAACCGGTGAGAAAATTGCCTCTTTTCCGTTAGAAATTAGTGATGCAAAAGAGATATCAGATTACCTTAATCATAAGGGTATTTATTATGAGGTTTATACGAATCAAGGCGTATATATAAAGGATTATGAGCAAGGATTACAATTAGTGATGAATATCTTTGCTAGTGCTCACCCGCATTTTAATAAAGAACAATTTTTGGAGGAAGCAAAGGAACGAATCAGAAAAGGGAAAATTCGGATTGTTGATGACTATTCCCCTTTATTTGTAGATCCATCTATTGAAATTCTCAAATTCATTGTTTTCTCATTAGATGTTGAGAAATTAGATCAAGTAGATCAGGGATTAAAGCAGTGGAATATAGCCGTAAGCTCATCAGGATACGATAATTTAGAGATCACCAATATCAAGGCGCAAAAAGGAATTGCTCTTGAATCCTTTGTTCAATCAAAAGGGATTAAGTTAAAGGAAACATTGGCTATTGGTGATAGCTATAACGATCTTTCTATGTTTTCTAAAGTAGGTTTAGCTGTTGCCATGGGCAATGCTAATGCTGAAGTTAAAGGAAAATGTCATCAAATTACAGGAACAAATGAAGAAAATGGCGTTGCAATGGCAATTCAGCAAGTACTACAGGTTGTTAATGTGAAGTAACTAAAATATCAAATAAATAAAAAATCAATAAAAGGAGGTCATTAATTGAAAGTAAAGTTTTTTGCTACCTTTCGAGATATGGTTAATCTGAAAGAATTAGAGATGGATCTAACCGAATCCCAATCTCCTACAATAAAAATGCTACTCGATGATATCATTGAAAAATATCCCTTACTTCAAACAGAAATATATTATGAAGATGGCACTGTTAGAAGAATGACTCATATCTTAGTTAATGGCAGAAATATTATTCATTTAGATGGACTCCAAACCAAAATTAAGTCATCAGACGAAGTCGCACTTATCCCTCCTGTAGGTGGCGGCTGATACAATAAAAATTAACCCCAGCAATTAACTGGGGTTAATCTTTTCATTAACTCTTGTTTCACTATTTCTATTATTCAACTATTCCTAATTCCCTTAGCTTCTCTTCAGGTACTACCCCATCAATCCAGCCTCGTTCTTTGTAATACTCTTCTAACATTTGCTCTAGGTTAGAAACAATATTATCCTCAGTATGTCTTGTTGCTCCTTCTTCTAAGAAACGCTTAGGAAGTTTATCATCCTTCCGATCAAATCCATTTAGATTATTGTAATAGCGTTCTAAATTCACAATACGTTCTCCTGTTTTTAATACATCTTCAGCAGTAAATTCCCTTCCGACCATTGTGGCATATTGATTAGCGTATTCCTCTGCTCCTATGGAAAAGGAGGAAAATTTGCAGATATCCATCGAGTCAGAAAAAGCATGTAAATCTTGAAATACTTTAACTAGGCCTCCCTTGCCTTCCCATTTTAAGCGATCAGTAGGCTCAGGAATACCCAAAATCTCACTTGCTACTGTATAACCGGTAACATGACAAGCCCCACGATTACCAGTGGCATAGTTTAAGCCGATGCCTTGGACACCTCGTGGATCATAAGCAGCAATCGATTGATTTTTAACGGCCATGGCTAATTCTGGATCCCCAAGTTGGACTGCTGCTCTTCCTGGTCCCTCTGCTAGCAAATCACCAATTCCCTGTCGTGTAGCAATCTTATCAATTAATTCAATCATTTTATCTACTTCGCCCCAGCCAATTTTGTCATTACCTGTTAGCAATCCCTTTTCTGTTGCCTCCATTAGCATGGACAATGTATTCCCAGTTTCAATGGTATCCATTCCATAATCATTCATTTTCTCTAGCATAAATGCGGATGCTTCTCTGTTTGCATTACCACACATTGCACCTACTGCCCATGCTGTTTCATATTCCATTGATTCAACTCGGGTTTTATATTTTCCTTCCTTTACTTCAACCTCTTTCTTGCAGGCTACTGGGCAAGCATGACAGGTTGGATCAGACACAAGAAGCTCCTTTCGATAGGTTTCACCACTAATCTCATCCGCTAGATCAAAATGAGTTTGCTTTGCATTATAGGAAGGTAGTCCGCCTACCTCATTTAAAATATTCATTAAAACATTTGTACCATAAAGAGATAATCCACCTTTTTTAGGAGCTGTAATTGCCCCTTCCATAATCATTTTTAGTGCAGCCTGTCTTGCTGTTTTATGTTCGTCATTCTGTGCTGGCTTTAATGCGTTTTTCAATGAGCCTTTTACTACAATCGCTTTTAATTTCTTACTTCCAGCAACAGCACCAGTTCCTCCTCGTCCTGCTGCTCTATCGTTTTCATTTAAAATGGCTCCGAACTTAACAAGATTTTCCCCTGCTTGTCCTATAGCCATTACACTTAAATCTTTCTCTCCATAGCGCTCCCGCATCGTATGAACGACTTCATGAACCCCTTTACCCCAAAGTTCACTCGCATCTTTAATTGTCACATTACCATCTTCAACAAATAAATAAACCGGTTTTTCTGCCTTGCCTTTAATCACAAAACCATCTAACCCTGCCCAACGAATCCTAGAACCAGCCCATCCTCCCATGTGTGAATTAGTAATTGTTCCTGTAAGAGGAGATTTTGTGACAACAGCTACTCTATTTCCCATGGTGACCTGTGTTCCTGTAATTGGTCCTGTTAAGATTGCTAGCATATTGTCAGCATCAAAAGGCTGGACATTAGCTCCGTTATCAAAAACATACTTATTACCAATTCCCCTAGCTCCAATATACTTTTGCTTTATCTCTTCTTCGATTTCCTTATATTCAATATTTCCTGTGGATAAATCTATCCACGCTACCCTGTCTTGATATCCCTTAAGCTTCAATCTAAGTCCCTCCATTCTTAAGTTTTGACTGGTTTTTTACATAAACTTGGCAATATTTCTATTTTGCGTTTAAATATCTAAAAAAATTCCTTAATTTAGAAACAAGTTAATTTGAAGTCCTTCTATATCGTTGAATTTGGCGATTACTTAAATAGGTTTTTTATGACGAATAAAAAAATCAGACAGCAAGAGTACTGTCTGATTTTTATCTCTATGATTTTAGGCCATTTAAGCTTTTAAAATAAAGATGTTACTATTCCTTCTCACTGTTTAATTTCTGCTCTAAAATAATTTTCATCGCATGAGACCAAAGCAATGGATTTGCTGGTGCTCCCCATCTTTCAATCCACTCTTCATAATGCGCTGGATTCATTAAATGATGGGCCACCTGTTCTGGATAAAAGCCATTCTCATCCTGCTGTTCCATAACCCAATCTAATTGCTTTTGTGCTTTATCCAACTCGCCAACTTCAGTGTAATACCAACCAAGCCATGCAGACAATAATAGCCACTGACCTCCGCCATAATATTCATCCTGCGGGTAGCGATGGACTCCACCATTAAAAAGCAGTCTTTCTTCAATCAATTCTACCGTCTTTTTCATAATTGGGTGATTCGCTTCAACCACTTTAAATGGTGTTGAGATCCATAGTAAACTAGAGTCCACTTCATTAACTCCCACATGCTTGGTGAAATGTCCATCCATTACACCATCTTTTAATAAGGTGTTCTTTATTTTCGTTGCAAGCTCATCATTAAAATCTTTAACTCCTGCATATAAAGCAGCTAATGTGGCTGGATGGCGATGTTGGCTATTTTCCTCCCAGCAATCATAATTGGCATCATTCCAGCGATTGGTCAAGTATTGCAATGTTAAATCCACCGATTCCTGAAAAGGGTCAATTGATTCATTGGTGAGCTTTAGATGCTCTTTTAATCCCCATAGCCATGTACCATACCCATCAAGTTGATAATTTCCCCATTCTTCATTCACTACCTCACCAACAAGTGTAAATCGTGTATCCATTTGCTTATTTTCAAGAATGGTTTCTTTATGCTTTACAATCGTATGATGAACCCATTGATAAAATCGGTGTGCTGCTTCTGTTTGACCAATAAGGTCTAAGGAATGAGCAATAAATGTCCCATCCCTTAACCAAGAATATTGATAATGAGAAAACGCAGGAGATGCAACAAATGCGCCTGTCGTTGCTTGATTTTTTAGTATTACTTCCATCTCAAAAGCACCTTCTTTGTCCATATAATGTAATAGGCATCCAAGGATGCCTATTCAAGTTATTCTAACTTAATTATTTATTTTTAATTTATTATTAATTACTTTTCCATTACTAGATTCCCTGACAATTAGTTGATGTGGAATAATCTGTTTCTTAGGAACGTTCTCTGTATTTGAAATTAATTTAATTAGTGAATCTGTTGCATTGTACCCAAGCTGGTCAATATTGATATCCACAGAGGAAAGTGGTGGATTTGTCAGCTCTGTAAGCATGATATTATTAAAGCTAAAAATACAGATATCCTCTGGAACCTTAATTCCCATCTCTTGCAGAGTGCCTAACACCCCAAATCCGATTAAATCATCCGTAACTATTAAGGCAGTAGGTGGTTGTTTAAGAGACATTAGCTTTGCAATTGCTCCTTTTCCACCTTCCTTATGAAATTCCGTATGGACAATATATTCATTAACGACTGGGATATTGGCATTTTCCAACGCTTTTTTATAACCATTTAGTCGTTCCATTGTCACAATTAGCTCAGGACTACCCCCTATAAAGCCAATAAGACGATGGCCATTCTTAATAAAATGCTCTGTAATTTCTTTTGCTGCGCCAAAATTATCATTATCCACATAAGCACTTTTCCCTTCCTCATTATATGGTTTACCAATAACCACAAAAGGGAAATTTTTTTCCACTAAATAGTTCGTAATTGGATCATTTGCTCTTGAGTACAATAAAATAATTCCATCGACTCTTCTGCCTTCTACCATTTTAACAACTTCACTATATATTTCTTGTTGTGTAGCTCCAGTAGACATATAAAGGGAATAATGTTTTTCATGTGATAAATTACTTATTCCACCTAAAACATTGGCGAAGAATGGATTTTGGAATGCCTTTTCTACGGAACTAGGCATAATAATTCCAATCGCACTAGCATTATTGCTTACTAGACTACGAGCGTTAAGATTAGGGTGATAGCCTAATTCCTCCATCACTTGTCTAACCTTCCGTTTGGTATATTCACTGATACGAGGACTATCTGCAATTACCCTTGATACGGTTGATGGATTAACATTGGCAACTTTTGCTACATCTTTGATCGTTACTGTCATTATAGTCCTCCTCTCCTGTATTACCCAATTAATATAAACTAGAAATTAAAGGATTGTCTGATAGAGATTCTCTTTTTGTTTTCATCTACTATCAAATCGTCCTTCTTGATTTCATTTCCGTTTAGAATAATTGTTTTGTTGAAATCACCATGAAGATTGAAAACAAGGCTATCCCATGATGGCTTAAAATTGGACACAATGTCCTTCATAATAATCTCAATTGCTGAATCTGAATAACGAAGGATAATTTCCTTCTCTAAATAATTTCCTTCTTGATAGCTAAAGGTTTCTCCATCATCCTCATACAAGCTTGCTCGGTACTCTCCATTATCCACTGGATAAATTTCGACCTGAATTGCTTTGTCAGCAAATTTAGTGGACTGCTTTGCATCAGTTTGTAGAATAAAGGAGCCAGCTTTAACGAAGATTGGTAACGTATCTAGTGGTGCATTCACTAAAATATGTTGTTCACCTTGATATACTTCATCATTCCAATAATTTACCCATTGACCTTCTGGCAGATATACTGCACGATGATCAGTATTTGGTTGTAGAATTGGAGCAACGATCACGTTATCTCCTATCATGAATTGATCAGAAAGATTAAATGTTTTCTCATCATTTGGATATTCCATGAACAACGGTCTCATAATTGGTAATCCAGTTGTATGTGCTTTTGCGAAAAGTGTATAAAGCTGTGGTAACCATTGATAACGTAGTTGTATATATTTTTTAATGACGCTTTCGTATTTTTCTCCAAAAGCCCATGGCTCTTGACGAACAGTTCCTAATGCACTGTGATTTCGGAAATAAGGATAAAACGCACCCACCTGTGTCCAACGAGTAAGTAATTCTGCATTGGTATCATGAGCGAAGCCACCAACGTCTGGTCCTGTAAAGGCGACACCAGAGATACCTAAATTCATACACATTGGAATTGACATCGCTAAATGCTCCCAAAAGCTACGGTTATCTCCAGTCCATACGGAAGCATAACGCTGTACACCGGAATACCCAGCTCTCGTTAATAGAAATGGTCTTTTGCCATTTAATAAGTTTTTCATACCCTGATAGGTGGATTCTCCCATCATTAGGCCATATAGATTATGCATTTCACGATGGGATTTTAATTCCCCATCCTTATTATGCATTACTTTTACATCCATTGTTTTTGTTTCATTAAAAACAGCAGGCTCATTCATATCATTCCAGATACCTTCAATCCCTAAATCGGTATAGAACTGATGCTTTTCACCCCACCATTTTCTTACCTCTGTATTTGTAAAATCAGGGAATGCACTATTACCTGGCCAAACATCTCCATAATAGATTTGTCCATCTAAATATTTACAAAAATTATTTTGTAATATTCCTTCCTGATAGATAGGGTATTCTGGGTCTTCTTTTACACCAGGGTCAACAATCGGTACGATTTTAATACCTGCTTCTTTTAAATCGGCAATTAACTTCTCTGGAGTTGGAAAGCGATCTTTATCAAAAGTAAAGACACGATAGCCATTCATATAGTGAATATCTAAATAAACCGCATCGAGTGGGATTTCTTTTTCTAAAAATAATTTAACAAGCTCCCTTACTTCCTGCTCTGTCTCATAGCTATATCTAGATTGATGATAGCCAATTGCCCATTTTGGAGGAATTGGCATTCTTCCTGTTAAATCGGTGTATTGCTGAAGTACATCCTTTGGTGTAGGCCCTGCAAATACATAATAATTCAGTTCTCCACCTTCTGCTCCAAAGGAATACACGGTTTCATTGGCTTTCATATCAAATATACTTTTAAAGGAATTATCAAAGAAAATCCCATGCGCTTTGCCATTTCTTAACGTCATAAAATAGGGAATGGATTCGTAAAGAGAATCAATTTCTGGATTATGTGGAGCATAAACGTCAGAATTCCACATGGTCATTTTTTCTCCACGTTTATCTAGGAAGCTTGTTTTCTCACCAAAACCATAGAAATGATCGTCTTGGTCCATTTCCTTATAACAAACAACCTCGTTTTGGCTTGTATAGCCCATTCCATATTCACTTTCATTAACAATTAATTGTCCGTTTTCGTCGGTAATTTTAATGAGAAGTGGATTTTTATTAATGGTCAAAATCAACTTATTAGATCTTAATTCAATGAATTCTTCTGTTTCGCTCATTGTAACATCCACCTTTTCTGGTGCTGTTACTATTGCTGGTGTATTTTCCATTAAAGGCTTTTTGTAAGGATTCATCACAACTCGAACGATATCCTCACGATAAAATTGAACATTAACATGTCCATTTTCACATAAAATTTCAAAAATATCCATCTTATTTTCTATTTGTTGGATATTGCCGATTTGATGGAAGCTATTTTTATCTATCTTATTTCTATTGCCTGGGTGAATCGCAAAGCTTGTGTCTAGCATAGAAATCCTCCTATGAATCTGTTGATCTGTTTTATTCAAAATAAAATGATTATTATTTGAATCAATTTCATAATGCATGTTTTTAAAAAAACTACAGACTAACAGAATTTTAGTTTTGCTTTAAAAAATTAAGCTGCTAACTGTTGTAATTGTTGGTTTATTCTATCCAATGCTAACTTGGCTGCATTGTAGATTAATACTATTAAATCAAAATGAAATTTTGCTTTTTTACCAGTGCGGTAACGCACATTATTTAGCTGAAAATATTCTTTTAAATATCCAATAACTCTTTCAACGGCGGTTCTTTGTTTGTAAATTCCTTTCCATGAAAGAGATCCACGAGCAGGAGCATTATAACGGCGCAAGTCATTTATTATTTTTACCTTATATACCTTTTGACACAGTGAATCATTGGAAAGAGGGCATTCCTTACATTCTTTAGGACGTGAATATTTTAGTGTTTCATATTTAGCGTCATAGCTGTCATAACGATATGAATATTCACGCACACATGTTGGTGCAAAATGCTGATCGAACCCTTCGGGTTCAGGCTCATTCCGTTTGTTATACGCGATTACAGAATGTGCTCCCATATTATAAACTTGTTGATAAATAGCTGGATAATCATAACCTGCATCCATTGTAACGTATTTTATTTCTAACTTTGCTAATCTTTGCTGAATACCTTTTAAAAGCGGAATTGCAGCTTTTCCATCATTCAGATTTCCAGAAGAAAATATGGACTGCAGAATATATTGGCTCTTAGTTCCAACAGCGAGATGCCCTTTATAACCAAACCAAAAAACATTTTTGCCTTCGCTATTTTTCTTTATGCCCCATTTGGGGTCTATTGGCATCAATACACGAAGATCTTCTAGTGATGCGGGTAGTTGGTCTTCAATTTTTTTCTCATACAAAGTTAATTCTGTCTCATTTTTAGCCTGATCTTCTAACCATTTAGCCCGTTCTTCCTTTGTTTTACGACCACGTTTTTTAGGTTGGGAACTAGTTTCTTTTTCTTGTACTTTAGCTTGGTCTCGGGCTTCAATATGTGTTGCATCAATTGCAATAGTTGTATCATTGATAAAGCCATCTAAAATAGCATCCAAAAGAATAGTTTCTTGTATTTTTTCAATTATATTTCTCTCAGTGATCTTTGCAATCATTCTGGAATAAGCAGCTTCTGAGGGAACTTCATCAGAAACTAGAAACCCACATTCTAAGCGAAAAATAAAGTCATGTTTTAATCGTTTAACAAGATCTTTGATTGTTGGTATTCTTTCTGTAATGCGTGCCACTAACGAATAAATCATAGCAGCGTAATTTAATTGTATAGGCGGACCATATCGTGATTTTTTTGATAAAACTGCTACTATTGGATCTAAATCTATAGTAGAAAAAATGGCATCAAATCGATGGGTAGGTTCTAAATCAAATAATTCTTGTAGTCCAAACAGGCTTCCTTGTCTTATAATAGGCATAGGGAGTCATCCTCCAATCTCTTTAAATTTGTTCGTCACTTATTTAATTCGAGATTTTGGGGAGGTACTCCTTTTTTTAATGCCTACGGCATTATATAAATCAAGGGGTTTAAGATATGAAATTCATTCA
>DJVJ01000048.1 GCA_002441135.1 Caryophanales bacterium UBA6259 | reverse complement strand
TCTTTAACCGTTGTTCCCTCATTAGGAATTGGAATGTCGACTGATTTAGCGTTAACAATTTGACGATATGTTGCAAAGACTAATAGCTTCAATAAAGTCACCTCCGTATTTATAACAATAGTATACTAAAATTTGAATCCCTTTACATTAGGAGGAGTTTTTTAATGGATTTTATTCCTTTAACAAAAAAGATGGAGTTATTTGATGTTCACCAAGTTCAAGAGGTAAAAGAAATTATTTCTCGAGAATTTAAACCTCTTAATAAAATAACCGAAGTACCAATAATGGAAGCCGTAAATAGAGTTCTGGCAGTAAATATTGTATCACAGGAAAATGTACCGGGCTTTCATCGTTCTACAGTAGACGGTTACGCAGTAAAAGCGGCCAATACATATGGTTCTTCTGAGTCACTTCCTTCTTTTTTTACCATTGTAAAAGAAGTGGAAATGGGAGTAAGTGCTGATTTTGAGATTCAAGAAGGAGAAGCCTCCTATGTGCCTACTGGGGGAATGCTACCAAAAGGTGCGGATGCGATGGTAATGATTGAGGATGTTGAGGCGGTTGGAACGCTTTTAAATGTTTTTGAACAGGTAGCCCCAAGAGAAAATGTGATATTCCAAGGGGAAGATGTGAAAGAAGGGGAAGTGGTTTTGAAAAAAGGCCATCGTCTTCGTCCACAAGACCTTGGAGCATTAGCATCCATTGGCGTTACAAAGGTTCCTGTATTTCCAAAATTAAAGGTAGGTATCCTCTCCACAGGGGATGAGATTGTGCCACCAGATACTGAAGTTCTTGAAGTAGGAAAGGTAAGAGATATTAATGGAATTTCTATTAGTGCATATGTACAAGCTTTGGGAGCTGAAGTGATATATGGTGGGATTGTAGAGGATCAATGCGAGGCTTATTTATTAAAATCAAAAGAATTATTTGAGCAGGTTGATTTTTTAATTCTATCTGGTGGTAGTTCAATGGGAACAAAGGATTTCTCCAGTAAAGTAATGAATAACTTAGGAGAGCCCGGCGTTCTTGTCCATGGAGTAGCGATTAAACCTGGAAAACCAACAATTATTGCAAATGCAAATGGAAAGCCGGTTATGGGACTACCAGGTCATCCAGTTTCTGCTATGGTTTTATTTGATTTATTTGGCAAACAAATAATGAATCAACTACACGGTGTAACGGAAAATCCGTTTATAAAGCAAATGAAAGCCAAATTAACAAGGAATATTGCTTCACAGGTTGGACGGACTGATTTTGTCCGTGTTCAACTAGAAATACGTGAAGATGGCTTATGGGCCAATCCAGTGTATGGTAAATCAGGCCTAATCACCAATTTAGTTAAAAGCGATGGAATGATTGAAATCTCGGAGTTCAAGGAAGGCGTAATTGAAGGCGAAGTTGTAAATGTAATTTTATTTACATGAAGGAGGTATTACTGATGAGAAAAATTTATTTAGAGGATAAGCCATTACAAGAAGCGATTGACCAAGCCTTAGCCGCTTTTCATTTTGAGCCAAAGGTAGAAATGGTACCAACAACAGAAGCATTGGGCCGAATTACTGCAGAAGCAATCTTCGCCAAGGTGTCCATGCCTAATTTTCATGCCTCTGCGATGGACGGAATTGCCGTAAAAGCAGAGAATACATATTCAGCACATGAGCAAACGCCACTTCAGTTAAAGCTTCATCAGGATTATGAAGTGGTGGATACAGGCGATCCTATTCCTGAACAATTTGATGCGGTAATTATGATTGAATACCTTCATCAGATTGATGAAGAAACCTTAGAAATTATTGAACCAGCAAGTCCTTGGAAGCATATTCGCCCAATTGGGGAGGATATTGTTGCTGGAGAAATGATAATTTCTGCAAACCACAAAATTCGCCCAGTCGATCAAGGTGCATTATTAGCAGGGGGAATCGTTGAGGTACCTGTATTTGCAAAGCCAAAAGTAGCGATAATCCCAACTGGGACAGAGCTTGTAATGCCAACAACAGACTTGAAAACTGGGGATATTATTGAGTTTAATGGAACTGTTTTTTCAAGCTATGTAAAAGAGTGGGGCGGAGAGCCTATCTATAAAGGAATTATTATCGATGATTTACAGTTAATTACGGATGCGGTAAAAAATGCACTAGAGGAAGCGGATATTATTCTGATGAATGCTGGCTCTTCTGCTGGTCGAGAGGACTTTACCTCCACCGTTATTGATAGCCTTGGTGAAGTGATGGTTCATGGTGTTGCAACAAGACCTGGAAAACCGGTTGTGGTTGGAAAAGCACATAATGGGAAACCGATTATTGGTGTTCCCGGATATCCGGTATCTGCCTATTTAGCCATGGATTGGTTTGTAAAACCATTAATGCATCAATTCCAAGGGTTAGCGAACCCAAATCGACAAAAAATTAAAGTAAAGCTAGGAAGACGTATTATTTCTAAAATGGGAGCAGAGGATTTTATCCGTTTGACCATTGGCAAAGTGAATGGACAATATGTAGCTAATCCTTTGACACGTTCTGCTGGTGTAACAATGTCCTTGGTACGAGCAGATGGTTTATTACGTATTCCAATTCAAAGTCAAGGCTATGAGCAAGGAGAAGAGGTTGAAGTTGAATTATATCAGCCAATTGAAAAAATAGATAATACATTGGTTTTTGTTGGAAGCCATGATTTAACATTAGATATCCTTGCATCAACCATCCGTAAAATGGATCCAAGCTATAGCTTAAGCTCTGGCCATGTAGGTAGTCTTGCTGGTATTCTATCTGTACGTAAAGGGGAATGCCATGTTGCAGGAACGCATCTGCTGGATGAAAAAACAGGGGAATACAATGTTTCCTATCTACAGCAATACCTGCCAAATCAAGAGGTCGTATTAGTGAATTTGGTATATCGTCAACAAGGGTGGATTGTTCAAAAGGGCAACCCAAAGGAAATTCAGACCATTCAAGATTTAACGAAAGATGATGTACGCTATATTAATCGTCAAAGAGGCGCAGGAACACGAATTCTTTTTGACTATTTATTGAAAGAGAAAAACATTCCTCCAGATCAAGTGTATGGTTATAGTCGAGAAGACTTCTCCCATTTAAGCTTAGCTGCTGCTATTCGCGGAGGAAATGCTGATGTAGGATTAGGGATTTATTCCGCTGCTAAGGTATTAGATTTAGATTTTATTCCTGTTGCAGAAGAGCGCTATGATCTTGTAATGACAAAGGAATTTTATGAAAGTGAAAAAGGGCAAGCATTGATCAATGTAATGACCTCTGATGTCTTTATTCAGGAAGTTGAAGCAATGGGCGGATATAGCTGTCGAGATGCTGGAAAAGTTATGTATAAAAGTTAATTTGCCTATTTAGGTTTAAAATTAAGGTATTTGGCTATAATAAACAAGCAAGTTTAAATTTTAATTTGTGATTTTTTAATATGCTAGGAGGCAACAAAAAAATGGAACGTGGTAAAGTAAAATGGTTTAACAGTGACAAGGGCTTTGGATTTATCGAGCGTGACGGTGGAGAAGATGTATTCGTTCATTTCTCAGCAATTCAAGGCGAAGGCTTTAAAACATTAGAAGAAGGTCAAGAGGTAACTTTTGATATTGAAAATGGCCAGCGTGGTCCTCAAGCTACGAATGTAAGAAAAGCCTAATGGTACGATAAACAGACTCTAAATTTCTAGAGTCTGTTTTTATTTATTGAAAAATTTTCACTAAAAAGTTAGAAACTTTCTTCGATTATCATCATTTTCATGTTACTATAATACATATAAACATAGTGTTAACATTTTTAGTATATTTGAAAAAGTTAATATATTGTAAAATAAACTTAAAATAAGAATAAAAATAGAATCAATTATACTTTTAGAAATAGAATAATCGCACTAGAGAGGAGATTGAAGATGCCCCAATTCGTTGATCGTTTTAATCGGGTACATGATTATTTGAGGATTTCAGTTACAGATCGCTGTAATTTACGTTGTGTTTATTGTATGCCTCCTGAAGGAGTACAATTTATGCCACATACAGAATTGTTAACCTATGAAGGTATTGAAGAGGTTGTTAAAGTTGGTGCAAGCCTAGGAATTAGAAAGCTTCGAATTACTGGTGGTGAACCACTAGTAAGAAAAGACCTCCATGTTCTTGTTGGGAAGCTAAGTCAGATTCCGGGAATTGAGGATATAGCATTAACAACAAACGCGATTTTTCTTGCTCAACAGGCAGAAGCATTAAAAGAAGCTGGGTTAACCAGAGTAAATATAAGTCTAGATTCCTTACGAGAGGACCGCTTTAGAGAGATTACTCGTGGAGGAGATTTGAATAAGGTTTTAGCAGGTATTGATGCTGCATATCGAGTTGGTTTTACACCAATTAAGATCAATACCGTATTAATGAAGGGCTTTAATGACGATGAAATTGGTGATTTCCTACGTATGACGATTGATCAACCAGTACAGGTGCGATTTATTGAATATATGCCAATTGGTCATGCAGATGATAATTGGAAAAAAGGCTATCTATCCTTAAATTATGTTAAGGAAGTAGCTAAACAGCTTGGCTTTGAATTAGAAGAATCTGGTCAGGTATATGGGAATGGTCCATCAGAGAACTTCCGGATTAAAGGTGCAAGAGGATCGATTGGTTTTATCAATCCGGTTAGTGATCATTTCTGTGCAAGCTGTAATCGCCTTCGTTTAACCTCTGACGGCACTATTAAGCCTTGTCTTTATTGGGAAGATGAATTAAATATAAAGAAACATTTAGGTAATCCAGAAGGAATTAAGCAGGTATTTTACCGTGCATTAGATATTAAGCCGGAAAACCATGAGATGGCAAAGGTTTTAAATAATGAAGAGCAAACGAACACGCCAACCCATCGTAGAATGTCTCAAATCGGTGGCTAAGGAGGAAGCATATGAGCGAGTTAACCCATTTTAATCAAGAAGGCCGCGCAAAAATGGTGGACGTAACTGATAAAAGCGTCACCAAACGAGTTGCGGTTGCTCGTGGATCTATTAAGATGAAGCCAGAAACTTTAGAATTAATCCGTCAAGGTAAAATTGGTAAAGGAGATGTTCTTGCTGTAGCACAAGTGGCTGGAGTAATGGGAGCCAAGAGAACAGCAGACCTTATTCCAATGTGTCACCCTATTCCTATTACCGGAGTAGATATCTCTTTTACAGAGCTAAATGATCAAGAAATTGAAGTAGAGGCAGTATTAAAGACGACAGGTGTTACGGGTATCGAGATGGAAGCGTTAACGGCAGTAAGTGTTGCCATGTTAACGATTTATGATATGTGTAAGGCTGTGGATAAAGAAATGGTGATAGGACCTACCTATCTAGCTTCCAAATCTGGTGGGAAAAGTGGAGATTTTGTAAGAGAAGGTGAGGTAAAACGATGAGTATTAAGGTCGGTATTCTAACATTAAGTGATAAAGGTGCAAGAGGTGAGCGAGAGGATATAAGTGGACAAGTCATCCATGAAATGGTTGCTGATATAAACGGAACCGTTGAAAAATATGATGTAATTCCTGATGAGCGTCATTTAATTGAGCGTTTTTTAGTCCTTTATGCCGATGAGCACAAACTAGACTTAATCATCACCACTGGTGGGACTGGCCTTTCTAAGCGTGATGTAACTCCTGAAGCAACCTTAGCTGTAATTGATAAAGAGATTCCAGGAATGGCGGAGGAAATGAGAAGGGTCTCTAGACAAAAAACTCCTCATGCAATGCTTTCAAGAGCAATTGTTGGTGCAAGGGGGAATACGATTATTGTCAATCTGCCAGGTAGTCCAAAAGGGGTAAGAGAAAATTTAGAATCCATTATAAATGTTATCCCTCATGCCTTACAAATTCTTCAAGGAACAATGGGAGAGCATCCAAAAGATTTCAAATAATGAAAAGAAAAATCAAATAATTATTAACAATAAAGAGCATCCAGAGACAAGCTGGGTGCTTTTTTTGTTGATATTAGAAAAAAATATGATAATAGTTCTTTTGGAATTTGACGGAAAGTTGAAAATACATTAGAATTTTCTATAATATGGTTTTTTATAATAGGAGGATTAAATTTGCTAGGAAGCAAGATTTACGTCGAAGGTAGAACGTATAAAGAAGAAGGTACAATTCAATATGCGGGTTACGAGGTTTTCATTGTAAAGATTTTAAACCCTTTATTTAAAGCTGGGGAAACTTTGCAATGCATGGTCACTTACGAACGATCGATGGATTCGTTTGTCTCCACCGTGCTTAAGATTGAACAGGATAAGATTTATATTTTAACTCCTCCAATTTTGAGAGATAAATGGATGATTCCTAGAGAACATACTCGATTTCCTTTTCAATTAAATGGTAAAATCAATGCCGTCTCCTTTACTGGCCAGAAGCCTTTAATTGAATTAATACAACCTTTAATCATTGAGATACATGATATAAGTGAAGGAGGAATTGGGTTTTCCTCTACTACCTATTTAAGAGAAAAAGGAATTGCTCAGGTTTCCTTTACTTTAGATGGACAAGCGGTTTATTTAGATGTGGAAATTGTAAATTATATTTTTTCTAAAGAAGATCAGCGTTATTATTTTGGTGGGAAATTTAAAGAGGAAATCTCCTCTTACCATTACGAACAGATTCGGGTATATATTATAAAAGAACAATTAAAACAATTGGAAAGCGAAGCAGACAAGGAGCAGAAGGATGAATCCTACAATCAAGCTTTACGAGATAAATCCCTATACCACAGAATTTGAAGCAAAGGTAATTTTGCAGAAGGCACAAGAGGATGGGAAAAGTATTGTTGTCCTTGATCAAACGGTATTTTATCCTACCGGTGGTGGTCAGCCAAATGATACAGGGTGGATCGATAATATAGCGGTTCTAGATGTTTGGAAGGAACAAGGAGTAATTTATCATTTACTAGAATCACAACAGCTAGAAAATAAGCAGGTAAAAGGGAAGATAAATTGGAGTAGACGCTTTGATTTTATGCAACAGCATGCAGGGCAACATATTCTATCACGTGCCTTTGAGATTTTATATGAGGGAGAAACAGTTGGCTTTCATCTAGGAGAAGAAACCGTCACAATTGATGTCACTGTCCCAGAATTAACAGATGAAATGATGGCTTCTCTTGAAGCACTTTCCAATCAAATTATAATGGAAAACAGAGAAATTAAAGCGGAAGCTATTCCTACTGATCAGGTGGCAGCTTCCATCAAAGAGAAAATTCCAGAGCTAGAAGAAGCCGTTCGTCTTGTGAATGTTCAAGAGTTTGATCAATGTGCCTGTGCAGGAACACACCCATATGCCACTGGAGAGATTGGTTTAATTAAAATATTAGGCTGGGAAAAATATAAGAAAAATAGTCGGGTAACCTTTGTTTGTGGTAAACGCGCTTTAACCTTTTACACAAGATTCCAACAGGAGCTCATGAGTGCTAGCAAAATATTAAAAACAAATTGGGCTGATGTTGCCAACAAGGTAGCAGGACTTATAACAGAAAAAGAGGAAATCGATAAAACTGCTAAGGAGCTTCGTCTAGAGTTATTAGCTTTAGAGGCAGAAAAATGGAAAGCAAAAGCAAGCTTTGATGGCAAAATATTTTGGGTCGAGGAAACATTTATCAACCGCCCTTTTAACGATTTGAAACAGTTAGCTCAGGAGATAACGCAGTCAGAGGCTTATCTTGTAATACTAGCTACAATAGAACAGGATAAAGTTCAATTTGTTCTGCAAAGAAGTAATGATATTGCTATCCAGATGAATGAAGTGATAAAAATAGGCTTAGAGATTATCGGTGGAAAAGGTGGAGGAAATCCAAAAACAGCCCAAGGCGGAGGTGTAGCAGATGAAGCTACCCTACATAATGCTCTAACTCAAATGAAAGATTATATAATAAAAACATCTCTTCCTAAATAGTATATTAAAACAAAAAATCCACACTTTGTGGATTTTTTATTGTTAAAACTCAGCATCAGTCCATACTTCGTCTTTTCTCTTTGAATAGGATATCATAGATATTTCAATTTCAGAGGGAGGATCGAATATGGCAAAAACTTATTACTATTTGGCGAATAAGTTTAGAAAGGCTCAAGTATTGGCAACAAATCCAATCCTAAAACAATATATGCCAGAAACGAAACTGTTCGATCAAAAAAATTTAGCTGACTTCGTAAATAAATACCCCCTTATTTTTGGTAAACCAATTGTAGGTACGGGTGGTTCGGGAATTATCAAGATTACTAAAGAGTCCGAACGTTTTATTGTGCAAACCGATCAACTTTATAAAGAAGCTAATGATCAAACGGAATTATTTAATCTGCTCAAAAAAATTATGGGAGAGCGTCCATACATGATTCAACAAGGGATTCCGTTAATTACCATACAAAATAGACCCCTCGATTTCCGGGTATTGGTGCTTCGGCCTAAAACCAATTGGGAAGTTATGGGGATCATGGGTAAATGGGCAGCAAAAAACAAAATTGTCACTAACCATAGTCGTGGCGGAGCACCGATTACTTTAGACAAAGCACTTAAAAATAGTGTCAATGCTACTGATCAACAAATTAATCAAATGGAAAAGAAGCTAATTCAGCTTGGATTAGAAGCATCTAAATCATTGCGTCGTTCTTACAGGAATGTGAGAGAAGTAGGAATGGATGTCGCGATTGACAATCAATTAAATACTTGGATTCTTGAAACCAACTCTAGACCGAATTATCAACTATTTAGAAGTCACAGAGATAAACGCTTGTATGGTAAGATTGACCGATATATTCATCTCATTCGAAAAATTAAATAATGTAAGGGCACCATTAAATTGGTGCCCTTTATTAGTTTCTTTAAGAAATGGTAATGCTAAAATGAGAAGTGAAGCAAAGTGCATCTTGTTCTGGGAAAAGAAGGGAGAATATGATACACTTTTTGCCAACAAGGTATACAATTAGACTTCGAAAGGGGCTAAACTGGCATAATGGCAGAAGATATTTACATGACTCATTTAAGTGATTTATTAAGTCGAAAAAAGCTTGAATTAAACGATGCAAAGGGAGGAATCCTATCCTCTTATAGAGTAACCAATCGCTTGTTAAAAAAAGAAGGAATCCATGTTTTTGCTGAAACTGCTTCTGAGGAAGTAATGGATAAAAGTGTAGAAATTATATTCCGTAATTTTTTAGAGCAAATAGGGACTACACTAGAAGATGCTTCTTTAGATGATCTTAAAAATGCTGTAGAAAAAACAAACCAAGAGCTAAAATATGATCAAATAGATAATGAATTAATTGAAGATCAAGAAATGATGGTGGAGATGCTACTTGCTAAGGTTACGATCTAGCATTAAATAGGAAAGGGTTTCTCTTACCTTTTCTTGAGCAGCATGCACGACAGAATCAGGGATTGGGTGCTTTTTAGGATAAGGGTCCTTTAAGTGAATTGTCATTTCGGTAATTTTGTACATTGGCTCTTCATGGCCTCTGACAATTTTGCGGATCGGTATTTGAACCTCATAATTTGTTCTCGTAGCTAAATCTGCTAATTTCAAACGATAATAGGGCGAATCTTTTCTTCCTGTCTTAGTAAATCCTTGAGATTCAAACACATAATCCACCCTTGAAGAGGATTGAATGACCTTTTGAAATGACTTCACAAGCATCTAACGTCCTCCTTTATTAATTTCATACAAAAGCAGTACAATTTGAAATAGAAAAGCTTTTGTTGGTTAACGTTATGAAATACGCCTTGACCATATTCATTAAATTTTTATTAAAAAACCCCTAAATGAAGAAATATTTGAGGTGAGGTAAGATGAAAGTAGATTTACATTCCCATAGTACAGCTTCAGATGGTTTACATAGCCCAGCGGAAAATGTGAAAATGGCAAAGGAAGCAGGATTAGCTGCTTTTGGAGTAACCGATCATGATTCGGTAGGTGGAATTGATGAAGCGTTAAGTGTAGCTCAGGAATTAGGGATTGAGGTTATTCCTGGTATTGAAATGAGCACAGTAGAAAATAACCAGGATGTGCATATCTTAGGCTACTTTATTCAGCATCAAAATAAAGAGTTTCTAAATACTTTAACCGAGCTTTTAAAGGTAAGAGATCACCGAAATGAAATGATGGTAGATAAATTAAATGAACTTGGGATTCCAATCACCATGGATGAAGTGAAGGGTAAGCTTAGACGAGAAGGGGCTAATGTAGGCCGCCCTCATATTGCAGAAGTTCTTATTGAGAAAAAAATCGTCGAGACCATGGAGGAGGCCTTTGATATCTATCTAGGTAAAAAGGGTAAGGCTTATGTTAATCCTGTTCGCATTCGTCCAGAGGATGGCATTGATATTATTTTAAAAGCAGGTGGAATTCCTGTAATTGCCCATCCTGGTCTTTATGATGATGATGAAATGGTCGTTCGTTTAATCCAATACGGGCTAAAGGGTATTGAAGCTTATCATCCAGATCATGATCAAGCTGGAGAAAAAAAATATCAGGAAATGGGTGACCGATATAATATTTTAGTGACAGGCGGCTCCGATTTTCACGGTACTAGAGGAGAAATAACCTTTCATGCTCCAATTGGCACCAAAACTGTATCTTATGATATCGTAGAAAAAATGAAAAATTTACTTGAATAATAGAAAAAAGAAAGGAGATTAGCATCATGCTAATTTCCTTTCTCTTTTTCCATGGTTACATGTTCAATTCCTGCTTCATCAAAGGGCTCACTAATGGTGATATAGCCTAGCTGAGCATAAAAGTGCTCTGCATGACGCTGTGCATTTAAACGGAACCTTTGATAGCCTTGTTTTGCGGCTTCCTCTTCTACAAAACGCATGATTTTTTGTCCTAAACCTTTTCCACGTAACTCCTTAAGTACGGCAACACGTTCAATTTTGGCTAGTTGATGGCCGTATTCTCTAAATCGTGCTGTAGCAACAGGTTGTTTTCCTTGATATAGAATTAAATGTGTAGCAGTAGCATCAAATTCGTCCATCTCTAGTTCTTTTGGTACCTCTTGCTCATCAATAAATACAACTTCCCTAATATGATAGGCATCTGCTAATTCTTGTTCTGTTTCTACTTTTTTAATCATTAATTGCTCCATCCTCAGTTGTCACAACCTTTAGTTTATTTCTTTCCCTTTAGAGAAAAGCTTTTATAGTTTTTCCAAGTTTTATCCTCTGTTTGGTACACTAAATGAACTTGATCTGCAGTCACAGGAATGTCAAAGGTATGAAGCTTAAAGCGATTATATAGGTCAGTTAACTCTGCTTCAGACAAATCCTGCGCAATTGTAATATGTGGAACAAAAGCATGAACGGTAGGTTGATATAAAATACCTTCGTTCAATTTTTCATAAAGATCAACAATCTCTTTATTCTTTTCAAACCCATAAAATACAACTGGAGAAGTGGGGATAAAGGATCCCACCTTGTTAATGGTTAATTGGAAAGGAGGAGTTTTTTCAACCAATTCCTCAATGGCTTGCGTCACTTTATCCAAATCTGCTTCCTTCACTTCAAAGGGTTCCTTTAAAGTAATATGTGGTGCGATAAGGGCATAATGGGAATCATACCTCATTCTTAAAGCATTGGCCTGCTCTTGTACTTCTTGCTGAGGGAAAATGACAATACCAAATCTCATTACATCAACCTCCTTTATATATTCGTTTTACATGGGTAGTATATTAATATTTACATTTTACCAAATTAATTCAATATTGAAAATTAGAAAGTATAAGCATCTATCCTTTGGTATAAACTATACTAATATCTACAAATTATTGAGGAGGAACAAGGATGTTAATAGGGTTTTTAATCTTTCTTTCAGGAATAGCCTTTATGGTAGGTATGAGTTATCTAATGGCATATATAGTACAGTGGTTAGAAGAAGAGAAAGCTTCTGTTTAAACAACAAAGAGTAGATGAGATCTATTGTGACGATAGGATCTATCTACTCTTTATTTAATGAATGATTTATTTAGAACGAATTCCTTGCTTTGCAAGAAAGAATTCAATACCTTCTGCTAGATGCTCCTGCCAAAATCCCCATGTATGATCGCCTTTTTCCTCGTGATATTCCACCTGGAAAAGAGGATGCTTTTTAAGGACCTCATATGCTTTTTGATTCCATTCCAAAATGTTAAATTCACCATAGCGCTTCGTGATTACTTTTGTTTCCTCTGTTCCAACAATAAGATAGGTATGGATGATTGGATTTTTTTGATAGGCTTCCATCTTTTCTAAGAGGTAAGGATCAAAGAATCCAGATTGAGAAATAACATTTTCAACACTATATGGATATTCTAAGCTAATGGACAATGCCACATGTGCAGCAAGAGAATCTCCAATGATTGCCCTAGCAGAGCCTAAGGTTTCAGTGGCATAATGCTTATCGATATATGGTATTAGCTCTTCCGCAAAAAAACGAAGATATTTAGAGTGCTTTTCCCCTTGAAGATGGTACTCATTCGTGCGATTATTTCTTTCAACAGGAATAGCAACCATGATAAAAGGTGGCCATTGCTCTGTTTGCATCTTTTCCTCTAGCAGCTGAATAATTTTTCCAAAGGTAATATAGTCGCTTCCATCCTGCACATACAAAACGGGATAAGAAAACAGCGGTGAATAATTAGGTGGCAAGTAAATAACGATGTTTCTTGTTTCTTGCAAAAATTGACTAGAAAGTTCTACATCAAACGTTGTTCCAGCACTATTGGATACCATCCCACTACTCCTGCCTCTCATATGACTTAATTTTTATTATACGTATTCATCAATTGAATAAACCAATTTTCCTTTATCATATTATATCTTGCATAGGATTTCACCAAATTTTTAGAAAAATGGACAAGGAGTATCAGAAAAATAAACGATAAACCCATGTATCAATGCCCTAAAAGTGTTAAGATTAAGATATAGAGATATGGGAGGTAGAAATATGAGAAAAAAAGTGCCAAGTAAAGAAGTTAAGATAGCGGCATTTGAACGTTTACATGAGCGAGGAGTAACAATAGAAGATATTGCTAAAATTGTTTACGAAATGCAAGCCCCATATAGCAAAAATCTCACAATGGACCATTGTTTAGAAAGTGTATACAAGGTACTTGAAAAAAGAGAGATTCAGCATGCTATTTTAGTTGGTGTTGAATTGGATTATCTAGCAGAAAGAAATCTTTTGCGTGAGCCATTACAATCAATTATCGAGAGCGATGAGGGGCTTTTTGGCGTTGATGAAACAATGGCACTAGGCTCTGTTTTTGGTTATGGAAGTATTGCGGTAACAACCTTTGGTCATTTAGATAAGCAAAAGATTGGCATTATTAAAAAGCTAGATAACAAATTAGGGAAAGGAATTCATACCTTCTTGGATGATCTTGTTGCAGGCATTGCTGCTTCAGCTTCAGGACGATTGGCCCATCGCTTACGAGATGAGGAAGAAGCAGCAGAGGAAGAAGAATTGATGAGTGAAGAAAATGTTGGCTAGAAATTAAAATAAGATAAGATAAGATACTAAGACCGTTTATCAGATTTGGATAAGCGGTCTTTTTAAATAAATGAACAGGAAAGCTTTTTCTAATAATTTTTAGAACAAAGAATGAAAATAGAAGAGGAAGCAGCTCAAATGTGTAAGGAGGAAATAAAGATGCGTCTTTTTTTATCGATTAATTTAAATCCACAAGTTCGAGAGGAAGTGGCTAAAGAACTCCCTACGATTCAACGCTATTTTAAAGGGAAATTTGTGCCTAAGGAAAATTGGCATGTCACCATGCTGTTTTTAGGAGAGGTGGATGATCATTTGATTCCACAGCTTGAAGAGGCTATGGACACAGCAGCAAAAAAAGCTAACCCTTTTTCACTTTATATAGAGGGGATAGGAGCCTTTCCATCGGCTAAAAAACCAAATATATTATGGGCAGGAGTAAAAGGAGATCTAGACCCATTACAGCGGCTATATGACGATTTATTACAGGAGCTAAAGAAAACCCCAATTCCATTTGATGCAAAGCCAAAATATACACCACATCTTACATTGGCTAGAAAGGCTGAGATTCTTTCCAAGGAAAATCCTTTTGATGAAGTCCACTTGAAAAGTACAGAATGGCAGGTAAATGCTTTAGAATGCTACCAATCCATATTAAAGCCTGGCGGTGCGGAATATAAAAATATTTTACAGAAGAGATTTGGGGAAAACGAATAAAAAGAGGATGAATTTGCCAAAATGTAGATATGAGAAGGGAGCTGAAGCAGATGCATTATTATGCCATTAAGCCATTTTTTATTCCAGATGGCCATTCCATTGACTTTTCAATTGGTGAAGAAGCAATGTCCAATATCTTAGAATCCGCTTATTGGAATATGCAAAGTGATGCAAGGGTATTTGATCACATCTATCGAGCAAATCATGATGATTTTTTAGTTTTTGACTCAATTTCTGAGCTAGAAAAGGCAGCAGATGTATTAAAGGATTTTGAAATCCAATTTGAAACCCATATTGTAGAGAAAACAGATAAAAACCAAGCCGATTTTTCTACAGACAATCATTATTATCGAGTTATTGTTCCTAATCAGCCAGAAATTGATGGTGCAAATGTAAATGAACCAAGACACTATAGCGTAGAGTGACCTAGTCCTTCGCTACAAAATTCTTGTACATAATTAAGCCTTGGATCATTTGTAATCAATTCTAGATTATTTACAGCAAGATCAATCTGAATTTGGTCCAAGGTTTTATTTATTTTAAACTATTCCTATTATTGCTAGTATTTGTAGATTGATACGTAATCTGGAGGGTAAAGTGATGAAAAGGCAGTGGATTTATACATTTAAGCTATTTCGTACCGCATTTCAAGCAAAGGTAGCTGCAAAGAGAATAGAGGAGGATTATTGGCTTGCAGGCTTAAAGCATTCCCCTCAAGAAGTAGAGGTTTTTCGTACCTTACATGGCCGATATGGAGTAAGGTTTTATTGGTAGATTATAATTTGAGGGAATTAGATAGTATAATGTTTGTAAAAGAAAAGTGAAATTTTTGTTGTATATGTATTGACAATTGAAGCTGTTCTTTGTAAAATAAATTTTGTCGCTAAAAGATATTCTTTAAAGGGAAACAAGATGAAAAGTGACTACAACGATAGATAATAGAGAACAGTAACAAAAGCTAGACAAAGAAGATTATTAATAAATATTTTAAAAACATCTTGTAAAGTTGTTGAAAATAGGTTATAATAATTTTTGTCGTCAAAATTACTACTCATTGTCGCGGGGTGGAGCAGTTGGTAGCTCGTCGGGCTCATAACCCGAAGGTCACAGGTTCAAGTCCTGTCCCCGCAACCAAATATGGAGCTGTGGTGTAGAGGCCTAACATGCCTGCCTGTCACGCAGGAGACCGCGAGTTCGAATCTCGTCAGCTCCGCCATTTATCTTTTAAGACGGTTGTAATTGAATAAAAAATTCGCATGCTTTTTATGCGGGCCCTTAGCTCAGCCTGGTAGAGCGGTCGGCTCATAACCGATTGGCCGTAGGTTCGAATCCTGCAGGGCCCACCATTAAAAAACGTGCCGGGGTGGCGGAACTGGCAGACGCACAGGACTTAAAATCCTGCGGTAGGTGACTACCGTACCGGTTCGATTCCGGTCCTCGGCACCATTTTATTTTATGAGTGCAATTAGCACCATCTCTCTCCATTAATAGTAGTGATTACTACTATTTTTTAGTATATAATGGTAGTAGAGAGTAACAATCCCAAACGTGATTCCGTAGCTCAGCCGGGAGAGCACCATCTTGACAGGGTGGGGGTCGCTGGTTCGAACCCAGTCGGGATCACCAGCCCTTATATATCAAGGGTTTATGCCATGTTTTCTAGTTTTAAAAACATGGTGGTTGCAGACAAACCTAAAAACGAGATTTAAGACCACTTTCCTTTTGTAAGAATACAAAGGAGTGGTCTTTTTTATGTTATTAAAATTTGCTATTAAAGATTTTAAGGAAGATAGGGAGTACAAAAACCTTTCACCAAGAACGATTGAATCCTATTTATCAACATTAAATGAATTTCAAGTTTTTTTAAGTAATCAAGAAATCATTGGGGTAGATGAAGTGAAATCTAATCTAGTTAAGAGCTATTTGCTATATTGCCAAAAGGAAAGAGGAAATAATCACACTACGACCAATTCTAAATTGCACACCTTGAAGATATTTTTCAACTATCTAGAGGAAATTGAAATTATAAGTGAAAAAGAGAATCCAACAAAAAAACTAGGGTACGCAAAAGAAGATATTAAAATTGAGGTTTTTACAGATAAGCATATAAATCAAATGTTAAGTTATTATAGGCGAATTAAATATCGTGATAAATCATTTTACGCTTATAGAGATTACTCCATGATAGTATTCTTACTAGCAACAGGCGTAAGGTTGGGGGAATTATGTAATATTAGGTGGAATGATATTGATTTAATAAATGGTACAGTTATTGTTTGGGGTAAAAAAAGACAACAAAGCAGTATACCTATAACTGATAAATTAATTAAAGAGTTAGCTGAGTATAGGGTTTTTAGTGAAAAAAATTTTAATGAATTACCACAGTTTTTATATACTGATTTAAAGGGAAAACAGCTTTCTCAAAATGCAGTTAAATGTGTATTTAAAAGGTTAAAAGAGGTTATGAATTTTAAAGATGTTCGGTTATCAGCACATACATTTAGACATACATTTGCTCATCGTATGTTAATGAATGGTTCAGATGTGTTTACTCTACAGAAAATGCTTCGTCATAATAGCATATCTATGACACAAAGGTATTTAGCAATATGGGGGACAGCATTAAAGGAACAAAATGATAAGTACAATCCATTGAATAAAATAGATATATAGCCCTATAAAGGGCTTTTTTATTTTTTTTTTAACTTTGACAAGGTAATTAGTATAAAACTCCTCTGACAAGGGAATAATAAATAATTTGCTCCAATGCATAATTTCACTCCAACTAATGAATACTATGGTTATCATTTTTGGAGGGATTGATAATTTGGAAAAGAAGTGTAGTGAGTATAACTTAATTGAAATTCCAAGCTCTTTATTAGGGACTTTAACACCAATTATTACTAATGGTAATAGGCTTAGGAAAAAGGTCTCCCCATTGGTTTTGAGGGTGTATTGGCTTATACAAAGGTACAGACTAGAACGATATTATGCTACTATAGCGAGTCCATATTTTTTACATCATAAATTAAAACATTATTCTAGTATTATCGAAAATGAAACAGTTAAAGCATTAAAAATTTTGGAGGAAAATGGATTAATTCAAATAGAACCCTATAATTTTGGCTATGGAAATATACTCCAAATCCAGTTAAATCGAGTGGATGATTATATAATTTTTGAAGATAAATGGTTCGACCTTATTGAAAATGATTTAGAATTTGCGGTTCTTTGCCTATCACATAGAAGATTTAAAAAGAAAGAAAGTTTTAATAAAGAGGTAATTAGTGAGGTTATTGATATCTCAAAGGAAAGTGCAAATGAAATACTTAAAAAAATGATTAGAAAGAATATCTTCTTTGAACAGTTTGGAAGAGTTTATCCTAATCACTATTACAAAGGCAACTAGAGATTTTCTTATAATGGAGTAATTTAGACAGTCACCTCATATTTGGAGAAATTTACTCCATTAAGAAATCAAAAAGTGGAGTATATTCTCCATCTTAATAATCAAAAACTTGAAATTAATGGATTAATTACTCCTATTAATTCATAGAAGACAGAAAAGACATATATAAAAAAGACTATACATATAATTTTAAGTTGGTGGTCTTTTTTCAAAAGAGGTGTTTTATTAGCAATGGAAAATTTTTTTGTTAAAATACCAAATGTTTTTTTAGAGAAAGGTGAAGAAAAAGTATCGCCAAAAGAATTATTTCTTTATTTTCATCTTCACTATAGAAAGCTTTATGATTGGAAAAAAACTATTACAAGCATTGATTTGCTTTCTCAAGAAATTAAGTTTAACAATAGAGAGGATAGGAATAAAAAAAGTATAAAGGATTCCTTATATTCATTGAAAGATAAAGGGCATATTAATTTTTCCTTACATCATGAATTGAGATACAACACTTTGCTTCATATAACGTTTAATGAAAATTTTCGGGGGTTTACCCAAATTTACCCTGTTTTATACAAAATGGCAGAGAATGAAAATGAGTTTGCCATATTTATTAATGTCAATCAAAAAGTTTACCA
>DJVJ01000030.1 GCA_002441135.1 Caryophanales bacterium UBA6259 | reverse complement strand
CCGGCGGTTTCTCTACACTCTGAAAAGACACAGTTTGATGTGTCTTTTTTGTTTTTTCATTGTGGTATAATGCTACTAAATTAGTTAGACATAGATTATTAAAAGGAGAACGATATTTTAGCATGGAAGATATCAAGCGCTATCAAGTCATGGTGGATGAAACAGTAAGAAAGCTTGGGGGTTATTGGAGACCTTTATCTGGTTTAGCAAGACTATTAGAAGAGCTTGGTGAGCTTAACGAGGTTTTTCTAGAAAAGAAGCTGGATCAGGTAAAATTAGCAGAAGAATTAGCAGATTTATTTATCATTTCCACCTCTATTGGCAACCAATACTGTACTGACCTTAATGATGAATTTACAATTCTTCAGAAGCCATACAAAGTAAAGGAGCTATATCAGCTACATCCAACCTATGATGATTCTTACCAAGGGTTAATGGAGCTTGCTAAATGTGCAGGTCAAATAGGAAGAATCCTTAATCATTATGAGGGAGACAAGAAGAAGAAACCAACAGAAAAGAAGCAAAGAGTGGCACAAGAAATTGCGAAATTACACTTACAGCTAATTATGCTCGCTAATTTTTATCAGATTCGCCTTTTTGATGAGGTAGAACGAATTTTAAAGCGCGATAGTGTAAGAGATCATAAACGCTTTGCTGTTACATTTGATCCAGTAACCGCTACCTCCTTAGAACGTTTTAAAAAACTTAATATTCGTCTAGAGGGTTCGCCAAATAATGTAAAAAAGCTTTGGGGTGCTTTGGATTGGGATTCCGAAAAGGATTTAATCCTCAATCTTCTAGAAATACTGCCTTCTTTTATTCGCTTTAGTAAAATCGCACCTTTGGAAGGATTACAGGGATTTGTATTGGAAGCTAGAGGTTTACAATATGTGAAATCGGAAAATAGAAATGAAGTTTTAAGAACCATTTTAAGTGTCTTACATCAATATGATCCTTTAAAGGAAAGTATAGATTATGAAATGGGATTAATAGAAGGAGATTTCCATTTTCATTTTAATGGGGCTATCTTTGATTGGATTCCATATATAAAGGGAGAATCATTATTTATAGTTTTTAGGTGGGTAGACCAGATTAAATGAGCAAAAAGTTAATAAAAAACAAGAAGCTTTCAGCCCTTCTTGTTTTTTTGTGCTTTTAAGATTTGCATATGCAAATCATCCAGTTGTTTGCTTATTTTAAGGACTTCAGGATGATCAACACCATGAAGCTTACTTAGGATATTTAATTTTTCTCTAATTTCTTCAAATTGCTGCATTAAATTTTCGATATACACATTCAGACATCCTTACTTACATTAATGAATTAAAAGGCCTAAACAAAATAATACCATAGTCCCAAATGGAAAACTATAGTAAATTTAACGATAATATAAAAAAGTTCTATTATCTAATATAACGAAAATAGAACTTTAATGTTTCGTATTATTTCTATCTTATTTGTTCATTTTTTATGTAAAAGCCCTCTTACGGCTCTCACAAAATTACCGATAAATTTAGGCATTTTAACCGTATAAAACTTAGCCATAGTCCCCCTCCTGTTACTTTTAATCCGTTATTTGATACTTTCTTTTGGTTGCTTCGCCACCGCGGATATGACGAAGGCTTTTATTATGTTCTAAAACCTGTTGGGCTTTTCTAGCTAGCTCAGGATTAACTGTAGGTAATCGTTCTGTTATGTCGCGAAAAACGGTACTTCTTGCAACACCAAAAAATTTTCCGGTTTGGCGAATAGTATGATTGGTCTCTACGATATATTTACCAATTTTAATCGCCCTTTGTTTAATATAGTCCTGCAATATTCTGCCCCCTTACTAAGGCTAATCCTACTTTTTCACAAAATAAAGTATGAATCCAATATATAAGTACTTATTTCATTTTATTTACTTATGTGATACTTTATGCTCAAAATTATTCAAAGATTTTCTTTCTTGATAAAAAATTTTAAATAGAAAAAAGTGTACAACCTTTTTCTAAACAAAAGTGGTATAATAATCTGAATAAAAATGAAAAAGAGGTATCGTAATATGAAAAGATCAGATATGAGTCATCAAGCAATAGGAATAATGTATGGGCTTTTAGCGTATGGAGCTTGGGGAATACTGCCTTTATATTGGAAACTAATTTCAGTCGTTTCTCCAATAGAGATCCTTGCTCATCGAATTTTTTGGTCTTTTGTTTATGTTACGATTCTTCTATTGCTTGCAAAAAACTTCAAAAAGTTAATTGTGGTCGTATCAAATCGTAAAAATCTATTACTAATTACTTTGGCTTCTTTAATTATTGGGTTCAATTGGTATACTTATATCTATGGAGTAAATAGTAATCACGTGGTAGAAGCAAGCATGGGGTATTATATAAGTCCGTTAATTACGGTGCTTATGGGCATAATTGTTTTAAAGGAAAAATTAATTCCACTTCAAATACTAGCTATTCTTTCGGCTGGAATTGGTGTTATTTTTATGAGCGTTCAATATGGTCAAGTACCTTGGATTGCATTAACTTTGGCTTTTACTTTTGCTGTTTATGGATTATTAAAAAAATTAATCAAGGTCGATTCAATGATCGGTCTTGCCGTTGAAACAATCATATTAATGCCAATAGCTTTAGGATATATATTTTATCGTCAAATAAATGGAATTGGGGCAATCGGTAGTATTTCTCTTACGGCAACCATACTATTGTTTTTATCTGGAATTGCAACAGCAACACCGTTATTGTGGTTTGCGAAAAGTGCGGAAAGAATTCAATTATCTACAATGGGATTTCTTCAGTATGTATCTCCAACGATTAGCCTTATATTAGGGATTATTGTTTTTAAAGAGCCATTTACAATAACTCATTTATGGGGTTTTGGATTTATCTGGGCTGGATTAATTCTTTTTTCAATATCTAAAACAAACATTATGGAAAAAATTCGACTACCACTAAATAAAGAAGTAAAACGGGTCCCTTAGAGGATCTGTTTTTTTATTTTCCTCTCTACTATTTGTTTGATGAACTGCATAAAAATCAAACAAGGGATACGAATGCAAACAGATTGAAATAGAGGGGGAGAACGGCTTGAAGAAAATTGAATTTGAGGTAAGAACAGAAGGAATTAAGGAGATTTATGAAGGAAACGTTGGTTTAACTTCTATTATTAGAGAAGTTGGGGAACAAGCCGAATTTGATGCCACTGTCCATGGAACGACAAATGATCAGGATTTAGTATTTTTAGGTTTGGCCGGATTAGCAGGAATTATTGACCATTTAAAGGATAAATATCCGGATAAAACAGACGAAGAAATTTATGGATTAACTGCTGAAAGCTTTGTCGTTTTTATGAAGGAAACAAAATATGGATTATTATTAGATACGATATTGGAGCAACTTGAAGCTGACTTTGATGATTTTGTAGAGGTTGAACCTGAGGAAGAAGAGTCTTCTCCTCAATTACCACTGCAAAATAGTATTTTTGATCTTCTTAGTGGCATAAACAACCCGATTAATGATGGTGAGGAAGAAGAAATTACTTTGGTTCAGGAATTAACATTTAGTAATAAAAAAGAAAAAGGTATCGATCGTGAAGTAGAGATGGAAGTCAATTTTTTAGGGGAGAAGGAACAGCTAAAAGGCAAATTAGCCTTATATAATGTGAAAAAAATGGATTTAACAGGGGAAGAAAAGGTGGTATCTGATGTACGTGGATCTGGGCAAATTGATGATTTAATTAAATTGGGCTGTGATTCTTACAATTTCGCATTAAGTCATGCGATTGAGAAGTGGTTAGAAGCTGAACCATCAAGAAATAGAATGGAAATACAAATGCTTGTATATCAAAGGGCAATGCAATATTTAATGGGAGCACAGTTTGGTAATCTTGGAATTGATGATCTTTTTGGCCAGATATTTTCAAAAGAGGATCATGACGAAGAGGAAAGTTGAAAATATACTTAATTTAACAAAACGGAGCAGGTTCCTATTCAATAGGTCAACCGCTTCGTTTTGTTTTGCCATCAAAATAATTAGATAAATAGTGGTTATAATAGGTATGGTAAAAATTATATTTGTTTTAATATAAAACATATGTTATACTATAAAACAAAAGCAACAAATAATTAAAAAGGATTTGAGGTTATCCTGATGACAAAGCTTACTTCAAAGGAACAGGAAATTATTGAAATTTTAATGCATAATCCCTATTTAGAACAGGAGGAAATTGCTCAGCAGCTCGATATTTCTCGATCAGCGGTTGCAGGTCATTTATCTCGTTTAGTAAAAAAGGGGATTATCCAAAGAGGATATGTGCTGAATAAAAAAACAGAACGTATCGCAGTGATTGGTGGAGCCAACGTTGACATTAAAGGAATTTCGGATAATCAGTTACGGGAAGGGAGCAGCAATCCTGGGATTGTTTTTAAAGCCGCAGGAGGTGTCGGGAGAAATGTTGCTGAAAATCTAGCTCGACTTGACTTACCCGTTAGTTTATATTCTACTGTTGGATTAGATGCAGAAGGGGATTGGCTTATAGAAACGACTAAGCTGGCTGGAGTAGATGTGAAATTTGTAGATAGAAAACCTGAGGAAAGCACAGGTCGATATTTATCTATTTTAAATAGCCAAAAAGAACAGGTCGCTTCCATAGCAGATATGAGGATTATGGAAAAAATGGACTTGGCTTTCTTAAAGAAAATCTATCCAACCTTAGCACAAATGAAGTTTGTGTTTGTAGATACTAATTTGCCAACAGAGAGCTTGCACTCGTTAATTTCTTGGTTAAATGAGAAAAAAATACCGATTATTGTGGATCCTGTTTCTGCTAAAAAAGCGATTAAGCTAGAAAATCATTTAGATGGGTTATGGTTATTTACCCCAAACAAAGAAGAAGCAGAAGTTCTGACTGGGATTAATATCGACACAACAGAGGATTTAGAAAAAGCCGCAGATCAATTCCTTCAATTCGGTGTTCAGCAGCTGGTTATTACTTTAGGCAGTGAAGGGGTATATATTGCTACAAAGGAAGGAAAAAGCTTTCTGCCAAGTCCTAAGGTACACGTAAAAGATACTACAGGTGCTGGTGATGCATTTATAAGTGGCGTAATTTATGGATTGTACCAAGAAAAAAGCTTAGCAGAGGCATGCTTGTATGGGCATGCAATGGCTGCACTTACTTTAGAGCGGGAAGAAACAGTAGCAACTGACCTATCGGTACAATTGCTAGAAAATCAAAAAAAGGAGATATAGAAAATGATGAACCAACTAGAAAACGTAATAGAAATAAAGGAAGAAGTTAAAGAGGCCCTGAATAATAACAAACCGGTGGTTGCATTAGAATCAACAATTATTACTCATGGAATGCCTTATCCAGATAATATTAAAACGGCTTTAGAGGTAGAGCAAATTATTCGAGAATCAGGGGCCGTACCTGCTACCATTGCAATTATGAATGGAAAAATCAAGGTTGGATTAACCAAAGAGGAAATAGAAGAACTAGCAAATCAAAAGGATGTTGTCAAAACAAGCAGACGGGATTATCCAGTCGTGCTAGCAAAAGGCCTTTATGGAGCGACAACCGTTGCAGGAACCATGATTGTTGCAAAGATGGCAGGAATTAAGGTCTTTGTAACTGGAGGAATTGGTGGTGTTCACCGAGGAGCTTCCGAAACAATGGATATTTCCGCTGACCTTCAGGAATTAGCACAAACCGATGTGGCTGTTGTTTGTGCAGGGGCTAAATCCATTTTAGATATTGGCCTTACATTGGAGTACTTAGAAACACAAGGTGTTCCTGTTCTTGGCTATCAAACAGATCAATTTCCAGCCTTCTATACTCGAAATAGTGGTTTTAATGTGGACTATAATATTGCTTCTCCAGAAGAAATGGCTAAGGTAATGCAATTTAAATGGGATATGAAATTAAATGGAGGTATTGTGATTGCCAACCCGATTCCAGCCGAGTTTGCATTAGATGAAGACTATATTAATCAATCGATTGAAAATGCGATAAAAGAAATGAAGAAGAAAAAGATAACTGGTAAAGAAACAACCCCATTTCTGTTATCAAAATTAAAGGAGATTACTGAAGGAAAAAGTCTAAGTGCTAATATTGAGCTTGTAAAGAATAATGCACGGATTGGTGCAAAAATAGCAATCGCTTATTCTGCTTTATAAAACAAAATTAAGAGCTTGGCATATGCCAAGCTCTTTCTAATCAATAGGACAGTGTTAAATTAGCTCACTAAGCAGAAATCGTATCATCCTTTTTGTTGAAAACTTGCTTAATATAAGGTAAAATCCAACGGTCTAATCCCCATTTACCTGCATTTGCACCAGCAACTACTACGAAAATACTTAGAAGAATCATCCATGGGTTTGAGGAAACGGTTCCTGCAAACATAAACATGAAGTTCATTAACATTCCGAAGAACATTGCAGCTGTAGTTAAAGCACCAAGGATTAATCCAAGGCCAACAAGGAATTCACCCCATGCAACCATAAAGCTAAACAATTCTACATTTGGCATTGCAAAGTTTTCAAGGAATGCAGTGTATAATGGATAAACAACATGATCATGGCTTGTTACAGGTTTTTCGATTGCTCTGCCTATTAAACCAGCTGCACTAAATGGCTCATCGCCAGTTAGTTTTCCCCAACCTGCAGTTAACCAATCATAACCTAAATATAAACGTAAAACTAAAAGACCATAACTAGCATAAATGTTTTCTCTTAAGAATTTTACCATTGAATTTTCCTCCTCATTTATTAATTATTTGATAAGTTCTTTTACAATTTTGATTATAGTATCGATATCATACTTTGAACACAGATTAACCATATCCTTCAAAAATTAGACAAAAAACTATGACTTATTTGTGAATAATTATTAAGGAGATAGGAATTAAGAAGCAAATAAAATACATAATTTTCAATTCGTTATAACCTTTGACTTAATAATGGTCATAAAGGTTATTTTTTTTCTTTTTCTATGATTAGGGTTTTAAAATGGATAAGCCATAAATATATATGTAGGAGGAAAGACAATTTATGGAGGGATGCTCGTGAAAATTGGAATACCTAGAGCACTGTTATACTATTATTATTTCCCTTTTTGGAAAGCCTTTTTTGAAGCATTAGATATGGAAGTGGTTGTTTCTGAAGAGACAAATAAAGGGATTTTAAATAAAGGAATTAAGGAGTCGGTTTCAGAAATTTGTGTACCGATTAAGCTCTATATTGGCCATGCCATTCAATTACTAAACAAGGAAATTGATTATATCTTTGTTCCTAGAATGGTATCTATCCAATCAGGGGAGTATTTTTGTCCTAAATTTATGGGATTACCAGACATGCTAAGGCATGGTGTAAAAGGCTTGGAAGGAAAAATTATAACTTGCCAAATTAAATCAGATAGTGATGACATCTCCGCACCAGAAAATTATTATCCAATGGCAGAAGTATTAGGAGTCACCAAAGAACAGATTCAGGTGGCGGCATCGGTTGCGAGAGAACAATGGATTGGGTTTCGAATGTTTAATAAATCAGGATTTACTGCAGTAGAAGCTATGAAGATGATCCAGACAAATGATTCATTGGAGGTATTATTAAATAATCAACAATCTTCTAAACCTGTCCTTCGTATCGGTTTAATTGGATATGTTTATAACATTTATGATCCATTTCTAAATATGAATATTATTGAAAAGCTTAGAGAACTCAATGTGGATTTTATTACTTTTGATATGCTCGAGGAAGCACAGCTTCAGGAGAAAATCAAGGATATGGAAAAAACGTTGTTTTGGACCTTTAGTAATAAATTATTAGGTGCGGGATTAAGATTATTTCATGAACCAACAATAGACGGCATTATTCATCTTACTGCTTTTGGTTGTGGCCCTGACTCGTTTATGGGCAAGCTGTTTGAGTTTGAATCTGATCAGACTGGAGTACCATTTATGTCTATTCGTGTGGATGAGCATACAGGAGAAAATCATTTACAGACTCGTATTGAGGCTTTTGTGGATATGCTGAAGCGAAAAAAATTTATCGCATAGGAGGACAGGATTGAAAATGAAAATCTCCTTTCCATATATGGGAACAGTAATTATTTATAAAAAGGTATTGGAGTTATTAGGCCATGATGTATTGGTAGCTCCTCGTCCTTCACAAAAAACCTTAGATTTAGGGGTAAAGCATAGCCCGGAATTTGCTTGCTTCCCTTTTAAAACCATAATGGGTACCTACATTGAAGCCTGTGAAATGGGTGCTGATACACTGATTACAAGTGGTGGTCATGGCCCTTGCAGAGCTGGATTTTATGGGGAAATTCACAAAAGAGTACTTAAAGCATTAGGACATAAGTTTGATTTTATTGTGTTTGACTCTTATGCACGCGATAAAGAAAAATTTATAAGAAACATTAAAAAAATTAAAGGAAATAATTCATGGTTAAAGGTAATAAAAGCAATTCGTTTTACCTATCAGATGCTAAAAGAAATTGATCGTTTTGACAAGTGGATTGCTAAAAATAGAGCCTATGAGCAAATAACAGGATCTGTTAATCAGGCTTGGGATGAAATTCAAAAAATGTTTGATTTAGCTCATACCAAAAAAGAGTTAAAAGAGGCGATTATAAACAGTGAGAAATTGATTTCTGCAATTCCTTTAAAGGAGGTACAAGAAAGAAACAAAGTGAGAATAGGAATTGTAGGAGAAATTTACGTGGTGATGGAAGCTTCAATTAATATGGAAATTGAAAAAATACTTGGGGAATTAGGATGTGAGGTAGAAAGATCTCATTATCTTTCTGATTGGGTCGACCATAATATGCTCCCATCCTTTTTAAAAAGGTCGCATGAAGAAGAAATTTTAAAAAAAGGGGAGCCATTTATAGAAATCGAAATTGGCGGTCATGCAAAACAAACAGTAGGACATATTGTTGACTTTAAAGAACGGGGATTTGATGGCATTATTCATTTAATGCCTTTTGGTTGTCTGCCTGAGCTTATATCACAAAGTGTCATACCCAAAATGTCTGCTCAATATGAAATCCCGGTGTTTACCCTGTCCTTAGATGAACAAACAGGCCAGGCCAATAATAAAACAAGAATTGAGGCATTTATTGATTTGATTAAAAATAAAAAATTAAGTAATCACCAGTTTTCTGCCTAAAGGGGGATACCAAAGTGGTCAAAGCCTACATAGGGATTGATGTTGGATCAGTAAGTACAAATGTGGTAGCCATTGATGAAAATGCGAATGTTTTATTTAATATCTATATACGTACCAATGGTCAGTCCATCGATTCGGTAAAAAAAGGAATAGAATCTTTAAAGCAACAGCTAGACCATCGGAAATATACGATTAGTGGAGTTGGCACTACTGGAAGTGGAAGGCAAATTGCAGGAGTAATGGTTGGAGCGGATGTGGTTAAAAATGAAATTACCGCCCATGCTGTTGCTACTACATATTTTGTTCCAGAAGTAAGAACTATCTTTGAAATCGGAGGTCAAGATTCCAAAATTATTTTTATCAAAGATGGAATGGTGGTTGATTTCGCCATGAATACGGTTTGTGCAGCGGGTACTGGCTCTTTTTTAGATCATCAATCAGAACGGTTAGGGATCTCAATAGAACAATTTGGAGATTACGCACTAGCATCTAAAAATGATGTGCGAATCGCTGGACGTTGCACTGTATTTGCGGAATCTGACATGATAGCAAAGCAACAATATGGCTTCTCTAAGCCAGATATTATTAATGGACTATGTCAGGCATTGGTACGCAATTATATCAATAACTTAGCTAGGGGAAAGAAGCTAGAACCTCCATTTGTTTTTCAAGGTGGAGTGGCAGCAAATAGCGGAATTAAGGCGGCATTTGAAAAGGAAATTGGACATGAGGTAATTATTCCGAGCTACTTTAATGTTATGGGTGCTATTGGAACAGCAATTTTAGCAAAAGAAGAGATTCAGAAGACTGGTAAAAAAACTAATTTCCGAGGATTTCATGCATTACAGACCGATTTTGTTCCATCGAGCTTTATTTGTCAGGGATGCTCTAATAATTGTGAGGTTATTAAGGTGAAAATGAATGGGCAAACGGTGGCGATGTGGGGAGACCGTTGTGGAATGTGGCAAGAAAAAGTTAGTCAAGTTGTTATTTGAGACAAATAAGACAATCACCCATCACCTGTTTATGAGAATTGGCGTACTATATTCAATGAGGACTATATTTTTCGAGGGAGTTGAATATAGATGAACGATACTAAACCTATATTAATCATTGATCCAGGTCATGGTGGTAAAGATATAGGTGGGGGCTCTAATGATATTTTTAAAGAGAAAGAGATGAATTTAAAGATTAGTCTCTATCAATATCAAAGGTTTCAGGAGTTAAACGTTCCTGTTCATATTACAAGGGATTCTGATATTTATTTATCTCCTACAACGAGAACAGAAATTGTGCGTGAAAGTGGAGCAATATACTGTATTTCTAACCATCTTAATGCCTATAAGCCTGAGGCAAGAGGAGTAGAAACAATTCATTCTATATTTGCGGATGATACATTGGCAAGAAAGCTATTCCAAGCTATTGTTGCGGAAGGAATGTTGGGAAGAAGAGTTTTTTCGAAAGCTGGAGACTCTGGAAAAGACTATTATTTTATGCATCGGGATACTGGCTCAGTAAAAACAGTGATTATTGAATACGGATTTGCTACGAATAAACAGGATACGGAATTAATTGTGAACAATTGGCAAGGATTTGCTGAGGCAGTAGTGAAAGCTTTTTGTGAGTATATTGGTCATCCCTATTCTCCAGTAATTATCCAGCCTGAACAACCTATTGAAACTGGATATCCAACAAATACACCTGATTGGAAAATCAACGCGGTGAATTGGCTGTATAGACAAAATCTATTAACGGATCAAAGCTGGAAAGGAAAGGTAGATGAATCTGTTCCATTATGGGCAGTCGCAACCATGTTACAACGGTTAAAAAGTCAGCTTGAAAAATAGATAAAATGGCAGTCAAAGTTGACTGCCATTTTGTCATTAAAAAAAAGATTTAAATTAAATTACTTTGTGAATCACCGATAGTATAACCTATCTTTTAGAATTTGTAGTGTAATTTCTTTTGCTTCCTGTCCACTAGCACTTTTATCTGATGAGTCATTGGCTTCTATATTTGTTGCAAAAATATATACATTTTTATCCTTTTCAACATATCCAACAAACCAGCCATTTATAAATTTTTCATCATTTGGCATTAAACCTGAACCAGTTTTTCCAGATAACTTAATTCCGTTTTCATCAGACAAAACAATAATATTTTTAACGATATCTATATTTTTCTTTGAAAAAGGTAATTGGTAATCATAAAATTTCCTCAATACATCCACTTGTTCTCTAGGTGATATTTTTAAAGAAGATTGTAGCCAAAATGTTGTAATTCCCCCTGAAATATCTTTATTTCCGTAGTTGATTTTATTAAGAAAATCCTGCATTTTTTCTTCTCCAACTTGTGATGCAAGTTTCTGGTAATACCATACTACTGAATTTTGTATTGCTGTTTTCAAAGTGTGGTCATTGTTCCATGACTCAATAGGGTATTTTGTTCCATCCCATTTAAAGGTTGTATTCTCATCCTCTATTACTTTTGTCTCCAATCCAATTAAAGAATTTATAATCTTAAATGATGAACAGGGAGGAACTTGTTTTAAACTTTTCTCCTCATTAAAAATAGTGTATTCATTTTTATTCTTGTCGAATAACACAAAAGTACCTTCATACCCAACAAAATATTCGCTTAAATCTTCACTAATTACTTTTTCATTATTCTTTAAATCTTTCGAAACATTACTTGTATTGCTACATCCAGCATTTACAGTAAAGAAAGTTAATATTAGTAGTGATAGAATAAATTTTTTGATTATAATCACATCCTTTATTTTTAATTTGTAAAAAAATACCAACAACGAAATTTTATCTTATTTAAATATTTAGTGTCAACATGAATTAGTCTTCGTGATATATAATACAGTGATAATATCAGCTGTCAGAGCTTCTACTAATACTTTTCCAGTATCCTTTGAAATAACCTCAGCAATATGTTTGAGTTCATCAACCATTGTTAATCTTAATTTTTATAAGAAGCTCAACCAATCTTGGACCGTAGTTTTTTTCTGACTAAAATAAAAAAAGATTATTTTCATTCTACGATAAGAGGATTTATCTACAAATAGCAGAAATTATTTAATATGCTGAATATTCGGCATTTTTATAAAATTCGGCACCTTGGTAAAAAAGGAGGTTTTCTTTTGGAAAACAGATTAAGAGAAGTATTGGAAAACAAGGAAATGCTTGAGGCCATACTGAAAACAATAGATGAAGGTATTCATGTAGTGAATAAGGATGGTATTACCATCTTTTATAATCATGTTGCTGCTAGATTAGATGGATTAAAGGTGGAAGAAGTCATTGGTAAGCACGTGATTGATGTTTTTCCATCCCTTGATCAAGAAAATAGTACCTTACTCAAGGTGATTGAAACTGGCCAACCAATCATTAACCAAAACCAACAATATACCAACAAGAATGGTCTTAAAGTGACTGCTATAAATACTACCTTACCAATCTATGTCCAAGATAAGCTGATTGGTGCTATAGAAATCGCTAAGGATTTTACTAGAATAAAAGAGCTGTCCGAAAGACTAGTTGACTTACAAGCGAAATATCTTTCAAGAAATAATAAGGACGATCATTTACAACAGGCTAAATTTCATTTCGAGGATATTATTACACAAAATCAACGCGTGGAAAATTTGAAAAAGTTAGCTCAGAAAGCGGCGATGAGTAAATCGACCATTTTAATTGAAGGAGAAACGGGAACAGGTAAGGAACTATTTGTTCAAGCAATTCATAATTATTCTCCAAGAGCAAATGATCCATTTATTGCTCAGAACTGTGCAGCAATGCCGGCTTCGCTATTAGAAGGTATTTTGTTCGGAACGGTAAAAGGAAGCTTTACTGGTGCTGAGAACAGACCTGGTTTATTTGAGTTGGCAAATAACGGCACACTTTTTCTCGATGAGATTAATTCAATGCCGATAGAATTGCAAGCAAAGCTTTTACGTGTTTTACAGGATGGATTAGTTCGAAGAATTGGCGATAATGTGAATCGACAAGTCAATGTAAGAATAATCGTAGCAACAAATATAAATCCACTTATTGCAGTGGAGAAGGGATTAATACGCCCTGATTTATATTATCGAATCAATGTGATTCATTTACATATTCCCCCATTTCGGGAGCGAAAAGAAGATATATCTATACTAACCACTTACTTTATCCAAACATTTAATTATAGTTTTCAGAAAAAGGTGATTGGTGTATCTGAAGAGGTGCAAAAGTTTTTCTATATGTATGACTGGCCTGGAAATGTAAGAGAGCTTAAACATGCCATTGAATACGCGATGAATGTGATGGAGGGAGATACAATCCAACCTAATCATTTGCCTATTCATCTTCAGGAGCTTTTCCATCGTCGTCAATATAAAAATGTTGGAGAATTGGAAAAAAGCGAAATAAGGTCACCTTGGGAATATGATAATGGCTTAAAGGAGCTTCTTGAGGAAATAGAGAAGGATTGGATTAATCGTGTGCTAGAGGAGGAAAGTGGCAATATCATGCAAACTGCAAAACGATTAAAAATTCCAAGGCAAACCCTTCAATATAAGCTTGGAAAATACTTTTAGTGCCGATATTTCGGCATATTAAAACCACTCGTACGAGTGGTTTTTTCTTTTTCTACCCAGTAATATCAATATTTTTTCAATTTTCTAATATTGGCACAGTAATTGCAATTACTAAAGTTAGGAACAAAAAATTGGGGAATGGGGAGGATATCATTGGATTTAAACATCATTTATGGAATACATAGGTCCTTAGAACCGAAGGGGCATTTGCCTCAACAAGCCTGGAAAATTGATAATTCTACAGTGATAAATGAATACGAGCTTTTAATAGATGTAGAGGTACTCAATATAGATTCAGCCTCCTTTAAACAAATTTGGGAGGAAGCAGAAGAAAACAGTGAGCGAGTCAAGGATATTATTATGGCAACTGTTAATGAGCGAGGTAAGCAGCATAATCCAATAACAGGATCAGGTGGCATGTTAATTGGTAAAGTGCTTCAGATTGGGAAATCTCATCCCGCGATTCAAGAGGGAATAAAAGTAGGAGATGAGATGGCAACCCTAGTATCTTTATCCCTTACTCCACTGATGATTGAGGAAATTAAGGAGATCAATGTTCAAACCCATCAAGTCTTTATTAAAGGGAAAGCAGTTTTATTTGCTAGTGGATTGTATGCAAAGCTTCCAAGGGATTTACCAAGAAATTTAGTATTAGCTGCTCTTGATGTAGCAGGTGCGCCAGCTCAAACCGCAAAGCTGGTTGCGAAGGATGATACCGTAGTTGTTCTTGGTGCTGGGGGAAAATCTGGTTTACTTACCTTATATCAAGCGATGAAAAATGTTGGGGCAAATGGAAGGGTAATTGCTTTTGAACAACAGCAAGAGGCGGTAAATCAAATTAAAGAGTTAGGGATTGCACACGAGGTTTATCAGGTTGACGCTAATAATCCGATTGAAGCATTGGATATTATCGACCAAATTACCGGTGGTAAATTAGCAGATGTAACCATCAATTGTGTTAATGTCCCCAACACAGAAATGACGTCTATTTTATTGACCAAAGATGGTGGAAAGGTATATTTCTTTAGCATGGCTACTAGCTTTACTAAGGCCGCTCTTGGGGCAGAGGGTGTAGGTAAAGATATTGAAATGTTAATTGGAAACGGTTACACCAAAAATCATGCAAATCATGCGCTAGAAATTATTCGGGAATCTCAGGGCTTAAGAGATTGGTTTTCCAAAAAATATTGTAAAGAAACTGGGGGAGTATAGTGATGAGTTATTGGCAAGCTTTTGAACCGTGGAAGGATGTAAAACAGGAGCAATGGGATGATTGGCTATGGCAATTAACCCATACGATTCGAACAGTGGAGGAATTAAAAAAGGTGGTTGATTTAACAAAGGAAGAGGAGGAGGGAATTCGAGCTACTGATAGCACTATTCCATTGAATATAACACCATATTATGCAGCCCTAATGGACCCAAATAATCCAGATGATCCAATCCGCAGACAAGCGATTCCTTTATCCTACGAATCACAGCGCTCAGAACACGATATGCTAGATCCATTACATGAAGATGTGGATTCACCAGTGGTTGGTTTAACCCATCGATATCCAGATCGGGTGCTCTTTTTGGTTACGAATCAATGCGCAATGTATTGCCGTCATTGCACGAGAAGAAGATTTTCAGGCCATATTGAGCAGGGAGTTCCAAGAAAGCAAATCGATAACGCGATTGCATATATAAAAAGCCATGAACAAATAAGGGATGTTTTATTATCTGGAGGCGATGGTTTATTAATTAATGACAAAACATTGGAATATATATTAAGTAGCTTAAGAGAGATTCCTCATGTTGAAATTATACGGATAGGCACAAGAGCACCAGTGGTATTTCCACAAAGAATTACTGAAAATCTTGTGGAAATGATTAAAAAATATCATCCGGTTTGGATTAATACTCATTTTAATCATCCAAAGGAAATTACGCCAGAGTCCAAAAAAGCAGTGGAAAGACTAGTAAACGCTGGTGTACCAATGGGAAATCAGTCTGTTCTTCTAGCAGGAATTAATGATTGCCCAAATACCATGAAAAAGCTGGTTCATGAGTTAGTAAAAATACGAGTTCGCCCATATTACATTTATCAATGTGATTTGTCAGAAGGAATTGCACATTTTAGAACACCTGTAGGGAAAGGATTAGAGATAATTGAAGCACTTCGAGGTCATACTTCAGGGTATGCTGTTCCTACTTTTGTGATTGATGCTCCATATGGAGGCGGTAAGATTCCGGTAATGCCTAATTATATTGTCTCTCAGAGTGCTGATAAAATTATTTTACGAAATTATGAAGGCGTAATTACCTCCTATCCAGAGCCAACAAGCTATCAGCATCATAATAAGGAATCCTGTGAATACTGCAGAGATCATAAAGTGAAAAACGAGGGAATCTATGGATTGATGAAAAATGAGATCTCTGTCTTAGAACCAAAAACCTTAAAACGATTTGGTAGAAGAAATCCTAAAAATGAATAAAAAAGTGCAAATCAGAACCACCAGTATTATTGGATTATCAAAAAATGCAGGAAAGACTACATTTCTCAATTTTTTAATTCAGAAAAAGCAGCAGAACAAAGTAAGGTTGGCAACAGCGAGCATTGGTGTCGATGGAGAAAAGGCTGATTTACTCTCAGGCAAAGAAAAACCAAGTATTTGGATTCCAGAGGGCACTATTGTTGCTACAACAGCAGCTGGCTTAAAGGAAGGTACTGCAAGCTTTAGAATTTTGGAAATAGTCGAAGATTCTTCAATGCTTGGTCCTACTTTTCTTGCACAAGCACTATCAGGTGGAACGGTTAAACTGATGGGTACTCCCACTGTTGACTCTGTTAGAAAAATCATTAAAATGCTTGAGGTTTATTCAGTCGATGAATTTTTAATAGATGGTGCTTTTGACCGCATGGCAGGTGCAGCTCCATTATTGGCTGATCAGGTATATCTTGTCATTGGCGCAAGCTTACATCAGGATAAACGCATCCTTTGGCAGCTTGTTGAAGAAAAGCTTAAACCATTTTTCTATCCTCAGGTATCTAATGATGAAATTCGATTAGCGATTGAAAATGGAAAAATAGAAGCTTCTAATTGGATATTTGTCAAAGGGATTCTCACAGAAAAAACATTAAATAAAATAATGAAACAACAAAAGGGACTTACCATTATTTTAGATCATGGTCTAAAAAGCTTTTTAAGTAGAGAAATGTTAATGAAGTGGAATCGGATGGGTGGGGATATTCAGGTGTTATATCCAATCGAAATTGCTGGAATTGCAATTAATCCCTATTCTCCTGAGGGTTACCGGTTTTCGGCAAATGAGATGAAGGAGAAAACTCAGGCTATTCTTCATAAATATAATCATGGGGATATTGAGATTATTAATGTTTTTGATTATAAAAATTTGGGGGAGTAAACAATGGATGACGTGTTAATTCGATTAAGAATGTCACAAGCAGATGCCCATTATAGTGGGAATCTTGTAGATGGTGCTAGAGTTTTAGCTTTATTTGGGGATGTGGCAACAGAGCTATTAATTCGATTAGATGGGGATGAAGGACTGTTTGTAGCCTATGATAATGTTGAGTTTAAAGCCCCAATCTATGCAGGGGATTATATTGAAGCAAGGGGAAGGATTATTCATGTAGGAAATACCTCAAGGAAGATGAGCTTTGAAGCATATAAGGTAGTAGAAGGAAATGTTGATCCAGCTAATCCATCCCAAGCTAGATTTCTAGAGAATCCAATACTAGTAACGAAGGCTTCAGGAACCTGTGTAGTCCCTAAACACTTGCAGAAATTAGGTGAAAAAGATGAGTAAGCTAATTATTACCGCTGCAGTTGTAGGAGCAGAGGTTACTAGAGAACATACCCCATATTTACCGGTCACTCCTGAGGAAATTGCTATTGAAGTGGAAAAGGTTCAGCAAGCTGGGGCTTCGATTGTGCACCTTCACGTTAGAGATGAAAATGGTCTACCAACTCAGGATGTTGAGGTATTTAGGGAAACCATCAATAAAATTAAGGAACGAACAGATATTATTATTCAAGTTTCTACTGGTGGTGCGGTTGGAATGACACCAGCGGAGAGAATTCAACCAGTGACCCTTCGCCCAGAGATGGCAACCCTAACTACAGGTACAGTCAATTTTAGCAATGATGTTTTTTTAAATCGCCCTGAGGATATTCGCTTCTTTGCAAGCAAAATCAAGGAGTATGGGGTTCGACCAGAATTTGAGATTTTCGATGTGGGGATGATTAATAATGCTTTAGGACTAGTCAAGGAAGGGCTAGTGGAGGGACATCTTCATTTTGATTTTGTAATGGGGGTAGCTGGCGGAATACCTGCTACTATTGATAATTTGGTTAATTTAATCCATCAAATACCAAAAGATGCTACATGGAGTGTTGCAGGAATGGGTAGATTCCAGCTTATGATGGCGATGCATGCAATTCCTTTAGGAGGAAATATACGAGTAGGTTTAGAAGACAACATATATTATAAAAAGGGTGTATTAGCGAAAGGAAATGCTGAATTAGTAGCAAGAGTAGTAAGGCTTGCGAATGAATTTGGGAGGGAAATCGCAACACCAGAAGAAGCTAGAAAAATACTAGAGATTAAGTAACCTAGGATTATTGCTAGAATAGCCATTATTAGAAAAGGTGTGGTTTATGACCTATTTTCTTGAAGATACTCGTAAGAAAATTTTTCTTGATCAAATTTTAAGTGAATATCGTCCAAATAGTAGGGTTGGTCTTTTCTTTTGGAGCAAAATGCAGCCTTACTTTTCTACTGAAGAACAACAATGGAACAATGACCTAGAACAAATCGGATGGATGATTCGGGCAATAAAGGGAGACAAAAGCTTCTCACATGAAATAAATTCCCTTTATGTTTATCTCGATGATATTGATGTTCTTTTAAAAAATCTTTTAGAAGATCATTGGGAAGCAATCGATTTACTAACCGATTTTTTTCGCATTAAGCAATTTCTTTGGTTCAGTCATCTATTAAGCCTAGTTCTAAAAAAGCTAGATTTAAAGAAATTGGATGGAATAGAGGAAGAGTGGGTTCGAAGTATTGATTTTGATTGGATCAGTATTCTTGAAGTGTTACAGCCTAATGGAAATGGAGAATATCATAAAACCTTCGCCTTTGAGGATTTAGATGATGCTGGTTTAAGAAGGCTAAGAGCATTTAAAAGACGATTACTAAAAAAGGAAAGAGAATATCAAGCTACAAAGGAAATCATTGTTCAAAGGCAACTAAAAAAAATTGAAATGATAATAAAAAAGAAAGAAAAGCAGCAGATGTTAGAAGCAATTGAAAAAATTAAACCAACATTTAAATATTTACTGATGGCCTATTATGGTTGGGGTAAATTGGAGGTTGTATTTCAAAAAGCAAGGATGGCATTGGAAACGAATTCCTGCAGACCACAATTAACATCCTCTAGTAAGGAAAGGCAAATTTTAATTTTAGAGGGCTTCCATCCCTATTTTAATAAGCTATGGAATAAAAGAAGAATGGAACCTATATCTCTTGAAATAGAACAACGTCAAATTATACTTTATGGTGCAAATATGAGTGGTAAAACAGTGGTTCTTCGAACCGTTGGTTTTTTACAAGCACTGGCTCAATTTGGTTTTTACGTACCAGCTAAACAATTTGAGTCCTTTTTCTTTGATCATTTATCTATCCTGACCGGAGACTATCAAAATATAGAAGAGGGGTTAAGCTCGTTTGCCTCTGAAATAAGTCGGTTGGGAAAGGAACTGATATTAAGCAAGCCTACTCTATATTTATTAGATGAGATTGGGAAGGGAACAAATCCCATCGAAGGGGAAGCCCTAGCAATAGCCATATCTAGATATTTACGGATAAAGGAAGAAAGCTTTAGTATTGTCGTTTCTCATTTTCCGAAGCTTATTTTAGAAAAAGGCTTGGAATTATACGAAATGAAAGAATTTCATCTAAAAAAGGTAATTCAAGGGAAAATGGTGTATGAGGGGATCTCTATTGCTGAGAACTTTAACCTACCAACATCCATTATAAAGGAAGCAAAAGAATATTTTAGGGGGAATATTGATGGCAAAACTTCACCTAAATGAAGAATTAATTGAAAAATCCCGTCTCTCAGCAAATAAAATTGCAGATCAGGTTTTTGATTTTATTCAAGATCGTAGTACGGTGTCCATTGAAAGAACAGTGCTACGGTTATCCGGAATTGATGGTGTAAATAGTGATGGTGTTCCTTACGCCAATAGTTTAGTTGACCTATTACAAAAAAAAGGCCTATTAGCGGAAGGTGCGATCCCTTGGTTAATAAAGGCAATGATTACATATGGGATTAGTCCACAGGAAGTTGCTGAATTAGCAGAGATGGATAAAATTAATTGGGACGATGTAAGATCAGTTCCAATGGACGAGGTAAAGAAAGAAGGGAATTTGCTAGCAGAAAAAGGGTTGAACATTTTAATGAAACAACGTCAATCTAGGGAAGCACTCATTACAAAAATGGGTGAGGGGAGCAAACCGTTTTTATATGTGATTGTTGCAACAGGGGATATTTATGAGGATGTGATTCAAGCAAAGGCAGCAGTAAGGCAAGGAGCAGACATTATCGCAGTAATTAGAACGACAGGACAGAGCTTATTAGACTATGTTCCCTATGGTGCAACACGAGAGGGATATGGAGGAACCTATGCTACACAAGAAAATTTTAAAATTATGCGGGCTGCACTTGATGAAGTAAGTAACGAGGTTAATCGGTATGTTAGTCTTTGTAATTATAGCTCTGGACTATGTATGCCAGAGATTGCGGCAATTGGTGGAATGGAAAGATTGGATGTCATGTTAAATGATGCATTATACGGGATATTATTTAGAGATATCAATATGCAAAGAACGTTAATCGATCAGGCATTTTCCCGGATGCTTATCAGTTTGTCAGGCATTATTATTAATACAGGGGAGGACAATTACTTAACAACTGCTGATGCGGTGGAAGAGGCTCATACAGTACTTGCATCACAGTTTATTAATGAACAATTTGCCATAAAAGCAGGATTGCCACATGAACAAATGGGGTTAGGTCATGCCTTTGAGATAAATCCAAAATTAGAAAATGGCTTCCTGCTTGAATTAGCACAAGCCCAATTAGCAAGACAAATTTTTCCAAGGGCACCATTAAAATATATGCCACCAACCAAATATATGACGGGAAATATCTTTATGGGATATATTCAAAATGCATTATTTAATGTTGCAGGAGTAATGACAAACCAAGGAATTCAATTGCTCGGAATGATGACAGAAGCAATGCATACTCCTCATATGCAGGATCGGAAATTAGCGTTAGATAATGCAAAATATATTAAAAATAATATGAAGGATTTACATGAGGAAATAGAATTTGTTCCTAATGGGTTGATTGCTAAAAGAGCGAATGAGGTTCTTGAAAAAGCAAGCATGATGCTAAAGGAAATTGAAGATTTAGGGTTGTTTGAAGCGATTAGTGCAGGAAGATTTGCAAATGTTAAGCGCTCTTTTTACGGTGGAAAGGGATTAGAGGGAGTATTTTTGAAGGAAAAAAACTATTTTAATCCCTTTGAACTGCTAATGAAAAAAGAACTTGGAATAGGAGGGTAATTGAAAATTGATGCCAAATGAACCTATAAACATTAAACCATACGGAGATACGATGAATGATGGTGCTGTTCAAATTAGCTTTACCCTTCCAGTACCAATTGGCGAAAAGGCAAAAGAAGCCGCAAAACAGATTGGCATGAAGCTAGGATTAGAAGAAGTAATGGTCTATCATATGGAAGGGTTAGATGAAGATTTTACCTTTTTTGTATTATATGGTAAGGTTCCTTTTACAATCGACTATTCAAGTATTACTGTACCAGCAATAAATAAACAAAGCATGGACTTTTACAAAATAAATCAAGTCATTAAAGAACAAATCAATAGAAAAATCGTTGTTGTTGGAGCCTGTACTGGGACTGATGCACACACAGTAGGAATTGATGCAATCATGAATATGAAGGGTTATGATGGGGAATATGGCTTAGAGCGCTATCCTGAAATTGAAGCATATAATTTAGGTTCACAGGTTAAAAATGAAGACCTTTTAGAGAAAGCAGTTGAACTGAATGCAGACGCTATTCTAGTTTCGCAAGTGGTTACACAAAAAGGAATTCATTTAGCCAATTTAACTGAGCTTGTAGAAATGATGGAGGCTGCTAATCTTCGGAGGAAAATATTGTTAATTTGTGGGGGGCCAAGAATTAGCCATGAGTTGGCCAGTGAATTAGGCTATGACGCAGGGTTTGGCCCAGGGACAAAAGCTTCAGAGGTCGCATCTTTTATAGTAGAAAAAATTATACAGCGATAAACAAATAGGATATCCCTTCACAGGATATCCTATTTATATTAAATTCAAATACTGATCATAGATTTCTTTGGAGCAGATGACTGTTAAATTGTGATCTGCGGGGATTTTTTCATCTAATCTAGTACTAATATTTAAACAACTTTTATCCGCTAATAAAGTAGCTCCTATTTCAATTAGTGAATAAAATGCATCTCTATAAGTAATCCATTCCGTTTTCTTTTTTATCGTATATAAATTGACACCCTTTTGCATGGTTCCTAATTGAGTTAAAACATCAATTACTCCGTGATTCATTGCTTCTTGAGCAACAAGATGAGAAATAGTACTTTGAGGATAAAGAAATTTTTCTACTTTATTAGATCTAAAGTTATCAGTGTGCTCTGGATTCATAATTTCTGCAATGGTGTATATTTCTTCGGAAATACTTTCTATTGTAGAAACAATTAATAAGCTTTTAGCATCTCTTTCATCTAAATCAATTAGCTTTTCATCAGCAAAAACAATACAAGATTTTGCATACTTGATATTTGCTTTATTAAGAACATCCTTTCTAGCTGGCGATCCCTTAATGTAGTATAATCGTTCTTTAATATATGGAGCTTTTTCTGCTTGATCAATCACTACGATATTTGATGTACTATTAGCAAGTATATCTTCAATCGCTGCATCTGTTTTAGAGTTCCAACCGATGATCACAATATGATCTTTCCCGATATATTCCACTTTTCCCTCAATCCTTTGTTTATTATGATTACCTATTCTTTCTATTATTTTACCGATAACTACGCCATAAAGCCCAATGCCAGTAAAAAACAAAAAAATTGCATAGGCTTTGCCAATGGAGCTTGTTGGATAGATATCTCCATAACCAACGGTTGTCATTGTTACTAGAACATACCAAAGACTGATAAAAAAATTATAAAAGGTTTGGGGTTCAATTAGGGTAAACATTGCTGCATTAAAAATCAAGAAAATAAGGGTATAAAAAAGTAGTTTTTTTAGACTAATTTCAACGATGTTATATATAAGTCCGATAAAATATTTCAAAAGACCACCAGCCTTTGAGAAAACAACTCTTAGCTTGATAGTATTTCCTTTTTATCTAAATTTATTATTCATTAAAAAATGTAACAATAAATACAAAATTGGTAATATTTTAAGTTTTTATTGAAGTCAGAAAACTTATCTGATAGTATCAAGAGGGGATAAATAGATAGATAAAAAGAAAAAGAAATGGGAGAGAAACTTATGAGTGGAAATCAAAATCAAGGCAGTAATTTACCGGTTGAACCGGGGGGCATTGGATTACTAGGATTAGCAATTGTTACTTTAGTTGCCTCATCACAAAAGCTAGGAGTGACATCAGGCTTCTCTTATGCAATCCCTTGGGCTTTATTTTTAGGGGCCTTTGCCCAATTGTATGCTAGTTTTAATGATTCAAAGAGAAATAATATTTTTGGAACAACTGCATTTGCTGCTTATGCGCTATTTTGGTTCGCAGTGGGTATTACTTGGTTAATCCAAATGGGTGTATTTGGGGAAACGATGAAAGCTGATATTGATATTAAACAGCTTGGCTTTGCTTTTGTTGGCTATTTGATTTTTAGTATTTACATGACTATTGGAGCAGTAGAAACCAATAAGGTATTGTTCACTATTTTTGTTCTAATTGATTTATTGTTTATTGGTTTATCCTTAAGTTCCTTTAATATTTTACCTGAGTTTTCACACCAGTTAGCGGCGTGGTCTGAATTAGCTATTTCAATGGTGTCCTTTTATGGTTCAGCAGCTACGGTTTTGAACCATCATTTTGAAAGAGAGTTTTTACCTCTAGGTAAGCCGTTAGGAATCTTTAAGTAAGAATCGCTTTGATTAATTAAAAGACGATAAAGCATAGAAGTGGATTTTCCTCCATTATATGCTTTTTTTGTTGTTCTTTATTCGATAGAATAGAGAAAAAGCAATAGATTGTAGCGAAGATACTTGGAGGAAAATATGGATAGTATTACACATACATTATTTGGTTTAACTATATATAAGGCGATGGATAAGCAAGAGATGAATATCAAGGAAAGACGTGCACTTTTGTTTACAGCGGTTGTTGGTAGTCATTTACCAGATAGTGATGTTGTATCTAAATTTTTTGATTCCGAAGGATTGTATCAGATGTGGCATAGAGGGATAACACATTCTATCTTTATGCTACCTTTTATGGCCATTGCTTTATTTGCATTGACTGCTCTTATTTTTAATGTGAGGGATAAACGTATTTTTTATGTTTCTTTATTTAGCGTATTTGTACATATTACTAGTGATTTATTCAATGCTTGGGGAACTGGATACTTAGAACCCTTTTCTAGCATTCGAATCACCTTCGGAACGATTCCAATCATTGATTTCGTGATTTGGGGACTGATTAGTAGTGGTTTTATATTATCTAAGCTAAAGAAACAGTGGAAGTCCTCCTTTATATTTAAAATGGTTTTATTGGCTATAACCGCTCATATTGTAATACAATCTGGGCAGGGCTATATATTGTACCAGCAATCAAAAAATTATTATGAGCAAATAGCATTATCTGCAAGTTTTCTTCCCGGTCACTTTCAGATTATTGGTAAAAAGGGAGAACTTGTAGAAATTTCGGATGCAAGCCTTCTTAGCGGTAGAAAAGTTAAAGCTAGTTTAATTTCAAAGGAAAATGCAGATTTAAATACTTTATTTACTAAAAATCCAAAGGCTAAGACGTTATACGCATGGTCACCATTTGTTGTGGTAGTGGATAATGATGAGCAATTAGGGATATATGATCCAAGATTTTATAGGAATGGACAGTCCTTTCTATTTGAATATATTGACAAGAATGATATCAAATAGGATATTTACAAATGATTAAATGGATATAATAACCTATTCTTATTAATTTTTGAAACAAAACGGAGGTTGAAACGTCTTAATATTATGTAGGAAGGAGTGATAAAAGTGAAAAAAGCATTGGTGTTTATCTTAAGTGCTATTTTAATTCTAAGCTTGTTAGCTGGGTGTAATTCTGACCAACCAAAGGTAGATCAAGATCAAAATACGCCTCCAGCAGCAGAACAACCAAAAGAGGATCAAGACAAAAAGGATGATCAAGCATCAAATGAGGATCAAACAAATGAAGAATCTGATTCAGAAGATATCAATACAAGTTTAACGAAGGAAGGGGTATATTCTGGAAGAATAGACTCTCATTCTTCAGAGATAATGATTGATGGAGAACCGGTAGCAGTACAAATTCAAAATGTACTAGAAGTTATTGATCAAATCAATGAGGGAGATCATGTCATTTTTACCTATGAAGAAAATGAATATGGTCAAATGGTTATCATAAATATTAAGAAAAATTAAGAATTGACTAAAAAAGACTTATGCAGTTGTTGATGATTGCATAAGTCTTTTTGTTTTTCTTATCGGATAGGAAAGTATAAGATTTTCCTATCCGAAATAAGAGCAGCTAACCTTTTGCCTGCGCCTTAAAAGGGCTTGGCAAAAGTTAAGCTTTTCTAATATATTTTTCACGTAAAGTATTCGATTCTAGAATTCGGGAAATAGGTATTGATTTCATGATACATATGATCTTGAATTGCTTTATATTGATCATTTGGATAGATATATTTAAATTTGCCATAACGTCCCCATTTTACCTTTCGTTTCTCTTCATCCATTTCTAATTTTGTTTTTGGATAACGTTCTAGAATAATATTTTTAGCGGCTTTCGTATATCTGTGGGTGATTAATTCGAAATAGAGTCCTTCCTGAGATTCTTTTGGTAAAACTGCTTTTAAACGACGCAGCAAATCAGAATATCCTTCCTCCCAACCATCAAAAATCATGATTGGAGCGATGATAAATCCAAGAGGATAGCCAGAATGAGCAACCTTACCTGCGGCTTCAATCCGTTCTAAAAAAGAAGATGTAGCTGGTTCAAAATTTTTAATGACATAATCTGCATTAATACTAAAACGAAAATCTGTTTTTTTGTTGTGCTTAAGGCCAAGAAGAGGTTCAACATGTGCATATTTGGTAACAAAGCGTAATCTTCCATAGGGTTGGTCTGCCATAAATTCAATGGCCTTTTTTAGGGCACCATGAATATGTTCAATTCCAACTGGATCTGAGGTACAGGCTGCTTCAAATCGAGTAATTTGAGGAGCACGTTCCTTAATGTAATTTTCAGTAGCTTCAAAAATATCCTCGAGATTCACATAGATTCTTAGATAGGGTTTACTTCCCATCGTTGTTTGTAAATAACAATAATGACAATGCCCCATACACCCAGTTGAAAGTGGAAGAGCATATTCTGCTGATGGAAAAGAAGTATCAAATTTTAATGTTTTTCTTACGCCAACTACTAATGTCCGTTTTGCATTTCGATATTTTTCCGGATCAGTTTCTCCAGGAATACCTCTTACTTGATTATGAGAGGTTGTCATTTGTATTGGAATATCCATTTTGCTAAAACGTTCATATAGTTTTTTACCCAGTGGATATTCTAATGCTCTTGGCTCAAAAAAAACATAGTCTGGTTCAAATGGGGGGATAGAAAGCTTCTGTCGGCTCTGCTTTTCAAAGAGAAGAGTAGTACTCATTCAGATGTCCTCATTTCTAGAAAGGAATTTATTTTTAGAGTAAGAAGATTTTGTTTTTATTATTCATAAAAAAAAGAGGTTAATGGGAAAGACTATTTATAGAAAATACTATTAAAGAAACGAGGATCTATAAATGAATTGGTATGAAAAATTAAGTAGGTATTTCCCGGTAGAAGAAATGAAATCGAAAGAACATATGGAATTATTATTGGATGAAAAAGAGGTTTATCATAAAGAAGAAGGAACAAACTATGTCATGATGTATGCAGAATTCCCTACCTTCATTTTTGTGGATTATTTATTTGTATCAAAAGACGCACGTGGCCAAGGATTAGGAAAAAGACTTTTGGATAAGCTGAAGCAAAAAGAAAAGCCAATTATTCTAGAGGTAGAGCCTGCTTCCCATCAGGATATAGATACACAAAAAAGACAACGATTTTATCAGAGAGAAGGATTCCATCAAGCCACATCCATTGAATATAAACGACGTTCACTTGCTACTGGCCAAATCAATGAGTTAGAAATTTTGTATTGGGCTCCTCATCATGAATCCGAGGAAGAAATTTATAATGCGATGAAAAAAATGTATCGAGAAATACATACCTATAAAGATGTAGAGGTTTACGGGGATTCTTATCAGGAAGTAGATGAAGTACTTTCTTTTGAAAAGCAAGAAAATAATTAATTAATTCAGTATTGATAAGTAAAGGGAATCGAAAGTCGATTTCCTTTATTTTTTTAGGTTAGCTTTTCTAAAAATTTTAGCAAATTATGAATCCAAAGTCCTGTACCATTAGACTCTGTTACGTAAAGTTTATTTCAATTACAATTTTAGCAATAGTAAAAAAAGACAAAGACAGTCAAAAAACTACGTAAATTGACAAGGTCTAAGAGGGGGAGCAGCTTGAACTTAAGAAAAGTGGTAATTACTGGTTACGGAATCAAAGCTCCTAAAATTGACAATAAGAAGGATTTTCAAGAGGTATTAAAGCAAGGAATCTGTACCCATCAAATATTAACAGGAGCTGGTCCAGACGGTTCCAATGTCGTTGTCGGATTAATTGAGGATACCTTCGAAAATATATCAGGCAAAAATTATAAGCGCTATACAAGAGTGAGCCGATTGGCAATGGCGGCGGCTGATGATGCTATTGATATGGCGGGATTACGAGGAGAGGACTCTAATCGTGTAGCCATTATTATCGGTTCTTCAGCTGGTGGTATGTTGGAAATCGAGAAATATTCCCCATACAGTGCTGATTATAGAAAATTACCATTACATAGTGTCGCATTAGCAAATATGCATACCTTATCTTCTGCAGTAGCTTCTCATCTAGGTATTAACGGACAAGTTTATACGGTTAGCACTGGGTGCACATCAAGTTCTGATGCAATTTTAATGGGTAAATTACTAATTGAAAGTGGAATGGTTGATCGGTGTATTGTTGGCGGAGCAGATGCCTCTGTAAGTTCTTGGAGTATCTATGGATTTTTAAAATTGAGAAATCTAGCAAAAAACGCAGAGATTGGTCATACTGGGGTTCCTTTTTCTGATGCTCATTCTGGTTTTGTAATGGCAGAGGGTGCAGGGATAATCGTTTTAGAAAGTGAAGAACATGCAAAAGACCGCGGTACTTTTATTTATGGAAGACTTGAAGGGGCATATTCCAACAATGCTGGTTTTCCTTTATTTCAGGCTGATATTGACGGTCAAAGCATGATAAAGGCAATCCAAGGAGCCATAGGTAGTCAGTTACCTAGCTATGTTAATAGTCAAGCACTTGGCCTCCAGGAAAATGATCATATTGATAGAATTGCACATCATTCGCTTTTTGGTAGGAACATTCCTATTACTTCAATTAAAGGAATGACTGGGCATGCCTTTGGATCCTCTGGAGCAATTCAAATTATTTCGGCATTAATTAGTATCGAAGATAACATTATCCCTCCTACGATTAAAACAAAAGGAGAAGGATTCGAAGATTTACCAATTGTAAAAGAAATAATTCATACGAAAGTAGATAGTGTTGTAATTACTACTCATGGATATGGAGGAAACAATACAAGTCTTTTTGTAACGCGTTATTTGTAGTATTGTAGGGGGAAATTAATAAAATGTATTTTATTCTAATGCTAGCAGTTGCACTGATTCCATTATCAGTGGCGATAATAATTACATATATGTTCGAAAAAACAAAGCTAGTTTTTGCGTTGTCTTTTTTCTTGCTTTTAGCTGCCATTTGGCAAATGGATGTTGCGTTTTTGTATGCGCATGAAATACTACCTATTAAAACGATTGAATGGCTGTTTAGGTTTCTTCGAATAGGTTCAATTTTGCTTACACCTACTTTATTTTATGTAGGATATGTTGCAGTTAATGGTATATTTGATCATTTTAACACCCATATTTGGCGTGTTTTTATCAACCGTTATACCGTTGCGATTCTTTATTTATGGAGTTTTATTACATATTTTATAGGTTGGACTGAGAAGGGTTTTACTCATTTATATTTAGTACAATCTAGCAATCATACCTCATTTTTATTCCCAGTATACGGTTCATTATCCTGGGTTTTTGAAATTAATGTCATGTTATTTTTTATGAGCATTCTTATTGGTTTCTTTATGACAATTAAAATGGGCAAATCACATACTCGTTCCTTCTTATTTGCCTTTATATTAACTACGTCCATTGGTTACGGAATTGGTATATTAAATCTTTTTGAGAATATTCGTTTATTTGCTAGTGCGATAGCGGTAGTAATTTTTGCAATCGCAGTACTTTTTGCGTTTACGATGATGCATGTGAAAACAGTGAAGGAAATGAATAATGCATTATATCGACAAAAAGAATTTTTAAAAACAATTATAAATCTCAACCCTAACTATATTTATGCAAAGGATGAAGAAGGAAGAATTACCTTAGCAAACCAATCCTTTGCTAAATTTTATGGTCAATCCTCTGAAGAATTAATTGGTCAACATGAAAGTGATTTTAATTTATTTTTAGAGGATGTAGAGATCAATCAACGGGATGAGCAAGCAGTTCTAACTAGTTTAGAAAAGAGTGTCTATACTGAAAGGAAAATTAAAGATTTAAACGGTTTCGAGCATTGGGTTCAAACGACCAAAATTCCTATTGTATTCCAGGATGGTAAACAAGTATTAGGAATTGCTACTGATATAACAGAAAGAAAACAATCTGAAGAAAGAATCAAACATATGGCATTTCATGATGCATTAACAGGATTGCCTAATAGAAGAATGTTTCATTTAGATTTAGATGAATCCTTACTTGTTGCTAAAGAGAAGGATCAAAAAATCGCTGTTTTATTTTTAGATGTGGATCGATTTAAGTTTATTAATGATACCCTTAACCATAATACCGGGGATTTGTTATTGCATAAGCTTGCTAAAAGACTTCAACAATATGTTAATAATTATGATTCGGGAAATAAGGTGTATCGAATAAGTGGGGATGAATTTACGATTATTCTTCCTGCAATTACTTATGATGAGGTTGTTGTTTTTATAGAAGGATTGATGCGGAGTATTTCGCATTCCTTTACTTTAATAGATCATGATGTTTATGTAACGACTAGTATTGGAATTAGTCTTTTCCCTGATGATGGGAATAATGCAGAAACATTAATAAAAAATGCAGATATTGCGATGTATCATGTAAAGGATCATGGTAAAAATAGTTATCAATTTTTTACTAAAGAAATGAATGAAACCTATCAGCGAAAAATGATGATAGAAAAGGAATTAAGAAGTGCATTAGCATTTGATCAATTTTATTTAATGTATCAGCCTCAATTTGATGCAAAAGAGCAAACTGTTATTGGAATGGAAGCATTAATCCGTTGGAATAATCCTGAATTAGGGGCTATATCTCCGGGAGAATTTATTCCATTAGCTGAGGAAACCGGATTAATAATACCGATAGGAGAATGGGTACTAAAATCTGCCTGTAATCAATTGAAATCATGGGAAAACCAAGGGTTTCCATTATTTAATATCGCTGTTAATATATCTGTTAGACAGTTTGCACAAGCAGATTTTGTGGATAAGGTAAAAGGAATTTTAGAGGAAACAAAGCTAGATCCGAGGTATTTAACATTAGAAATTACTGAATCTATTGCTATGTATGATATTGAGACAGTTATTATAAAATTAAAGGCCTTAGAACAAATTGGTGTTCATATTTCAATGGATGATTTTGGAACAGGCTATTCTTCTTTAAGCTATCTAAAGCAATTACCAATACACACGTTGAAAATTGATCGCTCCTTTATTAACGAGATTAATCCAGATAACCTTGAAAATGGAGCAATCGTTACAATGATCCTCTCTATAGCTCAACATCTTCAACTAGATGTTGTCGCGGAAGGGGTAGAAACAAAGGAACAATTAGATTATTTAATGAAAAACAATTGCAATAAAATTCAAGGGTATTACTTTAGTCCGCCAAGAACGATTGAACAAATTGAAAGCCAAAAGAACGAATTATTTGGCTCCTTATTAAAGGTATAAAACGTATTAAATCAGGGTAACCATTTTGGTTACCCTTTTTACGTTAATTTTTTGTGATATAATTAATTTAAAAATTTAGAATATTTATTCTTTTTTGATAATAGGTTAGGAGGGGAAGAAATGGAAATCAAAGATCTGAGTAAGGAACAGCTCATTGCCTTATTAGAGGATTTCGGTAAAAGATGGCTTGCTCATGATGGACTGTGGTTTCAGGCGATTGAAAAAACCGATGGTATGGAAAAAGCAATAGAAAAGGATATTGAAGCATGGGAGAAATTCACAGTTATTGAAGGGAAAAGAATAAAGCAATTTCTGGGTTTAGAAGAAAGATGGAGGGATTGATGCACTAGAAAAGGCATTAAACTTTCGGTTATATTCTGTAGTAAACAAACAGGAAATGATTAGAGAGGATAAAAATACGTTAGTTTTTAAAATGGTAGAATGTCGGGTACAGGAAGCACGAAAAAGAAAAGGACTTCCCCTTTTTCCTTGTAAGCCAGTTGGTCTTGTAGAATACGCTGGTTTTGCGAATACGATTGACCCTAATATTAAAACTGAAGTGATTGCCTGCCCACCAGATTCGTATAATGGACAATATTATTGTGCTTGGCGTTTTACTCTTGAGACAGACAAATAGTGAAATCAAATGAAATGAATAAAGTCTAAAAAGCAAAAGTTGTTAGCTCTCCGAACTGCCCCCTGTATACATGACAGGGGGCAGTTCGCTTTTAATTAGCTCTTGCTTTTTTATTTTCAATTAAAAAACAGAAAAGAAAAAATATTTTAAATTTTTAGAAAAATATATACAATTTATTATCGAAATCCAATACAATAGAGATAAGAAATTATTTTTAAAATCAAAAAGGAGGAAAGTTATGGTAAATAAAGAGACTTGGTATGCTTCTTATCCAAAAGAAGTTCCTATCTTCATTGATTATCCAAAGGTATCTTTAGCACAGCTGTTGGTACAATCAGCCAATGAATTTCCACATCAGGACGCGATCCATTTCATGGGAAAAAGAATCACGTATCAAGCCTTGCTAAAAAAATCCTATCAATTTGCCCATGCTTTGCAAAAGCTAGGAGTAAAAAAGGGAGATCGAGTTGCAATTATGCTTCCAAATTCTCCTCAAGGAGTAATAAGCTATTATGGCGCACTTATGTTAGGAGCAGTAGTTGTTCAAACTAATCCTTTATACACTGAAAGGGAGCTTGAGCATCAACTAAAGGATTCTGGTGCAGAGGTTATTATTGCTTTAGATTTAGTTTATTCAAGAGTAATGAATGTGAAACCGCTTACTTCTTTAAAGCATGTGATTGTAACTAGTATTAAAGACTTTTTACCTTTTCCTAAAAATTATCTTTATCCTCTAAAAATGAAGAAGGATGGAATCAATTTAAAGATTGAGATGAAAGAAAATGTTTATCAGTTTACAACTCTAATTAGAGCTTCTTCTGAAGCTCCCATTCTAGAAGAAGTCAACCCAGATGAGGATATTGCTCTACTCCAGTATACGGGAGGCACTACAGGAGTTGCTAAGGGTGTCATGTTAACTCATAAGAACCTTGTGGCTAATGTTGTACAAGAAAGTTTTTGGTTATATAAGGCGGAAAAAGGAAAAGAAAAAATTTTAGGTGCTTTACCATTTTTTCATGTGTTTGGGATGACAGCGGTAATGAATCTTACCATTTATATTGCAGGAACAATGATATTGGTTCCAAAGTTTAATGTAGAAGATGTATTACAGCTTATCCAAAAAGAAAAACCTACTTTCTTTCCAGGGGCACCAACAATGTATATTGCGATTAATAACCATCCTAAGGTGAAAGAGTATGATCTTTCATCCATTCAAGCCTGCATTAGCGGTTCTGCACCATTACCATTAGAGGTTCAGGAGAAATTTGAAAAGCTAACAGGAGCAAGATTAGTTGAAGGATATGGACTTACGGAATCATCGCCAGTAACACATGCTAATCCAATCTGGGAAAAAAGGAAAAATGGAAGTATTGGAATCCCTTGGCCAGATACCTTGGCAAAAATTGTTGATTCAGAAACCTGGGAAGAGGTAGAAGACGGTCAGATTGGTGAGCTCGCAGTATTTGGACCACAAATCATGAAGGGTTATTGGCATCGTCAAGAGGATACAGACAAAATACTTCGAGATGGCTGGTTGTTAACAGGTGATGTTGCAAAGGTGGATGATGAAGGTTATTTCTATATCGTAGATCGCAAAAAAGATATGATTATTGCTGGTGGCTTTAATATATATCCACGAGAAGTAGAAGAAATATTATTTGAACATCCAGCAGTACAAGAGGCAGCGGTTATTGGAATACCTGATCCATATCGTGGAGAAACGGTGAAAGCATATATTGTATTAAAAAATAATCAAACCGTCTCAGAAGATGAGCTTGATCAATTCTGTCGGAAATATCTTGCATCATATAAAGTGCCACGGCTTTATGAGTTTAGAAATGATTTACCAAAAACAATTGTAGGAAAAGTATTACGTAGAACACTGCTACAAGAGGAATTAGATAAGTTACAGGAGGATACAGCATAACATAACTAGCTGGTTAACAAATATCCCCTAGTTAACTAGGGTCTTTTTTTAAAGAAGGCCTAAACAAGCCTAATATTATCTGAAAATTAACAATATATTGACTTTTTAAAAAAATAGTTATAACCTAAATATATATGAATGATGATTCATTCAATATGGATAAGAGAGGTTAGGATATGGCTAAAAGAACGGGCGAAAAATTTGATGCAATTATTGAGGCTGCTGTTAGAGTGATTGCAAAATATGGCTATCATCAAGCACAAGTTTCTAAAATTGCAAAAGAAGCCAAGGTTGCTGATGGAACTATTTATCTATATTTCAATGGAAAAGATGATATATTAATTTCCTTATTTCAAAAGAAAATGGGCAAATTTATTGCTCGTGTAAAACAGGAAATGGATAAGGCTCCAACTGTAGAAGAAAAACTCCAAAAACTAATATATATGCATTTTAAGCAACTAGCCAATGACCATCCACTTGCAGTTGTAACTCAAATTGAATTGCGTCAGTCCAATTTAGAGATTAGGAAAGGAATTCGTGAGAGTTTAAAAGCATATAACATGATAATGGAGGATTTAATTCAATTAGGAATAGAGCAAGGAAAGTTTCACGGAAAAACAAATATTCCATTAACAAGACAAATGATTTTTGGAACCCTGGATGAAGTTGTAACTTCATGGGTAATGAAGGAAATGAAATATGACTTGCTTGGATTAGTAGATGATGTGTACTTTTTATTGCTTCACGGGCTAAATAAAGAATAAAGGAGAGTGTACGATTTGACATTTAATAATCTTCATTTAGAATTTCAAGACCATGTTGCGATCATTACGATTGATCATCCACCAGCCAATACTTTAAGTACAGCTACATTATCTGAATTAAAGGAAGCGCTTAACTTGATTGAAAGTAATGATCAGATTAAAGCTGTTGTATTAACTGGCAATGGGAAAATGTTTATTGCAGGCGCAGATATTAAGGAAATTGGGAAGATTGATTCCTTTGAAGAAGGAGAACGCTTGGCGAAAGCAGGACAACAGCTATTTAATGAGATAGAAAACCTGAAGATTCCAGTAATTGCAGCAGTGAATGGTCCATGCTTGGGTGGTGGAATGGAGTTAGCAATGGCATGTCATATTCGGATCGCCTCTGAAACAGCGAAGTTTGGCCAACCAGAAATTAATTTAGGAATTATTCCGGGATTTGGTGGAACACAACGATTGCCTCGATTAACTAATAAAGCGGTTGCATTAGAGTGGATATTAACTGGTGATTTATATTCTGCTTTAGATGCTTATCAGGTTGGTTTAGTAAACCAGGTTGTGAAGGCGGAATCTTTAATGGATGAAGCTTTGTCAATGGCACAAAAAATTGCGAGTAAAAGTAAAGTTGCCATAGGAAAGGCGATGGTTGCAGTTAATCAGGGATTAGATAACTCCCTTCAGGACGGTTTAGTAATAGAAGCAAATCAATTCGCTGAGGCTTGTATTACAGAAGATAAGCAAGAAGGTGTAAAAGCATTTTTTGAAAAACGTAAACCTATTTTCGTTGATCGTTAATTCATTATAAAAAGAGGCTTTAATAAGGAGAAAGAGAGGAGAATGACGATGAACATCTTAGTATTAATGAAACAAACCTTTGATACAGAAGAAAAAATAACATTAACTGATGGAAAAGTAAATGAGGATGGAATTGAATTTATTATTAATCCCTATGATGAATATGCGGTAGAAGAGGCAATTAAAATTAAAGAAAATGATGGAGGAGAAGTAACCATCGTTTCTTTAGGGCCATCTAGAACAGAAAGTGCGATTCGCACAGCAATGGCGATGGGAGCTGATAAAGCAATACTTGTAGAAAATGAAGATATACCATTAGATGAGTTTTCTGCAGCAAATATTCTATCTAGTGTCATTAAGGAACAGGAATATGATCTAATACTTTGTGGTCATATGGCAGTAGATGATGGATCAAGTCAGGTTCCTCAACGAATTGGCGAATTGTTAGGAATTCCTTATATTGGAACGGCAGTAAAAGTGGAAGCAAGTGGAACTCAAGTAGTGGTTGAACGAGATGTTGAAGGAGATACAGAGATTGTAGAAGCAGTTCTTCCTGTAATTATTGCGGCTCAACAGGGATTAAATGAACCAAGATATCCTTCTCTACCAGGAATAATGAAGGCAAAAAAGAAGCCATTAGAGCGTTTAGAAATCGAAGACTTAAATTTAAGTGATGATGAAGTTCAGCCAAGAACAGAAGAAATTAGTATCTACTTACCACCTAAAAAGGAAGCAGGACGAATCCTTAAAGGTGAACTTGCAGATCAGTCAAAAGAATTAATAGAATTGCTTCGTAATGAAGCAAAAGTGATATAGGGGGAGGGGAGAATATGAGTAAAAAAGTATTAGTACTTGCAGAAGTGAAAGATGGAAAGTTGCGTAATGTATCATATGAAGCATTATCAGCAGCGAAAAAAATCGCTGATGGTGGAGAAATTGCTTCTGTTTTGCTAGGAAGTAATGTAGAACAATATCATTCTTCCCTTGGCCATTATGGGGCAAATAAAGTTTATTTACTTGAGGATCCTAAATTAGATTTATATACAACAGATGGATATAAAGAGGCTTTACTACAAGTTATTAATGAGTTCCCAGCAGATGTAATTTTAGTAGGGCATACAGGAATAGGTAGAGATCTAACACCAAAGCTTGCTCAATCCTTGAAGGCTGGGATGGTTTCTGATAGCACAGCATTAGAAGTTGTGGATAATCAGGTGGTTTTTACTAGACCAATTTATGCAGGAAAAGCTTTTGTAAAGAAAACAATAAAAGAAGGCAAGGTTATCGCTACGATTCGCCCAAACAATATTCCTGTGGATGAACCAGATACAGGTTTGCAGGCAGAAGTGATTAAGCTAACCTATCAGCCATCTGAAACAGCATTACTTGTCAAAGTACGAGATGTGATTCGTAAGGCAAGTAAAGGAGTAGACCTTACAGAGGCAAAGATTGTTGTGTCTGGAGGAAGAGGAGTAAAGAGTAAGGAAGGCTTTGAAAAGCTTTATGAGTTAGCAGATTTATTAAATGCAGCAGTTGGCTCTTCAAGAGGGGCATGTGATGCAGAATACAGTGATTATTCATTACAGGTTGGTCAAACTGGAAAAGTGGTAACACCTGATTTGTATTTTGCTTTTGGAATTTCTGGAGCAATTCAGCACGTGGCAGGGATGTCTAATTCCAAAGTAATTGTAGCAGTAAATAAGGACCCAGAAGCTCCAATCTTTCAAATTGCTGATTATGGAATTGTAGCTGATATGTTTGACGTACTCCCAATATTAATTGATGAAATTAAAAAAATGAATGCTTAAGAAAATCAAAAACAGAAAAGAACCTCAATCTGTGAGGTTCTTTTTACCCTATTCAATTAATTTTGCAGGATTTACTAAAGGGGAGATTATCGATGCGCTATCCTGATTTTGTTGAACCAGATTTACGTTCATGGCTAAAACAGTTTCATTTTTTTTCTTCTTTACGAACAAGATTCTCAGAAACGGATGCATTTGGCCATATTAATAATGTGAGTTACTTTATTTACTTGGAGCAAGCAAGAATTGATTATATGGAGCAGCTTCATTCAATAAATGAAGTATTTCATCAAAAGGATTATATGATTGTAACCGCTAATTTAGAGATTCATTATCTAACTCCGCTATATCACGGCCAGATGATCAATATTCATGTTAGGACATCTAGGATTGGAAAGAGTAGCTTTGAGTTAGAGTATGTAATTGAAAAAAACGGGGTAGTAGCAGCTGTAGGAAAAGGAGCTTTGGTATTTATCGATAAGAAAAACAATCAAAGTGCTCCTCTACCAGAAAAGTTTGTTCATGAAATTATGACCTTAGAGGGAATGATTGTAGAAAAGTAAGTCCCCTTTTTATTATTTGAAAATTTAAAATATTTATAAAATTAAAAAGGAATTGTGATAAATAACTTGAATATTTATTATAATGACCCTTTTTGTCCTAATCATTTTGGCTTGATAGTTCAGATTTTAAACAAGAGAGTGGGGAGAGAGGATGAATTGGCTTAATCTATTTGCATCGCTGATGGTAATGGGCTTTGCCTTCTATCTTTTTTACAAAGTATTACATGCTAGATATTCCTATATTAAACTAGGAAAACCAGTTGAGCTAGAAAAAAATACAAAAGCAAGAATACATTCACTTTGGACATTAGTTTTTGGCCAGAAAAAGCTACTTAAAGACAAGAAAAGTGGAATAATGCATGTTGTTTTATTTTACGGTGCGGTTCTAGTTCAACTAGGAGCAATTGATTTAATTGGAAAAGGATATGTCCATGGCTGGCATGTTCCTGTGCCACTTTATCATTATTTCACATTATCTCAAGAAATTTTTGTGGGTGCAGTAATTATTGCTGTTCTTTATGCAACCTATCGTCGATATATTGAAAAGCTACCTAGATTGAAGCAGACATTTAGAGCTGGATTAGTATATTGGTTTTTAGGACTATTAATGCTCTCTGTGGTTGTTGCAGGGGCAGCAGAGATGGTGATATTTCAAGAGGAGGTCACCATTTATAAACCATTGTCCTCCTTAATCTATCTAACGATCAGTGGTTTATCAGAATTGGGAGCTACTATCCTTTTTTATGTGGCATGGTGGGCGCATCTGTTAATTCTTTTAGGTTATTTAGTTTATTTACCTCAAGCAAAACAGGCCCATGAAATCGCAGCTATTGTGAATTCTTATTTAAGAAGGCTTGGGGCTCCAGGAAAGCTTTCTACTATTAATCTAGAAGATGAAGAACAAGAGGAATTTGGAGTAGGAAAAATAGAAGATTTCAATCAAAAACAATTACTAGATTTATATGCTTGTGTTGAATGTGGACGCTGTACCAATATGTGTCCAGCTTCAGGAACTGGAAAAACCTTATCTCCTCGTGAGCTGATTACAAAATTAAGAGACCATTTGACAGAAAAAGGGAGAGTACTTGCTCCTCATACTACACCTTGGGTTCCCGGGGAAATATTTAGAGATGACACATTAGCACCTTCATTATTTGATCAGGGTAAAAAAGAAGTGGCTGCTGCTGCAAGTCATAGTGTTCTTGATGTCAGTTTGATTGGGGACGTTATTACTGAAGAAGAGATATGGGCTTGTACAACCTGTAGAAATTGTGAGGATCAATGTCCAGTTTCTAATGAGCATGTTGACAAAATCATTGATTTGCGACGCTATCTTGTATTAACCAAAGGGGAAATGAGTACAGAAGCAACTCGTACCTTCCAAAATATCGAAAGACAAAGCAATCCTTGGGGTATTAACCGAAAGGAACGCATCAATTGGCGGGACGAACGTGATGATATTAAAGTATTGACTGTTAAGGAAACAGAGGAATTTGATTATCTATTCTTTGTTGGCTCTATGGGTTCTTTCGACATTCGAAGTAAGAAAATTGCACAGGCAGTGGCAAAAATTTTAAATCACGCCAATGTTAAATTTGCCATTCTAGGAAATGAAGAAAAGAATTCGGGAGATTCTGCAAGACGTTTAGGAAATGAATTCTTGTTTCAACAATTGGCTCAAGAGAATATTGCGACTTTCCAGAAATATAATGTGAAGAAAATCATTACGATTGATCCCCATGCTTATAATACCTTTAAGCATGAGTATCCTGAATTTGGATTAGAAGCAGAGATTTATCATCATTCTGAAATTATAGCTCAATTAATAGAAGAGGGTAAGATCAAACCAGATAAGGAAGTTCGTGAAACAGTAACCTATCACGATTCTTGTTATTTAGGTCGCTATAATGAGGTTTATGATGCACCACGCTTTATTCTATCCTCTGTTCCTGGAATCAACTTAGTAGAAATGGAACGAAGCAAAGAAAATGCGATGTGCTGTGGTGCTGGTGGAGGATTAATGTGGTTGGAGGAGCGAGAGGGCACAAGAATTAATGAGCATAGAACAGCTCAGGCTCTTCAGTGTAAGCCAAATACAATTGCAAGTGCTTGTCCATATTGCTTAACAATGCTTTCTGACGGCACAAAAGCAAAGGGTGTTGAGGAAGAAGTAAAGACATTAGATATCGCGGAAATTATAGAAAAATCGCTATTCTAGGAGGGATTTAAATGAGGAGAACGGTGATCTTAAGTGGTGCTAGAACACCATTTGTCAAGTTTGGCGGTTCTTTTAAGGAGCTTTCAGCAGCAGATTTAGGGGCTATTGCAATACGTGAATCTATCCAACGGGCAAATATAAAGGATGAGGAAATTGAGGAAGTAATTATGGGGATGGTGCTTCAGGGAGGGGCTGGGCAAATCCCCTCCCGCCAAGCTGCGAGAAAGGCAGGATTGGGCTGGGAGGTTCCTACTGAAACCATCAATAAGGTTTGTGCCTCTGGGCTAAGAAGTATTACCTTAGCAGATCAAATTATTCGAAGTGGGGATGCAGAAACGATTGTTGCTGGTGGAATGGAAAGCATGAGCAATGCTCCATATGCTTTACCAAAGGCTAGATATGGCATGCGCATGGGAAATGAAGCGGTAGTAGATTTGATGGTATTTGATGGGCTAACTTGTGCATTTGAAAATGTACATATGGCGGTTCATGGAAGCAATGTAGCTGAAGAGTATGGTATTTCTAGGCAAGCTCAGGATGAATGGGCTTACCGAAGTCATCAAAAAGCAATTGAAGCAATGGATCAGGAGAAATTGGCTGAAGAGATTGTCTCTGTTTCAATTAAAGATAAAAAGGGAAATGTAACCGTTTACAATCAGGATGACGGCCCAAGAAGAGATACTACGATTGAAAAACTGGCTACACTTCCACCTGTCTTTACCAAATCAGGGTCTGTTACAGCAGGTAATGCTCCAGGAATATTTGATGGAGCGGGTGCAATGGTGTTGATGTCAGAGGAGAAGGCGAATGCCTTAAATTTAAAACCATTGGCAACGATTTTAGGGCATGCAGAAGTAGGTCAAGAAGCCCCATATATTGCTACAGCACCAGGAATGGCGATTCAAAAGCTCTTAAAGAAAACAGGACTAACGATTGAACAGATTGATCTTTTTGAAGTGAATGAAGCATTTGCTGCTGTGGTTCTTACTAGCGAAAAGCTTGTTGGTTGGAATTCAGAGAAAGTAAATGTTAATGGAGGTGCAGTTGCTTTAGGACATCCAATTGGTGCGAGTGGTACTAGAATCTTAATGTCATTAATTTATGAATTGCGTCGTCGTGGTGGTGGGTTGGGAATCGCTGCTATTTGCAGTGGTTCAGCGCAAGGTGATGCAGTTTTAGTAAAAGTAGAAGGATAAAAGGTATCGAACAAATGGGAGGGATTTTATCGTGGTAATTCAAAGATTAATGGTGATTGGTGCAGGTCAAATGGGTAGTGGAATCGCACAGGTTGCTGCTCAAGCAGGCTTTCAAGTAATTTTACAAGATGTAAAGCCAGAATTTTTACAACGTGGAATGAATACCATAGAAAAAAATTTAAATCGTAATTTAGATAAAGGAAAAATAACGGCTGAGGATAAGGAAACCATTCTAAGCAGAATTAAAACAACCGTGGATTTGCTAGATGGCAAAGATGTAGATTTTGTTGTTGAAGCAGCAACGGAAAATATGCAAGTAAAAGCGGAAATTTTTAAGACCTTAGATCGTATTACTTCCCCAAATACTATTTTAGCTAGTAATACATCTTCCTTACCAATTACTGAGCTTGCAGCGGTAACCTCTCGTCCTGATAAAGTGATTGGCATGCATTTTATGAATCCAGTTCCTGTGATGAAGCTAATTGAGGTTATCAGAGGATTGGCCACTTCGGATGAAACCTATCAGCTTGTTCACGAATTATCGCTAAAAATGGGTAAAACACCAGTAGAGGTTAACGATTTTCCTGGATTTATCTCCAACCGTGTTTTATTGCCGATGATAAATGAAGCGATTTATGCGGTTTACGAAGGGGTTGCAACTCCAGAGGCAGTAGACCAAGTAATGAAGCTAGGGATGAATCATCCAATGGGACCTTTAGAGCTTGCTGATTTTATTGGCTTAGATACCTGTTTATATATCATGGAAATTTTACATGAAGGCTATGGTGATTCCAAATATCGCCCATGCCCATTACTTCGAAAATATGTGAAGGCAGGCTGGCTTGGACGAAAATCAGGACGTGGATTTTATGTGTATGAGTAGGTGGGAAATTCAATGAATTTACATTTTACAGAAGAACAACTGATGATGAGGAAAATGGTTCAGGCTTTTGCTAAAAAAGAAATTGAACCGATGGCAGCTATTATTGATGAAACCGATCAGTTTCCAATAGAGATTATTAAAAAAATGGGTGAACTTGGTTTAATGGGAATTCCAGTGCCAGAAAAATATGGTGGAGCTGGAGCAGATTTTATTTCTTATATTTCTGCGATTGAAGAGATTTCAAAGGCCAGTGCTGCAGTAGGAGTAATACTAGCTGTTCATACCTCTGTAGGGACATTTCCGATTATTAATTTTGGGACAAATGAGCAAATAGAAAGATATGTCCCCTCTTTAGCACAAGGCAAAATGATCGGTGCATTTGCCTTAACAGAGCCTAGTGCAGGATCAGATGCAGCAAGTATAAAAACTACAGCAAAGAAAGACGGAGATTATTATTTATTAAATGGAACTAAAATTTTTATTACCAATGGTGGAGCCGCAGACATATATATTACCTTTGCAGTTACGGATGCTAGCAAAGGTTCAAAGGGAATTTCTGCTTTTATCGTTGATAAAGATACAGAGGGCTTTCAAGTTGGGAAAAAGGAAAAAAAGATGGGGCTAAATGGTTCCAATACAATGATGCTCCATTTTGACCAAGCAAGAGTTCCTGTTAAAAACAGGCTTGGAGAAGAAGGAGACGGATTTAAAATTGCGATGTCCAATTTAGATGGTGGCAGAATTGGAATTGGTGCTCAGGCCCTAGGCATCGCACAAGCCTCCTTTGATGTAGCGACTCGTTATGCAAAGGAAAGGATTCAGTTTGGTCAATCCATAGGTAAGCAACAGGCCATTCAATTTAAGCTTGCTGATATGGCAACAAAAATTGAGGCTGCTAGATTACTAATCTATCATGCTGCACAGCTTCGGCAAGCAAAACTGCCTACTACGAAAATCGCATCGATGGCTAAAATGTTTGCTAGTGATACTGCGATGGCAGTAGCTACAGAGGCAGTGCAAATTTTAGGTGGGTATGGATATACAAGGGATTTTCCAGCAGAGCGGTATTTCCGTGATGCCAAAATAACCCAAATATATGAAGGAACAAATCAAATTCAACGGATTGTAATCGCAAATCAGCTATTAAAATAGAATGAAAAAAATCAGGAGGGTGAGAACATGGATTTTCGTTTATCAGAAGAACAAGAGATGTTTCGAAAGGTAGTACGTGATTTTGCTGAAAATGAAGTGAAACCAACTGCTGCAGAGAGAGATGAAAAGGAATATTTTGACCGCACTATTTTTGATAAAATGGCGGTGCTAGGACTTACAGGAATTCCGTGGTCAGAAAAATACGGTGGTGCAGAAGCAGATTTTCTAAGCTATGTTATTGCTGTTGAAGAGCTTTCAAGAGTGGATGCCTCTATTGGAGTCACTTTATCTGCCCATGTATCCCTTGCAAGCTGGCCGATTTACAAATTTGGCACCGAGGAACAAAAGGAGAAATTTTTAAAACCGTTAGCAGAAGGGAAGAAAATTGGTGCTTTTGCCATTACAGAAGCTGGTGCTGGGTCTGATGCTTCTAATCTAAAGACAAAGGCAGTAAAAGATGGTGACGACTATATTATTGATGGGGGTAAAATTTTTACTACCAATGGTGAAGTCGCAGATATTTATGTCATCTTTGCTTCAACAGATGCAGAAAAGAAACATAAAGGAATCAGTGCATTTATCGTGGAGAAGGGAACTCCAGGCTTTACCTTTGGAAAAAAAGAAAAGAAGCTTGGCATTCGTGGATCAACGACATTACAGTTGCATTTTGATCAAGTAAGGATTCCTAAGGAAAATCTACTAGGTGCTGAGGGCGAAGGCTTCAAGATTGCCATGATGACCCTTGATGGTGGGAGAAATGGAATCGCGGCTCAGGCTGTCGGAATTGCTCAGGGTGCTTTAGAGGAAGCATTAAATTATGCAAAGGAAAGAATTCAATTTGGTCAATCAATCGCAAAGCAGCAAGCGATTCAATTTAAGTTAGCCGATATGGCAACCAAAATTGAAGCTTCTCGCTTATTAACCTATCAAGCAGCGTGGTTAGAGGATCATAAGCTTCCATATAGCAAGCAATCAGCAATGGCGAAGCTAATGGCAGGGGATACTGCGATGGAAGTAACCACAGAAGCCGTCCAAATTTTTGGAGGGTACGGATATACAAGAGATTATCCAGTAGAGAGAATGATGAGAGACGCGAAGATTACCCAAATTTACGAGGGTACTAATGAAATTCAACGGGTAGTTATTGCCAATTATTTATTAAAAGAATAAATACAAGAGAAAATAGATGAGGAGGGAGTATATGGATAATAGGGGCTATATACCGAAGCATAAGATTCGTTTTATAACTGCTTCTAGTTTATTTGATGGTCATGATGCTTCCATAAATATCTTTCGACGACTTCTCCAAAGTGCGGGCTGTGAGGTCATTCATTTAGGACATAATCGTTCAGCGGAAGAAATAGTCGCTGCGGCAATCGATGAAGATGTTCAGGGTATTGCAATAAGCTCTTATCAAGGTGGCCACATGGAGTTTTTTAAATATGTTTATGATCTCCTTCAAGAAAAAGGAGCAGGACATATCCAAATCTTCGGAGGTGGAGGGGGAGTTATTGTCCCAAATGAAATTAAAGAGTTAGAAGCATATGGTATTGCAAAGATTTTCTCTCCTGAAGACGGTCGCACAATGGGCTTAAATGGGATGATTGAATATATGATCCAGCATACCGATTTTTCAACATTAGACCTAACAACCTCTTTAAAATTAGAAGATTTGTCAAATGGCGACCACGGAACAATGGCTAGATTAATTAGTCTTGTAGAAAATAGTCGTAATGAGGAAAATGAAAAAAAATATAGCTTACGTTTGGAGAGAGAGCTAGAGGAAGTATTACAAAACAAAACGATTCAATCTCCAATTATTGGTATAACGGGGACAGGGGGAGCAGGAAAAAGCTCATTAACGGATGAGTTAGTGAGAAGGTTTTCCATTGATTTTCCTGAAAGAAGAATTGCGATCTTTTCTGTTGATCCATCGAGAAGAAAAACAGGTGGGGCATTATTAGGGGATCGAATTCGAATGAATGCGATTCATCAGCCGCAGATTTATATGCGAAGTCTAGCGACAAGAACCTCACAAACCGAATTAAGTGATGCAATTATTGATGCAATTCAAATCGCTAAAGTTGCTGGATTCGACTTGATTATTGTTGAAACAAGTGGAATAGGGCAAGGGGATGCAGAAATTGCTAAAATTGCAGATATATCGACTTATGTGATGACTAGTGAATTTGGTGCCCCCACTCAACTTGAAAAAATAGATATGCTTGATTTCGCTGATTTTATTGTCATCAATAAGTTTGATCGTAAAGGATCATTAGATGCATTACGAGAGGTGCGGAAGCAATATCGAAGGAATCATAAAATATTTGAAATTGCAGATGATTATTTGCCTATTTATGGTACGATAGCAAGTCAGTATAATGACCAAGGTGTAAATAGCTTTTATCAAGGTTTGGTAGAGAAATTAGATCAAGTTAGCCAATTAGAATGGAGATCTTCTTCACAAATCTTTTTAAATGAGATGAAAAAAGGGGTAATTATACCTCCTGAAAGAGGACAATACCTATATGAAATTGCTTTAACTATTCGTAATTATCATCGTTTTATTGATGAACAATCAAGACTCGCAACAAGATTATTTCAATTAAATGGAACAAAGGAAATATTACTAGAATCTACAGCCTCCCCAAGCTCTAGTGAAAAAGAAGAATTAGAGGCGGTACATCAGACACTTCATGTGGTTGAACAGGCAATGGATCAAATTGGAGTTCAGCTAAATGGTGAGATTCAAAGCATTATTGATGAATGGCCAAAAGTAAAAGAAACCTATCAAAGCGACATATTAACTATAAAAATTCGCAATAAAGAGATTAGCGAACCATTATATACGACTACTTTGTCTGGAACTAGAATTCCTAAAATTGCTTTACCGAATTATAAGGACTGGGGACAAATCGTGTATTGGAGTTTGAAGGAAAATCTTCCAGGAGCTTTTCCTTATACCGCTGGAGTATTTCCTTTTAAGCGTAAGGAAGAAGATCCAAAACGTCAATTTGCTGGAGAAGGTTCCCCAGAAAGAACTAATCGAAGGTTCCATTATCTATCCAAGGGAGATAATGCCATCCGTCTAAGTACGGCATTTGATAGTGTTACTCTTTATGGAGAGGATCCTGATTATCGACCAGATATTTACGGTAAGATTGGTGAAAGTGGGGTAAGCATTGCAACCATTGAGGATATGAAGGTGCTCTATCATGGTTTTGACTTGTGTGCGCCAAATACTAGTGTTTCAATGACGATTAATGGGCCAGCTCCAATTATTCTAGCTATGTTTATGAACACCGCCATTGATCAGCAAATGGAAAGATTCTTAGAAAGTAATGGTCGCAAACCAACTTCTGAGGAGATAGAAATATTAATGAAGGATACCCTGCAAAATATTCGCGGAACGGTACAGGCAGATATTTTAAAGGAGGATCAAGGACAAAACACCTGTGTATTCTCTACAGAGTTCGCTTTAAAAATGATGGGGGATATCCAACAATATTTTATTGATAACAAGGTGAGAAACTATTATTCCGTAAGTATTAGTGGGTATCATATTGCAGAAGCAGGAGCCAACCCTATTACTCAGCTCGCTTTTACACTTTCCAATGCCTTTACTTATGTTGAATATTATCTAAGCCGGGGAATGAATATTGATGATTTTGCACCAAATCTCTCCTTCTTTTTTAGCAACGGTTTGGATGCAGAGTATACGGTTTTAGGCCGTGTCGCCCGTCGTATCTGGGCTGTTATTATGAAAAATAAATATGGAGGTAATGATCGCTCTCAAAAATTAAAATACCATATTCAGACCTCAGGACGATCGTTACATGCGATGGAAATTGACTTTAATGATATCAGAACAACACTCCAAGCATTAATGGCTTTATATGATAATTGTAATTCTCTTCATACCAATGCATATGATGAGGCAATTACATTACCAACAGAGCACTCTGTTCGTCGTGCAATGGCAATCCAATTAATCATTTCTAGAGAACTTGGGTTAGCTAAAAACGAAAATCCATTACAGGGCTCATTTATCATTGAGGAATTAACCGATTTGGTTGAAGAGGCCGTATTACAGGAATTTGAGCGTATTAGTGCTCGAGGAGGAGTTCTTGGTGCAATGGAGACAGCGTACCAACGAAGCAAAATTCAAGAAGAATCGATGCTCTATGAAATGAAAAAGCACTCTGGTGAACTACCTATTATTGGTGTAAATACCTTCTTAGGAGAAAATCAAAAAGAGGAAGAATTTAATATGGAGCTCTCTAGAGCAACCATCGAAGAAAAAGAACTGCAGATTCAAAGAGTGAATACATTTAAAGAAAAAAATGCCACCGAAGCAGCAGAGGCATTAACTCGTTTGAAGGAAGTAGCCATTAGTGGCCAGAATATTTTTGCTGAATTAATGGAGACGGTAAAGGTAGCCTCATTAGGACAGATTACTAGAGCATTATATCAAGTGGGTGGACAATACCGAAGAAATGTTTAGCAATAGAACAAATTAGAGCAGGAGAATTTATAGTAAATAAAAGAGGAGCGTTGCACCAAAAGAAATCAAGAAAACCAATCATACGTAAAAGTGTAACGCTCTTTATTACAAAAACATAGTCAAAATAATTAGAAAATTTAAAAGATTCATAAAAATCTATTGTATCTTGTTTTCGAAAGATGTAAAATATGAATGAATAACCATTCATATTTTTCGAGCTTAGAAAAGTTAGATTCGTTAATATAAGAATTTTAAGGGAATAAGGGAGGTTACGATATGGAGAAAAAAATTAAGAAAGCCGCTGTCATAGGTGCTGGGGTAATGGGTGCAGGAATAGCTGCTCACTTAGCAAATGTAGGGATAACCACTTTTCTATTAGACATTGTGCCTAGAGAATTAACCAGTGAGGAAATGGCTAAAGGATTAACACTACAAGATACAGTAGTAAAAAATCGGTTCGCAGTAATGGGGAAAGATAAAATATTAAAATCAAAGCCAGCAGCACTGTATCAGAACGCTGATGCTGAGTTAATTATCACTGGAAATATGGAGGATCATCTTCACTATTTGAAAGAAGCAGATTGGATTATTGAGGTCGTTACGGAAAACTTAAAAATAAAGAAAATTGTGCTTGAAACCATCGAAAAAAACCGAAAACCAGGTTCAATTGTTAGCTCAAATACCTCTGGAGTTTCTATTAATAAAATGGTGGAAGAACGTTCAGAGGAGTTTAAGAAACATTTTCTAGGTACCCACTTTTTTAACCCACCTAGATATATGAAGCTACTAGAAATTATCCCATCTTTAGATACAGATCAAGAAGTGATAGATTTTATGGTTCGCTTTAGTGAAAGGGTTCTTGGAAAAGGGGTTGTAATTGCAAAGGATACGCCTAACTTTATCGCTAATCGCATCGGTACATTTGGTTTGATGGTTACTATTCATGAAATGGAAAAAATGGGGATGAGAGTGGATGATGTAGACTCTATCACTGGTCCATTAATGGGTAGACCGAAAAGTGCATCCTTCCGAACCTTAGACATGGTTGGTTTAGACACCTTTGTACATGTGGCAAACAATATGGTGGAAAATAGCAATGATGAGGAAGAGAAAAATATTTTTAGGGTGCCTTCCTATCTATTAGAAATGGTAGAAAAGGGTTGGATTGGAGATAAAAATAAACAAGGCTTTTACAAAAAAATGAAAACGGCTACAGGAACAGAAATATTAGTTCTTGATTACCATACCCTTGATTATGTGCCAAAAGAAAAGATAAAGTCAGCAAGTGTTGAGATGGCAAAGCAAGGTAAGACATTAAAGGATAAATTAAAAACACTAATCTATGGAAAAGATCAAGCATCCCTTTTTGCTTGGAGCACATTAAAAAAGGTACTACTATATTCTGCAGATAAGCTAGGTGAAATAGCAGATGATGTAGTGAATATTGATAATGCAATGAAGTGGGGCTTCAATTGGGAATTAGGACCTTTTGAAATTTGGGATGAAATCGGAGTGGCTAAATCTGTTGCTCGGATGGAAGAAGAAGGAGAGCGAATTCCTGACTATGTGAAGAAAATGTTATCTAGTGGCAAGGAACGTTTCTATGATAAGCAAGAATCCAAGAAGGTGTATCTTCAGTTAACTGGAGAATACCAAGCTTTACAACAAGATCCTCGAATAATTACTCTTGCTGATTTAAAGGAGCAAAAGCGAATCATTAAGAGCAATGCGGGAGCAAGTTTAATCGATATTGGAGATGGAGTTGCACTTTTAGAATTTCATTCTCCCAACAATGCCATTGCATTAGATATTGTAAGTATGATTAATAGTTCCATTGAAGAGGTTTCTAAAAACTATCGTGGATTAGTGATTGGAAATCAGGGTAAAAACTTTAGTGTAGGCGCTAATCTAATGATGATTCTAATGGAAGCGCAAGATGAAAATTGGGATGAAATTGAAATGATTGTACGTATGTTCCAAGACTCAGCGATGAAATTAAAATACTTAGATAAACCAGTGGTTGCAGCACCATTTGCCATGACTTTAGGCGGGGGAGCTGAAATGGTTTTCCCTGCAGATCAGGTTCAAGCCGCTGCAGAGACGTATATGGGATTAGTAGAAGTAGGCGTTGGTTTAATCCCAGGTGGTGGTGGTACAAAGGAAATATTACTACGGAATATCGAAGGAATTTCCAAGGATGTAAAAATTGACCTACAGCCATTGGTAAACCGGGCATTCGAGACCATTGCAATGGCCAAAGTTTCTACTAGTGCTAAAGAAGCCAAGGAATTAGGCTATCTACGAAAACAAGATCGCATATCCGTAAATAAAGATTATCAACTATATGATGCAAAACAGGCTGTATTGTCTATGGATCAATTAGGATATCAGCCACCTAGACCAGAGAAGATAAGAGTGGTAGGAGAAACAGGCTATAATACGCTTCGACTTGGAGCATATACCTTCAAGGTTAGTGGAATGATTAGTGAGCATGATTTGAAAATTGCAGAAAAATTAGCATTTGTCCTTTCTGGTGGAAATATTCCTGCAAACACATTAGTAACAGAACAATATTTATTGGATTTAGAAAGAGAAGCATTTTTAAGCCTAGTTGCAGAACCTAAATCCCAGGCAAGAATGCAGCATATGCTCACGAAGGGTAAACCATTACGTAATTAAGGGGGATGAAAACATGAGAGAAGCAGTAATTGTTGCTGGTGTTCGCACAGCGGTTGGAAAAGCGCCACGTGGTAGTTTAAAAGATACTAGACCAGATGACTTAGGTGCTTATGTGATTCAAGAATTATTAAAGAAAGCGCCAGGATTAGACCCTTCAGAAATAGATGATGTAATTTTAGGTTGTGCTTTTCCAGAAGCAGAACAAGGAATGAATTTAGCACGAAACGTGGTATTAAGAGCAGGGCTACCTGTGACTGTTCCGGGAATGACAGTAAATCGCTATTGTTCCTCTGGATTACAAACAATTGCCATCGCTGTAGAGAAAATTATGGTAGGCTTTGCTGATGTAGTTATTGCGGGTGGTGCAGAGAGCATGAGTATGATTCCAATGGGTGGAAACAAGCCTGCTCCTAATCCTTGGTTAATGGAAAATATGCCACAGGCCTATATGGCGATGGGAAATACTGCAGAAGAAGTAGCAGATCGTTTTAATGTAACTCGCGAGGAACAGGATGCCTTTGCAGTCCAAAGCCATCAAAGAGCAGCAAAAGCAATTCAAGAGGGCAAATTTAAAGAAGAGATTGTGCCGATTAAGGTTAATAAAACCTATATTAATGAAAAGGGTAAGGTTGTAACAGAGGAAGTTATCTTTGATACAGATGAAGGAGTTCGTTTAGATACATCCATGGAGGCTTTAGCTAAATTAAAGCCAGCCTTTAAAGCAAATGGTACTGTTACAGCAGGTAATTCCTCTCAAACTAGTGATGGTGCAGCTGCTGTACTTGTAATGTCAAAGGAAAAAGCAGAAGCGCTTGGATTAAAACCAATTGCTAAACTTATCTCCTTTGCTGTAGCTGGAGTAGACCCTGATTTGATGGGTATTGGCCCAAAGGAAGCCATACCTAAAGCATTGAAATTAGCAGGGCTTTCTGTTGAGGAAATTGATTTATTTGAAATTAATGAAGCCTTTGCATCTCAAGCAGTATATGTGGTAAAAGAGCTTGGTTTAGATCCTGAAAAAGTAAATGTGAATGGTGGCGCTATTGCCCTTGGACATCCATTAGGCTGCACAGGTTCTAAGCTTTCTGTTAGTCTACTAAATGAATTAAGAAGAAGAAATGGAAAATATGGTGTTGTCTCTATGTGTATTGGTGGCGGAATGGGAGCAGCGGGCGTTTTCGAGCTGTTGTAATTAAATAGATAAATGGAGGAATCGATATGGAAGAGAAAAAGTTAATTAAGGGCGGAAGTTTTTTGATTGATGAGCTACAACCAGAGGATATCTATACACCAGAGGATTTTAATGAAGAGCATCTGATGATTGCTAAAACCACTTGGGATTTTGTGGCTGGCGAAGTTTTACCAAAAGTTGAGGAAATGGAGCATAAAAATTTTGATGTTGCAGTAAAGCTTTTAAAGGAAGCAGGAGAATTAGGACTACTAGGAGCAGATATCCCAGAGGAATATGGGGGTGTGGGCTTAGATAAAATAAGTTCTTCTCTTATTACTGAAAATATTGCAAAAGCAGGATCCTTTGCATTAAGTCATGGTGCACATGTTGGAATTGGAACCCTTCCTATCGTATATTTTGGAAATGAAGATCAAAAGAAGAAATACTTACCACTATTAGCAACTGGCGAGAAGATTGCGGCCTATGCCTTAACAGAGCCTGTATCTGGATCTGATGCATTAGGAGCGAAAACAACTGCTGTACTTAGTGAAGATGGACAATATTACTTACTAAATGGTGCTAAGCAGTTTATTACAAATGCAGGTTTTGCAGATGTATTTGTGGTCTATGCCAAAGTAGATGGTGAAAAATTCACGGCTTTCATTGTTGAAAGAGAATACCCTGGTGTATCTGTTGGCCCAGAGGAGAAAAAAATGGGGATTCGTGGTTCATCAACTAGACCACTAATCTTAGAGGACGCAAAAGTACCTGTTGATAATGTGTTAGGTGAAATTGGCAAAGGGCATGTTATTGCGTTTAATATTTTAAATATTGGTCGCTACAAATTGGGGATTGGAACGGTTGGCTCCTCTAAACGAATTATTGAGCTAGCTACAAAATATGCAAAGGAGCGTAAGCAGTTTAAGCTTCCAATTGCAAGCTTTCCGTTAATTCAAGAAAAAATTGCAGATATGGCCGTTAGTACCTTTGTTAATGAGAGTATGATTTATCGTACTGGTGGATTAATTGAAGATAGTTTAAGTGTTATTGAAGGAAACAAAGAGAATCAGGGTAGAGAGATTGCAAAAGGAATCGCGGAATATGCAATTGAAGCTTCTATTAATAAAGTATATGGCTCTGAATCATTGGATTTTGTAGTTGATGAAGGGGTACAGATTCATGGAGGATATGGGTTTATAGAGGAATATGAAGTAGAAAGATTATATAGAGATTCTAGAATTAATCGGATTTTTGAAGGTACCAATGAAATCAATCGTTTGTTAATTCCGGGAACTCTTTTGAAAAAGGCGCTTAAGGGAGAAATTGCATTATTAGCAGCTGCAGATCGCTTACAAAAGGAATTAATGTCCTTAATGCCGTTAATGCCAGAGGATACTCCTTTAAGTCAAGAAAAGGGTATGCTCGATATGGCTAAAAAGCTTACGTTAATGATTGCGGGATTAGCAGTTCAAAAATATCAACAAAAACTGGAACAAGAACAAGAAATACTTCGCAATGTTTCTGATATGATTATCGAGCTATATGCGATGGAAAGTGCTATTCTTCGTACATTAAAGACACTGAATAAATTAGGTGTAGATAAAGCAGAGCATAAATTAGATATGACACAAATTTATGTCCAGGAAGCTTTTGATCGAGTAAGTTTAATAGGGAAAAATACATTAGCCGCGATGGAAGAAGGAGATGTCCTTCGTACACAGCTTTCCATTCATAAAAAACTATCTCGTTATACGCCAATTAATACAAATGCGTTAAAGCGCAAGGTTGCGGCAAGAGTGATTGAAGCAGAAAAGTATTTATAAGTTTTTAAGTTTGGTTACCACCAAAACTCCCATAAAGGAGCCTCGCCTTATCTCCCGTTTGACGAGGCTCCATCTCCACCACATTAAAGAAACAAGAAAAAGAGTCCTAGATGGACTCTTTTTCTATTGGACTTATCGGCATCTATGTTTTTTTTAATCGGATAGGAAAGTAATGGAGCTTTTCCTATCCGAAATAAGAGCAGCTAATCTTTTCTAATAAGGGGGCCATTGAACGGTTTTGGCAATCAAAAATCTCTGGTTGATGTCCTCCCAATTTACGACATTCCACCATGCTTTTATATAGGCCTTACGATCGTTATTATATTTTAAATAGTAAGCATGCTCCCAAACATCTAAAACAAGCAAAGGAATTATATCTTGCTGGGATAGATTTTGATGCTTTTCAAATTGTAATATTTCTAGGCGATGGGTACGTGGAGACCATACTAATGCAGCCCACCCTGAGGCTTCTACCTTTTCTGCCGCTGCTGAAAAATGTTTTCTAAATTGTTCAAAGCTTCCAAAGGATTGATTTATTACTTGAGCAAGTTCTCCATAAGCAGTGCCACCTCCGGCTGGACTCATATTGTTCCAAAAGATGGTGTGTAGATAGTGTCCAGCACCGTTAAAGGCCAATTCTCTTTCCCAATGCTTTACTAGCTCATATTTATCTTTTTCTCTCGCTTTTTGTAATTCAAACTCCGCTTTATTTAACCCATCAACATAGGATTGATGATGTTTGCTATGATGCAAACGCATTGTTTTTTCATCTATATATGGTTCCAAGGCATGATAAGAATAAGGTAATTGAGGTAAGGTATGTTTTCCGATAGGGATCATTGAATGAGGTTGTTGAATATGGCTTTGGGTATTGGCTGAAAAATGATCCTGTGAATATGAATGAAGTATTTTCGAGTGATTTATTGGTTGAATGGGAGAAATATACTTAGGGGAAATATAGCGATTTCTATTATGGTAGGGAAAATAATAGATTGGATACAATTTAACTCCTCCTTAGATAGATTACTACTATTTAATCTATGTATAAGGTTGAGTAGAGGTGTTTATAACTCCTTGCAATAAATTATTCATATGAATTAAGAGGGTTTGTGATGGAATTTTGAGAAAATATCCAAAGAAATTAAATAATAAATTAAAAGTATGAAGAAATTATGAAGAAAATAAGAAGTTTTGTTAATTATTTCACATGTTCGATAAATATTCAAATTTAAGCATGCTTAGTAAGTAATTTTTCCTATAAAATTAGAATTAGAAAAGATTCATTATTATTTTTTACTAAAAGCAAATTGTGAATAACTTAACAAAATAGGAGGTGGAAAAATGCCATTTGCTAACATCGGAGTACCAGGACTTATTTTAATCTTAGTTATTGCATTAGTAATCTTTGGTCCTAATAAATTACCTGAATTAGGAAGAGCAGCTGGTAGAACGTTGAAAGAATTTAAAAGTGCAACAAAGGATTTAATGGATGATGACGTAAATTCAAAGAAAGTTGAAGATAAATAACCGCTATAAATTCATCAATTTGGCAGTGACTTGAGGTGGCAATATTGAAGAGAAGAGAAATTCTTAATCAGCTAAGATTAGAGAAAATAGAGGTTGAGGAAAAAGCCTGTAAGAATTTTGCTAATCGACATGTGGAATGTAATGACTGTGAACGAGCTTGCCCAACAAATGCGATTCAAATGGAGCAGAATATCCCGGTTATTAATCAAGGAAATTGTATTGACTGTGGAATATGTGTAAGTACCTGTACAGTTTATGCAATCGATCACATTCAAAATCCATATATGGAGATTGGTAAAGCAATCGATACTCATCCTACAGCAAGCATTACTTGTAAACAATTAGAAGAGTATCAAAAGGGAATCAAAATACCCTGCTACCTCTATCTGGATTTGCCCCTTTTAATGAAATTTAAAAATAATGAGATAAAAATATATTTAAAACCATGTGAAACCTGCGAAAAAAATGAAGTTATTGATGTTGAGCTTCATATTAATCGCTTACAGCAAGAATTAGATAAATTGAATATAGCTTTAAAGCTTAAAATTGAAAGAGAGAAAACAATGAAGGAAGATGATCCTGTAGTAAAAGGGATCACCCGAAGAGAACTATTAAAAATATTTTCTATTAAAAACATCAGAGAAATAATCACAGAGGAAAAGGAAGAAGTTCAAGAAATAAGCGTATTAACGGGAAAAGATAAGATTCTGTTTAAGAGAAATATTATGAATCAATATTTTAACCAACAAGACAACGATAGACAGAACAAAATAAGCCTACCGTTTAATCAATTTTTAAAAATTGATCCTATAGACCAATGTAGAGGATGTGATATATGCCAGAGAATTTGTCCAACAGGTGCAATTAAATGGATTAATGATCAAAACAATGCAATTTTGCAATTTGACACTCATGCCTGTATTGCATGTAAAAAATGTGCAGTATGTCCAGATCAAGTTATTCAATTTCAACCCATTGATATGAAAGAATATTTAACTGTACAAAACAAAACTCTGATTAAACTAAATCTAAAACAATGTAATGAATGTGGTGAGACATTCAAAACCAATTTAGAAATAGAAGTATGCGAGTTTTGTGATGCTGCTAAACAAAAAGATCCTTCTAGATTTTTTGCATAAACAGCAGCTTATTTATAATTATTCCAAAATAATAATATCACGAAATATCTGACAAGTCAAAGTAGAAGGTGCATAATTTTGGTTTTATACTTCAAAAAGGAGAGGTGATCCTAGTGGATAAAAGAAAGCGTAAGCTATTGCAAAATAAATCATTTTTGATTGTAATGGTTCTCCTAATGACTTTTGTATTTGCAGGTTGTAATAATCAATCGACAACCAATGAACCATTACCAACAAATACAAATGAGCCTGTACAATCAGCAAAAGAGCTAGACAATCAATTTGAAGAATTACAGAAGGTGTCAGCAGAATACTTAAAAAACAATAAACCAGAATACTTAACGGCAGAGGAAGTATATCAAAAGGTGGTTGTTGAAGCGGATCAAAGCTATTTTGTAGTTGATGTTCGAGCAGCAGCTGATTTCGCAAAAGGGAATATAGAAGGATCGGTAAATATCCCTTATGCTACAGCGGCAGATCCGAATCGAATTGCAAACCTACCTAAGGACAAAAAAATTATTGTTGTTTGTTATTCAGGACATACAGCAAACCAAACTGTAACGTTATGGAAAATGTTGGGGTATGATGCGGTCCCTATGTTAAATGGAATGGGTGGTTGGTTATCTAATCCAGAGTTAGGAACTCCAATACTTAAAGCCTCTTTTAATTATCCAGTGGTGACAGCAGAACCTAAAGCAACCACCAATAATCTACCAACGATTCAAGAAGAGGGAGTTTTTAACGTAAATGATTTAATTATGAAGCGCTCTCAAGCCTATTTAACTTCTGGAAAGGGTCCAGTTGTTAAGCCAGAGGATGTAATGGCTGATTTAGAAAGTAAAGGGAATAGTTTCTTCGTGTTAGATACAAGAGATATGAACGATTACAAAAAAGGCCATATTGAAGGTGCACTAAATATTCCTTATTCGTCTGTAGCGGATGCAGAAAATCTAAAAAAATTACCAACTAACAAAAAAATTGTTGTTGTTGGATATACAGGAAATGATGCGAGTCAGGTTGTTCGTGTATTAAATCAACTAGGTTATGATTCTTATGCAATGTTAAGAGGTATGCGCGTATGGACATCAGATGCTGAAATTAATGGTATAGCACCAATTCAAACGGAAACAGCAGGAGAATTTCCTGTTAAAGTTTTAAATGTTGATTTGAATAGCTCTGGGGGAGCAGCTAGCTGTGGTTGATATTTTACATGTTAGAAAGGGGAATCGGGGATGAAAACGATAAAAAGACGTACGTTTCTTAAAGCTACTGTTGCTGCAGCAGTTGTAGGATCAGTTCCTTTATCTATTGGGTTTAATGAATTCAAGAAAAAAGCAGAAGAAGCACCTGTAAAAAAAGTTCCAACGATTTGTAAAGGATGTACTAGTTACTGTGGATTATTTGCAAGTGTAAAAAATGATCGAGTTTGGAAAGTTGAAGGAAATCCTATTCATCTAAAATCTCGTGGTCACTTATGTGCGAGAGGTCACGGTATGGCGGCAGATTTATATAATCCAAATCGAGTTGTTGGTCCAATGAAGCGAGTTGGGGATAACGAATTTGAACCTATCAGTTGGGAACAAGCCTTTCAGGAAATTGGAGAAAAGTCGAAGAAGATTATAAGCAAATATGGTGGAAACTCTTTAATGTGGATGGAGCATGGAAGTCATAGAAAGTTCTATGTAGATCAATGGTTTGATGTAATTGGCTCTAGTAATTTTACAACCCAATATTCTACCTGCTTCAATGCAAAAACCAATGCATGGTTACAAATGACTGGTACTAGCTTAAATGGCGATCATATGAATGCTAAATATATCATTTTTGAAGGTAGAAACTTCGCTGGTGGAATTATTCCAAATGGTATGAACCACATTACTAAAGCAAAAGCAAATGGAACAAAAATTGTTGTAATCGACCCACGTTATTCTGAAATTGCGAAGATTGCTGATGAATGGATTCCAATCAAGCCAGGAACCGATTTGGCTTTCCGTTTAGCAATGGCAAATGTATTAATTACCGAGGGTTTATATGATAAAGAATTTGTTCGTCGATATGTTGATGGATTTGAAGAGTTTTGGAAAGTGAATAAGGGATATACCCCTGAATGGGCAGAAAAAATTACCGATATCTCAGCGAATAAAATTAGAGAGATTGCTCGTGAATTTGCTAAAAATGCCCCTAAAGCATTTATTGAGCCAGGCTGGCATGGACTTCATGCTCACTATATTAATAGTACACAAACCGCTCAAATGGGAATTATCTTAAATGCGTTAGTAGGCAATTTCTTCCAAAGAGGCGGATTAATGCCAAGTGCAAGTATATCCCTAGGACATATTGAAGTGCCTGAGCGTTTTCATCCAGAAAAGGGAGAAAGAGCAGATGGTGCAGGTATTGATGGTCAATATCGTACAGTTGAGCCAGCAAGAGGTATTGCACAAATCACACCAGATTTAATTGATAACGGAAAAATTAAAGGAGTTTTCATCTATAACTATAATCCAGTCCGTTCTGCACCAGATTTTGAATATCAGAAGCGAATTAAAGATGCGGAATTAGTAGTTACCATCCCAACTATTTGGGATGACACTTCCTACTATGCTGCTCATTATATTCTACCAGAGCACTACTATTTAGAAAGAAGCGACGAGCCAGAAACTGTAAGTGGTCATGTTGCTCACGATCATCCACAGGTAGCGATACGACTTGAAGCAGTAAAACCAATGCATAATACAAAGCATTGTTTAGATATTTTAAAAGGAATTACCAAGGCAGCCGGTTATGATGACCTATATCCATTTACAGTGGAGGATCATATTGCTGCTGCAGTGAAACCATTAGGTGTTAGCTTGGAACAACTGAAAAAGGCAGGAACTCTAGAGTTCCCAGCAAATGTGAAGCCTGGCTTCCCGATGAAAAACGGTAAACCTGCATTAAAAACGAAGACTGGAAAAGTGTTGTTCTCCGCTGATTTATTTAGAGTGGATGGAAAGATGGGAATACCTACTTGGGTAGCGCCATTAGTAATGCCAGATACCAGTAAAGAGGATGAATTCCGATTAATTCATGGAAAGCAGCCATGGCATTCACATATTCAAACAGCCAACAATCCATACTTACTAGCAATGAGCGAACGCTATAATGGAACTTATATGTGGATCAATAAATCACGGGCAGACAAATTAGGAATTAAAACAGGGGATACAGTAACTGTTGAATCCTCTATTGCTAAGAAAAACGTAAAAGTTAAGGTAACGGAGCTACTTCATCCAGATTGTGTATGGCTTCCATCTACCTATGGTGTACAATCCAAAAAATTAGAATATGGATATAATGTTGGCGTTAACTTTAATGACTTTGCTCCAGTAATGGTAGAGCCATTATCAGGAACTACCATGGCTCAAGAGGTTATCGTTAAAGTACGAAAGGAGGGTAAATAATTATGGCGAAATATGGATTACTAATTGATGCATCCAAGTGCACAGGCTGTACAGCTTGTACCATTGCTTGCCAGATGCATAATCAATTACCTCCAGAAAATAATTATAATCGTTTAGAAATGATGGAACGTGGGACTTATCCTAACGTTAAAATGGAAATTTTACCAATGCAGTGTATGCACTGTGATAATGCACCCTGTGCCATGGTATGCCCTACTCAAGCTACCTATAAAAGAGAAGATGGTATTGTCTTAATTGACCATGATAAGTGTATTGGTTGTAAATATTGTATGACCGCTTGTCCATACGATGCCCGTCAATTAAATGAGGACAGAGTACCTGAAAAATGTCGCTGGTGTCCTGAGATGTTATCTAAGGGAGAACAGCCTGCTTGTGCTAGTACCTGTATGAATGAGGTTCGTTTATTTGGGGATTTAGAGGACCCAAATAGTGAGCTGAATAAAAAATTAGCTCAAGTGGATGTTTATCAAATTACACCTGAAAAAGGTACTAAACCACGTATCTTTTATGTGAAAAAGTAAAGAGAGGTGAGAGAATTGTTTAATAGAAAACTTTGGATTTACTTATCTGCTGCTTTAATTATTGCAGGGTTAGCTGGTGCAGTAAACGTGGTCGTAAACGGAGAACATGCAATGGGTACCAATAATCATGTGCCATGGGGTGCATTGATTGCAGGATATGTATTCTTTGTAGTATCTAGTACAGGACTATCACTGGTAGCCTCTCTTGGTCACGTATTTAAATTAGAACGATTTGAAGTAATCGGAAAAAGAGCAGTACTTGGTTCCATCCTAACATTGGTATTTGGCTTTGTGGTTATCGGATTAGAATTAGGTCATCCTTTCAATATGGTGTATTTACTCTTTTCAGCTAATCTAACATCCGCCATTTTCTGGATGGGATTGTTATACGGAATCTACTTAGTTCTATTAATTTTTGAATTATATTTCATGTTTAAAGGGGATCACAAAAAGTCGACATTGTTTGGATTACTAGTTTTCATTTCTGCAATTGCGGCTCATAGTAATCTAGGTGCAGTATTTGGATTCCTAGTAGCTCGTCCATATTGGTCAGGTCCTTACATGTCAATCTATTTTATTCTTTCTGCTTTACTTTCAGGGTCTGCGATTCTTTCTGTGATGTTCTATATTGTAGGCAGAAACGATCAAAAAAGAGAAGATTTTATCTACCGCAATGAACATATTGTAACAAGCCTTGGAAAGCTTCTTGCGTTATTTCTTGGAATCACCATGTTCTTTACGATTTGGAAGGTTTTAACTGGACTTTATGGTGCAGCTCCAGGGAAATATGAAGCAATAATGGCTTTATTAAATGGTCCATTGAGCGGTCGTTTCTGGTTATTTGAAGTACTACTTGGAATGGTGTTGCCATTTGTTGTTTTAATGACACCTGGTGGATTCAAGCTAAAAAGAGTATTTGCTGCAGGTTTAATGACAATCACAGGAATTTTTGTCATGAGATTAGATTTAGTTGCTGCAGGACAAATCATACCTCACGAGTTTTTTGCTGGAGCATCTGAGGTTGGATATAACTATTCCTTTATTTCTTGGTCGGAATGGGCAATTATCTTAGGAGCAATTGGTGGTACCATACTTCTTTACTTGGTTGGAGAGAAAAAATGGAACTTAGATATGGATGATGTGTGCTACAAGCATCATGTACGTAATTGCTGCGATTGCAGTGAAGATCGTGTAATTTCTGAGCATTCTATTCACCATCACCATCACGCATAAATGAGCAAAATTAATTGACGAACAAGATAAACTGAATTGGGAAGGGAGAATCTTTTGTGCAAAATGAAATATTTGATCGAACCGAAGCAATTGAGGAAATCTATTTAATCTTAGCTGAATTTTATAAATTTCCAACAGAAGATTTTTATCAGGAGGTTATCGATGGAACTGTTGATCATAGGCTGCAAGAATTGTGGGAATTGGCTGGTTATCGAAGTTATCCCATTGCACTAAAAGACTATGTTCATCAATTTTCTGAAATGAAACAAAGCTATATGGAATGCTTTATGGGCATTACAAAGCCATATGCTCCTCCAGTCGAATCCGTTTATAAGGTTTGGACAACTGACCCATCGGCAGAGCTATCCATTGCACGAAGCAAGGGATATTTTATGGGGGATTCTGCTTTGCACATTAGATATCTCTTTGAGCAATTTAAAGTTCAAGTTCCTGAAGAATATCAAAATATGCCAGACCACTTAACCCTTTTATTAGAGTTTTTATCGTATCTATTAAAGGAGGACCAAAAGGAGTTTTCGAAGCAATTTATCGTTGATCATTTAGATTGGTTAGATGATTTTAAGAGTGAGCTAGCAAAATTAAAGCAGAGTACTCTTTTTGTAGAAGTAACAAATCTGGTACAGCAGGCAGTAGAAGGTGAGTTAAAGCATTTAGAAGAGAAAAGTAACTTATAATAGAATATTTCCTTATCTGTAGAAAGGAGTGACCGAAGTGAAGAAAAAAAGTATTTTTGCTAGTCTATTAATCTTGATTATTGTCAGTTTAATGGGCTGCACAGGCATAAAAGAAGTAGCTGTAGATACTCCGACTGCTTCATTTAATCAACAGCAGGATTTATCGATGTATATTGTTCAGGATGAAAAAGTGGAGGAAAAGAAAGTAGTACCACTTGATCCAAATCTAGAATATCTAAATACTGCAGAGTTTAAAGCATTAATGAATACCACAAAAGCAACAAGTGGTACTCGCACAACATATGAGCAATATCCTTCTGAATGGAAATTCGTTTTAGTGGATGCAAGACCACAAAAGGTATATAACGAAGGACATATTAATGGAGCAATCAATATACCTGATTCCGAATTTGATAAGTATAAAAATTTATTACCAGAAAACAAAGATTCCTTAATCGTCTTTTATTGTGGAGGATTGGATTGCCCATTGAGCAAAAACTCCGCGTTAAAGGCTAAAGAACTTGGTTATACCAATATTAAAGTTTATCAAGAAGGAACACCAGCATGGAAGGCGGCAGGGAATTACTTAGTAGTAGGAACGGAATATGTTAAAGATATAATTATGGAAACTTATGTTTCTCGTGAAGATACAAAGCCATATGTTCTAATTGATGCTAGACCATATAAGATGTATTTTGATGAGCATATTCCCAACTCCATTCCTATGGATGATACTCTATTTTCACAAAAATATGCTACGATAATCCCAACTGACAAATCATCAGATATCATTATTTATTGTGGTGGATTTTCTTGTGGAAAAAGTCATACAGTAGCAAAAGAATTAGTAGCTCGTGGCTATACTAATGTTAAAGTTTATGCAGGTGGATTGCCAACATGGAAGGCTGCTGGTTTACCTTCCTTTGGAATGAAAAGTACTGGTGGAAGCTTTAATGTTGCTGAAGGTAAAGTGGATCGTGGTTTAACTCCAGATCAATTTACTGAGAAGATTAAAGCAACTAATGTGGTTGTGCTTGATGTAAGAACAGCAGAAGAAAGGTCTAATGGAGCGATTCCAGGATCTATTCACATTCCTGATAGTGAAATTCATGCAAATCCACAAGCAATAGCTAGTAAGTTACCTAAGGATAAAAATACAACTATTCTGATCCACTGTGCTAGTGGAGTAAGAGCAGGTGGTGTTGTCAATAAAGTAGCGGACTTAGGATATCCAAATACATTCTACTTAAATAATGCGATCCATATTAGTGAAGATGGTACTTTTGGTTTTTAGTCAAATATAGAGAACAGCACCTTTGAAGGTGCTGTTCTTTTTTGTGCTATTTTATTTTCTCATTTTACAAATTGATTAATGAATTGTTTGTGGATATCATGTAGCTTCTCTGGATGATAAGCAACATAATAGTTGAGGTTTAATGATAAGGAATCTACTTTAATCAATTTAATGCTTTTTGAATGGATTTCTTTTTTAGTCGCTAATCCACAAAGGAATGAAACACCAAATCCTGATTCTACAAAGGTCTTTATCGCACTGATGCTACTAACCTCAGCAGAGATGTGAAGATCATTCTTGGATATCCCATACCTATTTAAAGATTGCTTAATCGATTGATGTAACCCAGTTTTTTCGTCTGGAAGAATAAAGGGAAGAGAATATAGTTCATTTGTTGTAATCGAGTCAATGTTTTTCCATTTTTCACTATTTGGAACTGCAAGGTAAAGTGGTTCGGTAGATAAGAGCTTGGTGTGAAAGTTTGGAGCTAATGGAATTGTGCCATCAACAAAAGCGAAATCTAATTCATTTCTTTCAAGCTTTTCCAGTAAATCTGCTTGATCACCAGATATAATTTTTATATCGATATTTGGAAATTTTTCTTTGAAAGCCGCTAATCTACAAGGGATAAAATAGTTTCCTATAATGGCTTCAGCACCGATTATCATTTTCTGATCTGTGATTGTCCCTTTAAGTGCCTCTACCATTTCATTGTACATCATTGTTATTTCGTTTGCATATTGATAAAAAGTTTGTCCGGAGGAAGTTAAGGTTACTCCAGATGGTGAACGGTCGAATAAAGATAAGTCTAATATGGTTTCTAGCATATGAATTTTATTACTCACCGCGGGTTGAGTAAGATGTAATAGTTTTGCAGCCTTTGATAGGCTTTTTTCTTTTGCGACAAGGAGAAATACTTCTAAATTTGTGATTTCCATTAACAGAAGCTCCCATCCTTATGTAATCTTAAAAGATAAACTTTCTAATATTTTAACATATTCTAACAATTTATTATAGGGGTATAACAATGTTTAATTTCTATCTTGTTAATTAATGAACATAGAATAGAGATGTAGAAATATCATTTATCTTATTTTAAAGAGTTTAAATAAAAGGAGGTTTTTTCTTTTAATAATCTTTGTTATAAATTTCACAAAAAATTCACTATATTTTAGAAAAGTATTGTCAACTTTTCTAATTATGTATTGAGGAGGGGAAATTATGTTTCGCAACCAAATATCGCGTAGAACGTTTCTAAAGGCATCTGCTGCGACTACTGCATTAGCTTCAATAGGAACAATAGGTTTTAATAGTTGGCAAACTCTTTATGCTGAAAACAAAGAAAATGTCAGCATCACACCTTCTCTATGTAATGCTTGTTCTAGTAAATGCGGAATTTTAGTTCATTCAAAGGAAGGAAGACTATGGAAAGTAGAAGGGCATCCAGACCATCCATTTAGTAAAGGAAAAATTTGTGCAAGAGGACATGGAGTGGCTACATTAGCTTATTCACCTGATCGGATTACTCAACCATTAAAAAAGACAGAAGATGGACAATTTGCACCGATTACTTGGGAAGAAGCTTATCAAGAAATTGGTACTAAATTAAATCAAATCATAAAAAAAGATGGACCTGATAAAGTAGTTTTTGTCGAGGATCCTAGACCAACTGGTAAATTTTATGGTCCTCGCTTTTTAGCGGCGATTGGTTCGCCAAATTATTTTAACCATTTAGTAGTTTGTTCAAATGCGAGGGATACTGGCTTTATTCATACTATTGGTGGTGTGCCAGGTGCTGATATCGCGAATTCAAAATATATTATGTTCATTGGTAGAAGCTATGGGGATGGTTTACGACCAGCATCTGTTCAGGCCTTGGCAAAAGCAAAAGATAACAAGGCAAAAGTGGTTCTTGTTGACCCTAGATTAAATAATACGGCTCCATTTGCTGATGAATGGTTGTCCATTAGACCGGGTACTGATTTAGCCTTTGTGTTGGCGATGTCTAATGTGCTTATTAAAGAAGAGCTATATGATAAAGAATTTATTTCCAATTATTCTGTTGGTTTTGAAGACTATGCAAAGGAAATAGAAAAGTATACTCCTGAATGGGCAGAGAAAATTAGTGGAATTTCCAAAGAAACAATTATAAGAATTGCGCGGGAAATGGCAAGTGTCAAGCCGATGGCAGTGATTGAACAATCTTGGCGGGGAGCATTTGGTAGTACTTATGCAAATAGTGTGGATACTGGGCGTGCCGTTGCTTTATTTAACGCCTTATTAGGAAATCTTCAGCAAAAGGGTGGATTTACATTCCCTAAAGCACCAAAGTTAGGGACGTTAGACCCTCTAAAGCATCCTGAACCAGCTAAGTCAAAATTACCTAGGGTAGATGCCGAATTTCATTTAGTAAGTAAAGGAGCTGGAGTTGCTAGTGTTATTCCTCAAAAAGCAATGGAAGGAAAAGTTAAAGCAGCGATTATTATTCAAACTAACCCAGTACGAGGATATGGGAATCCACAACACATGATGGAAGGGCTAGAAAAATTGGAATTAATGGTTGTTATTGATGTGCAAATGTCTGAAACCACTCTTGTGGCTGATTACGTCTTGCCAGAACCAAGCTATTTGGAAAGAGATGATGTTTTAGAAGGATTACCTGGTGGTAAGCCTGCCGTATGCTTAAGACAAAAAGCGATAGATCTGGTTCATCCAGATACTGTTCCTGCCGATAAGATATTTACAGAGATTGCTAAAGCAATGGGTTTAGGTCAATACTTTAATTTTACTGTTGATGAACTAAATCAAGCGATGTTAGCGCCTCTTGGCATTGCATTAACAGAAATGAAGAAAAAAGGAACAATTGTTTTAAATGACCCAATTAAATTAGGGCAGGTTCCTCAACTAAAAACACCTTCTGGTAAAGTAGAATTTTATAATGAGTCCTTTGCAAAAGCAGGTTTTTGGCCAATTGTAAAATGGGTGGAACCTAAAGTTATGCCAGATCAGGATTCTTTCCGATTGATTACCGGAAAACAGAGCTATCACACCCATGCTTACACCGCAAATTTACCTTATATGCTTCAAATTACCAAGGATTATCAATCTGAACGCTTATGGATCAATAAACAACGAGCAGATCAAATGGGCTTAAAGGACGGGGATTTGGTAGAAGTGGAGTCTTCCATTACAAAAAGTCAGGTGAAAATCAAGGTAACAGAACGATTACATCCAGAATGTGTCTATGTTCCATCTCCATATGGTAATTTTTCAGAACATCTACATTTAGCAAATGGTGTTGGTTTTAGTTATATGGATCATATACCGGTTCAAGTTGACCCAATCGGTGGAACTTCGATGATTCATGAAATTATAGTAAAAGTGAGAAAGGTGGGAGTCTAGGATGGCACGCTATGGTATGTTAATTGACACTACAAAATGTGTAGCCTGTTTCGGGTGTCGAGTTGCTTGTCAAATGCAAAATGGATTACCACCAGAAGAGGCGTTTATTCATATTTATGAGCTAGAGAAGGGAACATATCCAAATGTTAATTTGCAAATCGTTCCTGTACAATGTCAGCATTGTGATAATGCCCCATGTGAAAAAAACTGTCCAACAGGTGCTACCTATACAACGAAAGATGGAATTGTACTTGTAGATGAAAATAAATGCATTGGCTGTAAATATTGTGTTGTTTCCTGCCCTTATCAAGCAAGGGTTGTCAGCCATGAAACCGGTGTTGTTGAAAAGTGTCGTTTTTGTGTTGAGGAAGTAGCACAGGGTAAACAACCTATTTGTGTTGCTACATGTGTTGGCGGTGCAAGGTTATTTGGTGATTTAGATGATCCAAATAGCGAAATTTCAAAGGCAATTGTTACTAAAAAGGCTGTTCCTTTGCGATCTGATTTAGGAACTCGCTCAAAAATATTCTATGTGAGGTGATTGAGATGGCGTGGGGAGGAATGATCGCTTGGTATTTATTTCTTGCTGGAATTAGTGCGGGTGCCTATGTAACTGCTTACTGGGTGAGTAAAAAGTTTCCTACTGCAGATACGATTCGAAGAACAGGTTTCTTTTTATCCCCTGTCCTTTTAGCCATTGGTTTACTGTTATTGGTTTTTGATGCGGAAGCAGGAATTCAGCATCCATTACGCTTTATTTATCTTCTTAGTAATGTTGTTGGATCTATGATGACAGATGGTACTTATATAATTTCTCTTTTCTTTGTCATAGGTGCTTATCAGGCATTAATGGTTTATAAAGGAAAAAAGGTTGCTTCTTGGATAGAGAAATTAGGAGTAATCTTTGCGTTTGGTACAGCCGCATATACTGGTTTGCTTATTGGGGTAGTTAAAGCAGTTCCACTTTGGAATAGTTCAATTTTGCCAGTTTTATTTACGGTCTCAGCTGGTTCAACAGGTATAGCGATTACAGTTCTTATAGCAACCTTGTGGAATAGAAATGCATGCCAAAATATGATATCTCTGAAAAAACTACATTTTTCTTTAATGGTTCTTGAAACGATCCTGATCTTCATCATGTTTTATATTACTAGTGCCGCCAATGAAGTGGCCTACCAATCTATTAAGGGACTTTTAACAGGTGAATGGAGCCTATTATTTTGGATTGGGCTATTAGGAATAGGATTAGTGATACCAATGCTGATTGAGGGGATAGAAATAAATCATAGCTATTCCATGTATAAGCCGGTTAATTTAGAGGTATCAGCTACAACTGTATTATCTAAGCCTAATATTTTTCCATTGCTTGTTACTGAGAGTGCTGTTTTAATAGGAGGCTTTATCCTACGTTATTTAATATTAGTGGCCGCATTACCAACTAATTTATTTTAATGAAAAATAATACCTATCTCTTTCCAATTTATGGTTTATTGGGCTAGAGTGGGTATTATTTTTTTTGTTTTTTATTTATTCTAGATGTCATTAGAAAACTATCTATTTTTTCGCGCAACCTTTTAATGATATTTGTGTCTATTACTATAGCGGAAAAAATTGTGAATTTACTTGATTTTTTAATGGAGGGACATCAGTGAAACGAAAAATTGCCATCATCCTAATTAGTTTATTATTATTAAGTACAACGGTATATGCGGGTACTGGATTATATGGTTATTTTTATGATTATGAAAAGGTAAAGGTAAAGGTAAATGGTCAAGAGGTTTATTCCAAAGTGCCTGGCTTTATTATTGATGGATCAACTGTTTTACCGTTACGTTCTGTGTCAGAGGCCTTAGGTGCTATTGTAAAGTGGAATAATGATACAAGAACGGCTAATTTAATCAAACCAAATGTAAATATGCTCTTTTCCGTGAACCCAGTTCAAGATGGTAAAGGGAATTTTGTAATTTACATTCCTTTTGGGAAAATTCCTCAATCTAAACGCTATGATTTTTCCTTTTATTTGTATAGCGAGATTGATAATTTACCAAATGAATCCCTTTATGTAAAAGCGATGATTGTTGATCCTAATGGCAATAAGGTGGCTGAGGGAGAAGTTAAAAGTGTAGATGCACAAAATGAAAATAGTTTAGTTTATGTTCATCCTTTTAAAAATATTAACTTTGATAAAAATGGAACATATACCATGCAATTCTTAGTAAAAGGTAATTCGACCTCAAATCAATACCTAGTTATTGGAGAAAAACAAATTGAAGTGAAATAATTATATTTTATTGTATTATATCAAGTATCTAAAAAGCTGCTATTTAGTGATAAATAGTAGCTTTTTTTGTATAAAATAATAATAATTACTATTTAATAATTATATTAATTAACTATATGTATAGCTTGTTTATCCCTGTCCATATTTTACAATTCTTTGAATCTTTTCGTTTTATTCGCTTTTTTTTAATAGGATTTGATACAATCTAAATAGTTTATACTTCGTTTAGGAGGATTATCAATGATTTTTGATATAAATAATATTAATACACCCCTTGAATCAGAGAGAATAGAAGAAGTTATGAATTTGTTTAAACAAGAAAACCCTGATTTTTGTGCTGTTCTTCAATTGGAAAAAGAAGATGATGCTATCAGAGAAGAAATATATCATTATTTTTATCGATATGAGCTACATTGTTTAGAAGCCTGTCATATGACTTCTTCCCAAAGATATCGTTCTCAGCAAGCACTTCATGTTCTCAAAAACTTATTTTCTCCACGTCATGAATCGATTACACATTTTTCTGTATTTAAAAATTTGAAAAAATGTCTAAACAATGACGTTAGTGAAATCAGTTTAGGATTTGCTTATGAGATTTTAAATCTATTTAGAGGTTTAAAAGGAACAACTGGATTAGAGCATACACAGGAAATTAAACCAAGAGTCAAAAGACATGAATTATCCCGTTTGGATGACTTATCTCAGGAAGTGAAAATTTGGATGAATCGTTATCCAAGTGGAATTGAATTTCCAATTATAAAGCAACGAAAAGAAAATCAAGAACAGATAAAGGCTAAATTCAATATTACAGATCAAGAATGGAAGGATTGGAATTGGCATTGTGGCAATATGCTTAAGGAGCTTAAGGATATTGAAAAGATGATTAATCTTGATGAAGAAGAAAAGATGGCTATCCAATTAGCGAATGAACATGATCTTCCTTTTGGAATTACCCCATATTATTTGTCCTTATTAGATCATAGTGATACTTCAGACTTAAAGTATGATCACGCTATTCGAGCACAAGCTTTTCCACCGTTAAAATATATTCAAAGGCTCGTAGAATCTAGTAAGCATAAGAAGGATGTACTTGTGAAAGAAAATAAACAGATTCCAGCTGAAGTTTCTATTCGTCGAGGTTATCCACGAGTGGCGATTTTTAGACCGATTTCTAATAATTCACGATTTTGCCTGTATAGTGAAAAGAATTGGGAGATGAATCATGCTTTAGGAAAAAAAGAGCCTATTTCTATTGAAAAGTTAGATCGGGCTATGCGTTGGTTTGATAAGCATACAGAAGTCACAGAGGTACTAATAGCAAGTGATATTTTAATTTTTGATGATCAAATCATTGAAGAAATATTATCACGTCTAGCGGATATTGCTCATATTCAGCGTATTAGAGTATCTACTAGAATTCCAGTTATTTTGCCATCAAGAATCACTAATTCTTTGGTGCATCTCTTAAGCTCTTATCAGATTACTGGCAGAAGAGAAATATCCTTAATGACTCATTTTGAACATCCTTATGAAGTAACGTTAGAGGCGATGGAGGTTGTTCAAAAATTAAAAAAAGCAGGAGTTCTTGTGTATAATCAATCAACCTATACCGTAGACAATGCCAGAAGATTTGAAATGGCAGCATTAAGAAAGCAGCTTCGTTTAATTGGAGTTGATCCATATTATTCTTTTAATGCCAAAAAGGATATCCCAGAAGAACGCGTTCCGATTGCTAGAATGATTCAGGAACAAAATGAGGAGTCACGCCTTGCCCCAGGAATTGATCGAGCAGATGAGGCTGTATTTAATATTCCTGGAATTGGTAAAAATTATTTAAAGGCCTCACAAGAGCATGAATTAATCATGATATTGTCGGATGGATCAAGAATTTACGAATTTTACCCTTCTGATGTTTATCTTGTTACGGAAAAGCCTTTCCTATATCGCGATGTTCCAATATTCTCCTTCCTAAAACAATTAGAAAAAAGAGGAGAGAATCTTTCCGATTATCAATCTATATGGTACTATTATTAATTGTACATCAGGAATTGTCTATAGGAAGGAAGTTTGTTATTGATGAGCTATTACCAGCAATTAAAAGATATCAATTCAGAAGAACAAGGAATTCTTTTTAAGCAAACTGTAGAAAAGATTGGGTTTTCTGCTTTTAATGAAATTGTTCAATCATTTTATGAGGATTTAAAAAAAATCAATGAGAATGAGTTTGAACAGATGGAAGGTTGGATAAAATTAGGGAAGGAACTTTTTCCGACACCAGTTTTAATCAGTCCTGTATGGGAAAATTTTTGGCAGGAGCTTTCTGCTATATATCAATATAAGGTAGAATTGTATAACCAAATTTCTGTCGATCAAAGAGGTGGAGAGTGGCAGGTTCTATATGATAATCCAATGACCACTGAAATGACCGTTTGCCATTCAGGGAAAACGTTTGAAGAAGCCACTTATTTAACAGCAAAATATCAGCTAACCATGAAAAGAGCAGAAGTGCTGAAATTACAAAAGGTTATTACATCCATAACTAAAAATGGAAAATAGTTCTTTGCTTTTTCGTCTAAGTAATGGTAGGATGTATAAGAATTGAAAATGAAATGAGGGATATCTATGAGCGATCACAAGCATGATGATCATCATCACCATGATCACGAACATTGTGACCATGACCATGACCATGATCATGAGCATGACCACAAAGTGGTTTTGATTGATGAAAATGGAGAAGAAAAGACATTTGAAATTGTTACTTGGTTTGAATTAGATTCTAAGGAATATGTTGTTTTAGTTTCTCCAGACGGGGATCAAGAAGGCGTAATTTTACGTGTAGAGGTTGAAGAAGGCGAAGAAATCCTTGTCGATATTGAAGATGAGGCGGAATGGGAAAAAGTTCTTGCTACATACGAAAAGTTACTTGAGCAAGAAAACGAGTAAACTTCCATTAAGCTATTAAAAGAATATAAATAAAAAAATCCCTTTTCAGGGATTTTTTTTGTTTAATCTTAATCTTCATGGATAGTAAGGATACTAAATCCGTGTTTTTCCAAACGATGAATTAATTCCTCTTTTTGATTATTTTGTTTTACCTTCAATAAGACTCTTCTATTTAAACGTTCTCCTGCATCAAAGGCAACAGCGGTAATTACATTTAGATGTAATTGATGGGTTATCTCAAGAATTTTTTCTAATCGACCTTCTAATTCAGCAGTTCCAATTAATAAACGTAAACCAGAGATATTAACTCCAAATGAGGATTCTAATGCAGTCGTGATTTCTTTTCTTTTGACGATTCCAACAAATTGATTATTTTCGCCAACAATCGGTACAAATGGATAACGAACAATCAATGGAAATGTTTCTTCAAATCGACTGTCTAAATTTAGCGGACTAATAATATCTGTAGCTTCAGATACTGATAATTTTTTTAGACTTTCTAAAGAAATTGTACTGTTTGCCTCTAATATTTCAAAGCATTTTTCTTTGGATAATATACCTACATAGCTTCCATCCTCTTTTATTACTGGAACACTTTTTAATCCATTGGTATTCAATAATTGAAGAGCACTATCAATGCTGTCATTTTCCTTAACGGTAATTAGTTCATCTACGTTTGTTATACAGTTGCGAATAAACATGGAGACCCCCCTTTTTATTTGTGGTAATAAGAAATTCGGCATACAGCTCTCATTTCCCTCTTTTTCTTCGCATTTTTTAGCGTTTCCATTTAAAGTAACTTTACTCAAAATAAAAAGTAAATTTACGAACTTATGTTCTAAAACAACTCTAAATGAGGTATACTAAAAATAAGAACGTAAGTTCTATTTTTGTTTAATCGATAAGAAAGTATAACTTTCATATCGAAANNTTTTTAGTCGATATGCAAAGCTTTTATGCATCTGTAGAAATTGCATCCAATCATAATTTACAAGGTAAGCCAGTAGTAGTTTGCGGTGATCCTGAAAAAAGGCATGGCATTGCCTTAGCTGCTAGTCCAGAGGCCAAAAAAGCAGGGGTGAAAACAGGAATGCCTGCATGGGAGGTGAGAAATCTTTGCCCAGATGCCCAATTTGTACGACCACATATGAAAAAATATATTGATGCATCCATTCAAATTACGGAGATTTTGAGACAATTTACCGATAAAGTAGAGGTTTTTTCAATTGATGAGCAGTTTTTAGATGTAACAGCAAGCTATCTATTGTTTGGTACACCAGATAGAATGGCTCAAAATATTCAAGAAAAAATTTGGGAGGAGGTAGGGGTTAAAGCAAGAGTAGGAATTGGCGACAACAAAATTCAAGCGAAAATGGCTTGTGATCGATTCGCGAAGAAAAATAATGATGGTATTTTTCGACTCAGCTTTGAAACGTACAAAGAAATAACGCAATCTTTGCCGATAGATGATTTATTTGGCGTAGGGAGTAGAATGAAAAGAAATATGGAGAGGATAGGTATATTTACTATTGGCCAATTGGCAGAACGTTCTTTAGAGGAACTTAAGAAGCATTGGGGAATTATGGGGCATGTTTTATGGTTAAGTTCTCAAGGAATAGATTATTCGCCAGTAGAAAGCCAGTCTACTGTAGAGCAAAAAGGAATAGGAAATAGCATTACATTACCACGTGATTATCATTTAAGAGAGGAAATTGAAGTTGTACTTCTAGAAATTACGGAAGAAGTAGGACGGCGTGCTAGGAAAATGAATCTTCATGGGAAAACAGTACACTTGTCTTTGAGAGGGACTGATT